>JBEKUO010000016.1:0-26855 GCA_049514955.1 Bryobacteraceae bacterium | reverse complement strand
GGCAGTTCGATGTCCAGCCACTTCTCAACCGGGCCGCCGATCAACTCGCGCACAGTAAGCTTGGCCGACCCCTGCAACAGCAGCTTGAGGGCTATGTCATATTCCTGCATCGGTCTCGTGGGGCCAGCCGCCGATTCGTCGGCATTTCATTGTCTTAGTGGCGCGGAAGACGGCTGGTTCTCGGCAAAAAGGTAACATCCTCCGCCCCCCTAACGTCATCTCATAAAACACCAGGTTTTCCCAAAATTGGGGATGCCCCCTCGTCCGTATGTGGATCGTCAGGCTTGCGCTGCGGCGCCCCTATACCTTCGTCGTGATGGCCGTACTCATCGCCATTCTCGGCGGGACGGCCATCGTCACAATGCCCGTCGACATCTTCCCGTACATCGATATCCCGGTAGTTAGCATCGTATGGTCCTACCAGGGCCTGTCGCCGGAGGAGATGGAAAAGCGCATGGTCACCATCTTCGAACGGTCGATGACCACTACGGTCAACGATATCGAGCACATCGAATCGCAGTCCTACTCCGGCGTCTCGGTGATCCGCGTTTACTTCCAGCCGAACGTCAAGATCGACATGGCCCTGGCCCAGATCACGGCTATTTCGCAAACGCTCCTGCGCATCTTCCCGCCTGGGACCACCCCGCCCAACATCGTCAAATACGACGCCTCCAGCGTACCGATCCTGCAGTTGGCTCTGGAAAGCAGGACTCTCAGCGAACAGGATATTTTCGATCTCGGCCTCAACTTCATCCGCACCCAGTTGGCGACCGTGCAGGGCGCCGCGGTGCCGACGCCTTACGGCGGCAAGTTCCGCGAGATCATGGTAGACCTGATTCCGGACCAGCTTTACGCCAAAGGCATCTCGGCCACCGATGTCTCCAACGCCGTGAGCGCGCAGAGCATCATCCTGCCCGCCGGCGACGCCAAGATCGGGAAGATCGATTACCAGATCAAGGTCAATAGCAGCCCCAGGGTGCTCGACCAACTGAATGACATGCCCATCAGGGTAGTCAATGGCGCCACGGTATACATCAAGGATGTGGCGCAGGTCCGCGACGGATATGCCGTGCAAACCAGCATCGTGCGCACCAACGGCACGCGTGGAACCCTCATGACCGTGTTGCGCAATGGCCGGGCGTCCACGCTCGCGATCGTGAACGCGGTGAAGGCCCGCCTTCCCGCGATCCTGGCCGGACTGCCGTCGGAGTTGCACGTCCGCCAGCTATTCGATCAATCCCTGTTTGTGCGCGCGTCTATCAATGGCGTGGTTCGCGAAGCCACCATCGCCGCATTTCTGACGGCCATGATGATCCTGCTGTTCCTGGGCAGTTGGCGCAGCACCATCATCGTATGCATTTCCATTCCGCTCTCCATCCTGACATCGCTGGCCATTTTGAGCCTGCTCGGCGAAACCATCAACGTCATGACCCTGGGAGGCATGGCGCTGGCCGTCGGCATTCTGGTGGATGATGCCACCGTCGAACTCGAGAATACGCACCGCAACATGGCGATGAAGAAGCCGCTGGTGCGCGCGGTATTGGATGGCGCGCAGCAGATCGCCGCGCCGGCCTTCGTTTCCACGCTTTCCATCTGCATCGTCTTTGTGCCGGTACTCCTCCTGACGGGCGCGGCCAAATATCTTTTCACGCCGCTGGCCCTGGCGGTGGTCTTTGCCATGCTGGCTTCCTACCTGTTGTCGCGAACCCTGATTCCCAACATGGTGCACTTTATGCTCAAGCCCGAGGTGAAACTCTACGCCCTCGGTGCGCATGGCGAATCGGCAGCCGGGAAAGGATTGATCTGGCGCGTTCATTATCTCTTCAACCGGCGCTTTGAGATGATGCGGTCGTCGTACACCGGGCTGTTGCACTGGGCGCTCGACCGCCGCGCGCCGGTGTTGGCGGGCTTCGGCATCTTTATAGCCGCTTCGCTCGTGCTGGCGGTCTTCACGGGACGGGATTTCTTTCCGGACGTGGATTCCGGCCAGATGCGCCTGCATGCGATGGCGCCCACCGGCACGCGCCTCGAAGAGACCGAAGTTCTCTTTTCCAAAATCGACGATGAGATTCGGCGCGTCATTCCGGCGCACGAAATCGACACGATTATCGACAATATTGGCATCCCGTTCGGCGGCTTCAATTTGGCCTTCGGCGATATCAGCACGCTCGGTACCGGCGACGGCGATATCCTGATCTCCCTCAAGCCCGACGACCATGGTCCCACCGCGGAGTATACCGTCAAACTGCGCAATCGCCTGCATCAGAAGTTTCCCGATGTGGGCATCTTCTTCGAGCCGGCCAACATCACCAATCAGATTTTGAACTTCGGCCTGCCCGCGCCTATCGACTTGCAGGTGGTCGGCCGGGATCCGCGGAATTACCAGATCGCCGAGGCTTTGGCGGAGCGCATCTCTCATATTCCGGGAGCCGCCGACGTGCACATCCACCAGATCGTGGATTATCCGGAACTCCGCATCAACGTGGATCGCAGCAAGGCCGGCCAACTGGGGCTGCAGCAGCGCGACGTGTCGAACAGTCTGCTGATCTCGCTCAGTTCCAGCGGCCAGGTGGCGCCCAACGAATGGTTGAACTGGTCGAACGGCGTCAACTATTTCCTGGCGGTGCAAACGCCCCAATACCGCATGGATTCGGTCGCCGCGTTGATGCGGACACCGATCTCCGCGCCCATCGCCGGCGTCCTCAGCACTACCGCGACATCGCTCGCCGGCACGGCGGGGGCCTCGGATTCGGCGGTCGGCAACAGCCCCAATCAGAACTCGCTGGCGTACGGCAATCCGGGCGCAATGGCGGGCGGCCCACAGCTTCTCGCAAACCTGGCGAGCGTCGAGCGCGGCGTGTCGCCCGAGATCATCAACCATTACAACGTGCAGCCCGTCTTCGATGTCTACGCTAATGTGGACCGGCAGGACCTGGGCAGCGTCGGTTCCGCGGTCGAAAAGATCATGCAGGAATTCTCGGGTAAGCTTCCGCGGGGCACCAGTTTCGACCTGCGCGGCCAAGTGCGCACCATGGAGACATCTTTCTACCGGCTCGGCATGGGCATGATCTTTGCGGTGGTTCTGGTCTACTTGCTGATGGCAGTCAATTTCCAATCGTGGCTGGATCCCTTCATCATCCTGATGGCGATCCCCGGCGCGCTGGCCGGCATCGTTTGGATGCTGTTCCTCACCCAGACCAGCTTCAGCGTGCCGTCGCTGATGGGGACTATCATGTGCATCGGGGTGGCCACCGCCAATAGTATCCTGATGGTGGTCTTCGCCAACGATGAGCGCGCCGAAGGTCTGGATGCCCGCTCGGCGGCGCTATCGGCCGGGCATACTCGCATCCGCCCCGTGCTGATGACGGCCCTCGCCATGATCATCGGCATGCTGCCCATGGCCCTGGGTCTCGGCGAGGGAGGCGAGCAGAACGCGCCGCTGGGACGCGCGGTGATTGGCGGGCTGGTGCTGGCCACGGTCACCACGCTGTTCGTGGTTCCGATTGTCTACAGCTTGCTCAAGAAGAAGCCGCCGGTCGATTTCGATCGGAGAATCGCCGAGGAGGAGCGGGAAGATGTCGCCGGCGAAATTATGCTGGGCTGAAGGGGCCGCGGCGCAAGTCCCCGGCGCTCGACGGTAAAATAGATACAGTTCTCCCCGAGAGGGATTCGAGACAGTGGAAGATACCGAATCGCACCTACGCGCCGAGATCGAGGAGTTGAAACGCAAGCTAGAGGAGCAGCAGCGGCTTCTCCAAGCCTCACCCGAGTCCCGTGCGCCGGCCGCTCCCGCGCGCCGCACCCTGTGGCTGATGGCGTTGTTCCTGGCGGCTTTGATTGCCATCGGCTTCGCCACCGGGTACATTCCGCATCGCCGCCGGGAGGCCATGCTAGTGGCGGAAGCGGATGCGGAGTCGCGGGCGGTGCCTACGGTCACCGTGGTTGGCGTGGAACGATCCGCGGCAAGTAGCACGCTGATTCTGCCCGGCAGCATTCAACCGGTGACAGAAGCGCCCGTCCTGGCCCGCGCCAGCGGATATATTCAGCGCCGGTACGTGGATATTGGCGACCGCGTGAATGCCGGCCAGTTGCTTGCTGAAATCGAAGCGCCGGAGCTGGATCAGCAGGTGCACCAAGCGCAGGCGGCCGTGGAACAGGCGGGCGCCGCGCTGGAACAGGCCAGCGCCAACCTGCAACAAGGAAGAGCCAACGAACAACTCGCAAAGGTGACCGCGGACCGGTGGAAGAACCTGGTGGCGAAGGGCGTGGTATCGCGCCAGGATAACGATACCTACCAGGCGCAATATGCGGCCGCGCAAGCCAACGTAGAGGCGCTCGGGAAAGCCGTTTCAGCGGCCCGCAGCAATATCGCGGCGGTCGAGGCCAACCTTCGCCGGCTTAGGGAATTGCAGGGCTACAAGAGCGTCACCGCGCCGTTTGCCGGCGTGATTACGGTGCGCAACGTGGATGTCGGGGCGCTGGTCAGCGAAGCCAGCACGCTCCTGTTCCGGATCGCTCAAACGGATCGTCTGCGTACTTACGTGAACGTGCCGCAGTCGGACGCCGCATCGGTGCATACGGGCCAGATTGCCCGCCTGGTGGTCCCCGACCTCGGCCGGCAGTTCGTGGGCACGGTGACCCGCACAGCAAATGCGCTCGATCCCGCCACGCGCACGCTGCTCACCGAGGTGCAGGTGCCCAATGCCGATGGCGCACTGCTCCCCGGCATGTACACGCAGGTGGACCTGACGACGCCGCGCCCGAATGCGCCTCTGCTGATACCGGGCGATACCCTGGTGGTGCGGAGCAGCGGAAGTCAGGCGGCCGTGGTAGGGACCGATGGCATCGTGCACTTCCATCAGCTTCAGTTGGGCCGCGACTTTGGAGATAAAATTGAAGTTCTCTCCGGGCTGGAAGCCGGGCAGCAGGTGGTGGTGAATCCCGGCGACACGGTGCAGGAGGGCGCCAAAGTGAATCCCGTGCCGCTGCGGGAAAAAAAGCGCCCGGCCTGAGCGCTTTCATCATGAATAAAATACGCAACGTGGCGCAGGCACGCACGCCTGCCCCGCGGAGACTCCTCTCCGCGCAAATCGTCTTTCTTCTCTGCGCGGCTCCGATGCTGTGCCAGTCTCCCCCGGTCGACTTCCAGAACTCCCCCCGCGTCCACGACCTGATCCGCGCCGGGAACCTCTACCTCTCGCAAGCCGACGCGCTGGCGCTCGCCATCGAGAATAATCTCGACGTGGCACTGGACCGCCTGAGCTTCCCGATCGCCGATACCGATCTGCTCCGCGCCAAAGGCGGCGGTTTGCTGCGCGGCGTTCTGTTTCTGGTCGCGGAGGCGCCCACCGGGGTCGGCGGTCCCCTCAGCCCCGTGGTGACGAACCCCGCCTCCTCCACCAGCGTCACCGCCGCCGGTAGCGCGGTTGCGACCGATGCGCTGGAACTGGGAGCGCTTGGAGAGCCCCTGACCAATCTCTCGATCCAAGGTACGATTCCGCAATCGACCGGAACGGCCGTTCCGGTCTTCGATCCGTCGGCAGTCGGCCTTTTGAACTGGGCGCACCAGACCGCGCCGCAAACCGACATTCAATCCTATGGCATCCCCTCCCTGGTCACCAGTGGATTCAATGCAAATGCCGGCTTGGTGCAGGCTTTTAGTAGCGGCGCCCAAGTCAACCTGGGGTTCGACAACACCCACCAGTCGCTGAATTCGTTGTACACCAACTACAACCCGTACACCGGTTCCAGTCTCGGCCTTACGGTGACGCAGCCCCTTCTGCGCGGGTTCGGACCTTCGCTCAACCGCCGCTTCATCCGCATCGCCGACAATCAGCGGAAGATCACCACCCTGCTCTTTCACCAGCAACTGATCGCCACGGTTTATGGCGTCATTCGCCTGTACACCGACTTCGTGGCGCTTTATGAAGACGTGAAAGTGAAGCAGGAGACCGTCGCGGCGGCCGAGAAGCTGTACTCCGACACCAAGGCGCAAGTGGAAGAAGGCACGCTGGCCCCCGTCGAGATGACCCGCGCCAACGCGCAGGTCTTCTCCACCCGCCAGGACCTGATTAACTCGCGCGGCCTGCTCGAGGAACAACAAGCGATTCTGAAGAATTTGCTCACGCGAACCGGCAATGCGGATGCGGAGGTGCAAGCTGCCACCATCATCCCCACCGACGCGCTCGACATTCCCGAGAAGGAGGAAATCCGTCCGCTGCAGGATTTGTTCTCCGAAGCGTTGGCCACCCGCCCCGATCTCGGCCAGGCCAATCTGCAGATCGAGAACTCCC
The DNA here is from genome assembly GCA_049514955.1 of Bryobacteraceae bacterium. Taxonomy (GTDB): domain Bacteria; phylum Acidobacteriota; class Terriglobia; order Bryobacterales; family Bryobacteraceae; genus Bog-159. Next base: position 20,562 of record JBEKUO010000016.1, on the reverse strand, counting down.
AGATCGGCCTGAAGGGGTCCCGCAACGCTTTGTTGCCCGAGGTGGACCTGGTCGGCGCGGTCCAGAACAACGGTTTGGCCGGCACCGTGAACCCGCTCGCGCCCGTGCCGGACAGCACTTTCGCCGGCGGCTACGGCACCGTGCTCGATCAACTGTTTGCCCGCAAATACCCCACCTACGGCATCGGCGTGCAGGTAACCCTGCCGATTCGCAACCGGGTCGCCGAGGCCGATCTGGCGCGCGATGAATTGCAGATTCGCCAGCAGCAGGTCCGCCTGCGCCAGTTACAGAATGAGGCGCGTCTGGAAGTGGAAGACGCGCTGATCGCCATGCGGCGCGCGCGCGCTTCCTATGAAGCTGCCGTGCAGGCCAGAAAGTACCAGCAGGAATCGTTGGAGGCGGAACAGATGAAGTACGAGGTGGGCGCTTCCACCAGCTTTTTCGTGATCCAGTATGTCAGCCTGCTGGCGCAGGCCAAATCCACCGAAGTCGCCGCTAAGAGCGCCTACGTGAAGGCGCGCGCGGCCCTGGAGCGCGCCACCGGAAGCATCCTGGAGGCCCACCAGATTTCGCTCGAGGCAGGCATTAAGGGGCGCATGTGAGGAGCCTTTGCGAATGCCTTCCGGGATCGGCCGGAATGCCGTCTGTCGGTTTGAGCTGTCCGGCGGAATCCCGTACAATATATCTTGTGAGGAGATCCTGAGCCATGCCCCAGGAAGGAAACCGCACCGCGCGCATCGAAGCCCGCATCGCGCCCGATGCGCTGCGGGTTGTGAAGCGCGCCGCGGCACTGCAGGGCCGCAGTATCAGCGATTTCGTGGTCACCGCCGCCCAGGAGGTTGCGCACCGGACAATCGATGAATCTCAGTTCATCCGGTTATCCCTCGAAGACCAGCAGCGCTTTGTCGAGTTGCTTCTGAAGCCGCCCGCCGCAGCGCCCGCCCTGAAGCGCGCGAAGAGGGCCCATGCCCGCTTGATCGCTTCATCGCGATGATGGGTTCCTTCAACGTTGAACCGCTTGCGCCGAGCCACGATCGCACAACGTTTACCTGCGGGGTCGATGCGCTTGATCGATATTTTCAACACCAGGTCGGCCAGGATGTGCGCCGGCGCGCCACCGCCTGTTTTGTGGCCCGCGAGATAGCTACGGACAGAAATGCGGGATTCTACACGCTGGCGGCGGGTGGCGTCCTCCTAGCGGAAATGCCGGCTCCACTTGCCAAGCGTCTGCCGCGCTATCCCTCCGTTCCGGTCGCACGCCTGGGGCGCCTTGCCGTGGATCTTGCCTACCATGGCCTTAGACTCGGAGGCGCCCTGCTATGGGATGCGGTAGACAGGGCCACCCGGTCCGAGATCGCTATTTACGCGCTTGTCGTGGATGCGAAGGACGAACAGACGGAAAACTTCTATCGCCATCATGGCTTCGTCGCCCTGGGCAATACGGCGCGGCATCTCATCTTGCCGTTGCCAGGAAAGAGATGAGAGGTGCCGGAATCGATGCGCGGAGCACGCGCGATTCTGGAGCGCGCCCCGGGAACCATCAAGCGGCTGATGTGAGGAAGCGCTTCTACTGCGGACTCGCCCGCCTCACTGCTTCTCAAATACAATCTTTTGTTCGGTGTTAAAGGCGCCGGTCATGTGCCGTTGCAGCGTGAGCGTCTTGCCGTCCGCGGACACCGACCAGCGGTCTTTCATGTTTTGTTCGCGTATGGCAAAAACCTTGCTGTCGACCACCAATTCCTCGCCTTCCCACCGGGCTGTGCTTTTGACCCGGTTGTTGCGGACTTTGTTGTCGCACTCCTTGCCATCGGTGGTGTAGTTCATGTCATAGGTGGTTTCGTTCCCATTGAGGTTCTGGGTGATGGTGTCCTTCAAGTTCGGGTCGGCATAGTTGATTCTGTCTGTCCTGCTCTGGGGCGCGGGCCCAGACCCGAATTCGCTTTTCGCCGCGTCCATCTTCCAAGTCCCATTGAAATCGGACTTGGTCTGGGCCTGCGTCGATCCAATGGCCAGAGTCAAAAACATCAGAGACACTCTCCGGATTTCACTTGTCGTCATGCCGCTTTACCCTACTGTTTCTCCAGCAGAATCTTCTGATCCATCTCGCCCATCGGGCTGACGGCGTGCCGCTTGATGGTGATCGTCTTGCCATCCTCGGAAAGCGACCAGCGATCGGATAAGGTCACGTCCTGCCCGTTAAACGAGCCCTTATTGTCGATCACCAGCTCATCCCCGTCCCATTTGACGGTGCTCTTGAGCTCGTTGCCGCGGATCGTGTTGGTGGTTTCCTTGCCGTCCGTCGAATAGCTCAGGTCGGAGGTCGTCTCCCCCTGTTGGCCGCTCTGCGTAACGGTATCCTTCAAACTCGGATCCGCATGGGTGATTTTATCCGTCCGGCTGTCGGGCGCCGGCATGGGTCCGAATTCGCTTTTCGCCGCGTTCAATTTCCAAGTCCCGCTGAAATTGGGCTTGGCCTGGGCCTGTACGAGTCCAAAGGCCAGAGCCAGAAGTATCAAGCCAAATAATTTGCCGATTTCCCTGGTTGTGAAGCTGCGCATGAATATCCTCCTTCGTGAATAGCCGCAGGCGACTCGCTGCGATGCGCTATTGCTTCTCGAACAATTCCTTCATGTCCATCTCGCCCATGGCGCTGGTAATGTGCCGCGTGACCGTCAGGGTCTTTCCGTCCGCGGAAACCGTCCAACGATCCTTGGCGGTGAAGTCGGTTCCGTTGAACGATCCCTTGGTGTCGACGGTCAGGTCGTCGCCGTCCCACTTCGCGGTGCTCTTGAATTCATTCCCCGCAACGTTGTTGGTCATCTCCTTGCCTTCAGTGTTGAAGGCCTCATCGTAGCTCACATCGCCCATCTGACCTTTCTGAGCGACGTTTACCTTCAGGTCGGGATCCGCGTGTGTGATCTTGTGGGTCTCGCTGTCGGGCGCCGGCATGGGCCCGAAATCGCTCTTGCCCACGTTCAGCACCCAAGTGCCGCTCAAGTTCGGCTTGGCCTGGGCCTGGATCAGTCCAACAGCCAATGTCAACAGCATCAAAGAAAACAGTCTGGTAGTTTGCCTGGTTGCAAAGTCTTGCATGAAAACCCTCCTTCTGGAGATGGTAGCAGGTAGACGGGCGTGCTGTAGCCCTCGGGCCATCTCCGCCGCTACCATGGTATCTGCATGCTCGATGCCGCTCCGGCGATTGCCGTCCACGACCTGCGCAAGCTGTACGGCGACAACGCCGCCGTGGATGGGCTGAACCTGGTGGTGCCGCGCGGCTGCTTCTTCGGATTCCTGGGACCCAACGGCGCGGGCAAGTCCACCACCATCCGCATGCTGACCGGCTTGATCCCGCCCTCCTCCGGCTCCATCGAGTTGCTCGGCATGCGCCTGCCGGAACAGGAACTGGAGATCAAGAAGCGCATCGGCCTGGTGCCGGACGAATCGCTGCTCTTCGACCGTCTGACCGGCGCGGAATTCCTGGAATTCGTGGGGCGCATGTACGGGCTGGCGCGCCCGGTAGCCCGGGAACGCTCCCGGTCGCTGTTGGATCTCTTCGAATTGCTTGAGAATCGCAAGCTCATCGCCGAGTATTCCAAGGGTATGCGCAAGCGCGTGGCCATGGCTGCGTCGCTGATCCATCACCCGGATTTGTTCCTGATGGACGAGCCGTTCGAGGGTGTGGATGCCGTCGGCGCCCGGCTCATGAAGGATATCCTGGCGGACCAGGTACGCCGTGGAGCCACCATCTTCCTCACCTCTCACGTGCTGGAAGTCGTCGAGCGGCTGTGCGACCGCGTCGCCATCATCGACAAGGGCAAGGTAGTCCGGGAAGGCTCCATGGACGAGCTACGCGGCGGAACAGAATCGCTCGAAGACGTTTTCGTGCGGCTGGTGGGCGCGGATCGCGAATTCCACGAGCTGGAGTGGCTCAAATGATCCGGGCGATCCTGCGCGCGCAGTGGCTCAGCATGCGTACCTTCCGCTTGGCATCCAGCCGGCGCGGCGCCGCGTTCTCGCTGCTCACCGGCATTATTTGGTACGGCTTTTGGGCGTTTCTTGCAGTGGTGGCCGAGGAACTCACTCGATCCGCACAGTTGCGGGAGAAAATCCAGGCCGGACTGCCCTTCGGGCTGCTGGGGGTGTTCGCTTATTGGCAGTTGGCGCCCCTGGCATCGGCCACGATGGGAGCTTCGCTCGACTTGCGGAAGCTGTTGGTCTACCCGGTGCCGCGGCGCGCTTTGTTTTCGGTCGAGGTCATGCTGCGGATCACCACCTGTGCGGAGATGTTGCTCGTCCTGGCGGGCGCGTCCGCCGGCCTGCTTCGCAATCCGGCATTCGGCGCGTGGAGATCGCTGCCGCGCGTGCTTCCCGCGATGGCGTTATTCGTCGCGTTCAATCTGCTGCTCTCGGCCGGCCTGCGCAGCCTGTTGGAGCGCCTGCTGGGGCGCAGGCACATCCGCGAAGTGGTCGTCCTCCTGCTAGTCCTCGTCAGTTCCCTTCCGCAATTGCTGGCCATCAGCGGCGTTCCCATGCGGCACTTCCGGCAGCTATTCTCCGCAAGCCGCAATCCCTTCTGGCCGTGGGTGTCTACGGCGAATTGGCTGCTCGGGGCGCACCTGGGCTCCGGCGCGGCCGTGCTCGCGGTGTGGACGGCATTGGCGTATGCGTTCGGCCGGTGGCAGTTCGTGCACAGCCTGCGCTACGACGTAGAGGAAGCCCAGGCCACGGCTGCGGGCGCCAAAGAGCCTTCCTGGACGGAGCGCCTGTACCGCCTGCCGTCGCTGGTCTTGCCCGATCCGCTGGGCGCCATCGTAGAGAAGGAACTACGCACGCTCAGCCGGACGCCGCGCTTCCGCCTGGTCTTTATCATGGGCTTCACCTTTGGACTGATCGTCTGGCTGCCGATGGCGCTGCGGGGCCGCCCGGCGCATTCCGCTCTCTTCGAGAATTTTCTGGTAGTGGTGAGCTTGTACGCCCTGACCCTGCTCGGCCAAGTGACTTACTGGAATTCGTTCGGGTTCGATCGCTCCGCGGTACAGGTCTACTTCTCGGCACCGGTGGCGATCTCCCGGGCGCTCGCCGCGAAGAACATCGCCGCGGCTATCTTTATCTTCCTGGAGATCGCGGCGGTGGCGGCCGCCTCGACTTTGCTGCGCATGGGGATTTCGCCGGCCAAGATCGCCGAGGCTTTTCTGGTCACCGCGATCGCCGCGCTCTATCTGTTGGGCCTGGGAAATCTGAGCTCCGTATATTACCCGCGCATCATGAATCCACAAAGGGTTTCGGCGGGCGGCGCGGCGCGCCGGACGCAGGGGCTGCTGTTTTTTCTTTATCCGATCGCGCTGCTGCCGGTCTTGCTGGCTTACCTGGCGCGCTACGCCTTCAAGAGCCAGCTTGCCTTTTGGGCCATCCTGGCATTGGCGGCGGGGCTGGGCGCCGCGATCTACGCGATGGCGTTGGATTCGGCCGTACACGCCGCGCACCGCCGCCGCGAAACCATCCTGGCCGAATTATCGCGCGGCGAGGGTCCTGTAGTGGCGGAGTGAGGCGCACTTGCGGGCCGCAGCCCATAGCGCGGGCTCTGAGCCTGCCGGGATACCCTTAAGAGCCGGGCGCCATTGCCGGGCGCAGCGAGCGGAGTCCGCCGCATGCCACACCCGTCGGCAGGATTTCGACCTTGCCGCCAATCGACGGCTTAAGCCCCTTCGATCCCACGTTCGCAGCCGCCAGCATGGCATGGCTGATCGCCGCCATGCTGGCAAGCTGGTATCCGGCGCGGCGAGCCACACGGATGGATCCGCTCACCGCGCTCAAGTACGAGTTAGTTTTCGACCGGCTATTTAGAGTTCCAGGTTACCGAGAAGCTTGTTCCGTCGCCGGACAGCCCCGACGGGGTGGCCTCCTTTACCTTTCCACTCGTTTCCATCGTAATTTCTTCGATGCTCGGGAACGCTCCGATTGGGCCGCTCGTGGTGCTATCAACCGCGAAATTAGTGCCGCTTACCCCCGTGCTGTCTTCGCCGAAAAGCACCGTGCCGAAATCGGCGAGGGGCAAGATGCCGCCGCCGGAAGTGCAGCAGGGCGCCTCGGCAATCCATTCGGCCGACGACCGCTTCGCACCCCTGACCGTCGAGCTCTTGGTGTAAGACTTGCCCGTAGTCACGTCCTCGATTGTGATGGTGAACTCCGAGCCGTTGTAAACCACGCTTGCCGACATGTGGTCGCCCGGCTTGATCGTCAGGCTGCTGATTTCGAACGACGGATGCGGGTAAAACTCATACCAGGCGTAATAACTCGGATTTTTCCCGTCGCAGTCGGAGTCCGTACCGGTCTGCTCAACGGTGCTGGAAGAGTATCCATCGAGGCCCACCCAAAACGCTGCGTATTGGTCTCCCGAACTGCAGGTGGCTGTTGGCACAGTCCAGGAAGCTTTGGCCGAGGTGAACGAGGTCCCGAGCACCGCGTAACCACTCCAGTTGGAACTGGTACTCGTACCGTCTCCGTGCTCCACCCGATCTTTAATCGGCCGGTGCTGCCGGGGTGCTATTTTTTCCATGGAAGCCGGCGCGCTCGAAACCTGCGCGAATGCAGGCAGTATGGCGATCGCTCCCAAAATTCCAAGTCGTTTTGTTATCATTCGTAACCCTCCGCTTTCAAGAAAGAATGTATCGGGGCTTTTGCCCGAATCCCGACCAGTATACACCACCTCCGCGCCGTGGGTGCTAATACGGCGTGGTTTAATTAACATTGGCAATCATGCCGGAAACCGTCTCACCCGACCCCGTCCCACCGGGCCCGCCGCTTCGCGAACGCGTGAGAGGCTCGTGGCGAAAGGGACTGGGTTGGTGCGCCCGGCAATGGAGGCAGATCCGTCCGGGACAGGAAGCACGGCGAGGCGCGGTGTGGGGAACGCTCGCCGCGGCCGCCGTGTGCACGGTTATCGCCGGGCTGTATGCCCGGACCGGATTCGGCTACGCCTTCGACTTCGCGTTTGCCTTCGTTTTTGCCGCCCTGCTGATTCCCTTGGTGGCCCTCGCGGTGGCCCTCCTGCTGACCATCGCGCGACGACTGCCCCGTATGGCCACCGGTATGATGATCGGCTCCTGCGCCATGGTGATGTTCATCTGGGGGCCGCCGCAGCTCGGCGTTCCAATGGCGATCTTCATCGGACTAGCCGAAGGATTCCTGGGCGCCACCATCGCCACCTTCGTGGGCGGCCGTTTCGCTCAAGCGGCGCTAAGCAAGAAGATCGTTACCGCGTTGCTCTGCCTGCTCGCCGTGGCATCCAACTTTGGTCTCGTGTGGCTGTTTGTGCATGACGGCTCGATGGAGAAGATCGTCTCCTGGAAGCCGCCGGCCGGTTCCATGCCCGCCCGGTTGGAGGCGGCGAACCCCGCGGAGAACGGCCCGTATCGCGTCAACAAGCTGTTCTACGGTTCGGGCACCGACATACGGCGGCCGGAATACGGCTCCTCCGTGGCGATCAAGACCCGCACGGTGGATGCCTCCGACTTCTTCAAAGACTTCCAAGGCTGGAAGCGCTGGGCGCGGGAGAAGTATTGGGGATTCGATCTCGACAAGCTGCCGCTCAACGCCCGCGTCTGGTATCCGGATGGCGACGGGCCTTTTCCGCTGGCGCTGATCGTGCACGGCAACCACGATATGGCGGAATTCTCCGATCCAGGCTACGCGTACCTGGGCGAGTTGCTGGCCAGCCGCGGCTTTATCCTGGCATCCATCGATGAGAACTTCTTGAATAGCGGCCTTTTTCACGATCCTCCCAAGCAGCAGCCCGTGCGCGGCTGGATGTTGCTGGAACACCTGAAGCTCTGGCGCGAATGGAACCAGGCAGCGGGCAATCCCTTCCGCGGCAAAGTGGATCTGGCGCACATCGCGCTGATGGGGCATTCGCGGGGCGGCGAAGCCGCGGCCACAGCGGCATTGTTCAATCGGATGCAGTATTACCCGGATAACGCGGACATCCGCTTCGATTACGGCTTCGCGATCCAGGCGGTAGTGGCGATCGCGCCGGCGGACGGCCAGTACAAGCCGGCTGGGCAGCACCGCCGGATCGAGGACGTGAGCTACCTGACTCTGCAAGGCGCGCACGATGCGGATGTCTCGTCGTTCATGGGCAGCCGCCAATGGGACCATGTGCGATACACGCAGCCCGGTCCCTGGTTCAAGGCGGAGATTTACGCGTACCGCGCCAATCACGGCCAGTTCAACACCGGTTGGGGCCGCACCGATGCCGGCGAGCCCTTGAGCTGGTTCTTGAATCTCAAACCGCTGATGCCGGGCGAGGAGCAGCGGCGCATCTCCAAGACGTACATCGCCGCGTTTCTCGAAGCCACGCTCAAAGGCCGCCGCGAATACCTGCCATTTTTTCAGGATTGGCGCGTGGGGCGCGCCTGGCTGCCGGACACGATTTACCTCAATCGCTACCAGGACGCGTCGTACGTCCCGCTCGCATCTTTCGAAGAGGATGCCGACATCACCACGACGACGGCGCCGGGCGGGCGTATGGCGGGCGAAAAGCTTTCGGTCTGGCGCGAGGGCCGCATCCCGTGGCGAGGCGGCGATCGGGACTATAACGGCGTCTTTCTGGGATGGAACCGGGGCAAAGCCGCGCCTCAGAGCTCGCCGACGCCGGCTTACACCATCACGCTGCCGCAGGGCGCCGCTGCGCGATGGCAGTTGGGCGGCGCTTCCACCCTAGAACTATCCATTGCAGCGCTGGATGAAGATGCGCCGTTGCCCGGCAAAAAGAAGGACGAGAAAAAGAAGGAGCCGGACAAATCGAAAAAGAAGGACCGCGAATCGCCGGACTTCACCATCGAGCTGGTCACGAGCGACGGCGTGACCGCCACAGCGCCAGTGAGCCGCTTCGCCGCCATCCCGCCGCCGCTGAAAGAAAAGTTCACCAAGCTCGATCCGATCGAGGGCTGGGCTTACGAGAAAGATTGGGAGCCGGTCTTCCAGACCGTGCGCGCGCCGCTGTCCGCGTTCGCGATCGACCCAGCGAAGTTGAGCATCGTGCGGCTAAAGTTCGATCGCACCGCGGCGAGCGTAATCTGCATCAGCGGCATGGGCTTCGGCCGTGGCGCAGGCACTCCTGCCTGCCGCGCGGGCACTCTTGCCCGCGCAGGCGAGCCCTGCTCGCCTTAGGATCGCCGCATCGCCCCGTGTCGATGTTGGCGAGCCCTGCTCGCCTATCTATTCCCATCGCAGCGCCACCATCGGGTCCAACCTGGCGGCCCGCCGCGCTGGTACGAAGCTAGCCAGCCCCGCGACGACCGCCAGCAGCATTCCCGCCGCGACCAGCGTCAGCGGATCAGACGCCCTCAACCCGAACAGCAGCGCACTCGCGCCGCGTCCGCCAATCAGCGCCAGTGCCGTCCCCACGATAACGCCGATGGCCACCAACCCGCCCGCTTCGCGCATCACCATGCCGACCACTTGCCGCCGTTGCGCACCCAGCGCCAGCCGGATTCCGATCTCGTTGCGCCGCCGCTCCACCACATAGGAAATCACGCCATACAGCCCAACCATCGCCAGCGCTGCGGCTAACATCCCGAAGAATCCCGACAGAATCGCCATCATGCGCTCCTGAAGCAGCCTGTCGCGAATCCCCTTCTGAAAGTCGGCCAACTCCGCGATGACGTCGGGATGCTTTGCCGCAATCCTGCGTTTGACGGCCGCTATGGCGGCTGCCGGCGGCATGTCCGAATGGAACATCACTACGGTCCATGGGCCCTGCGCCGGAAACTGTGCCGCGGGTGCGAAGGTCATCGGCGGCGTCTCGCCGCGTAGATCGTCGTACTTCGTGTCGGGGATTACGCCCACGATTTCATAAACCGTGGAAGGATAGTCCGGCTCTGGACTGGTGCGCAGCGTTTGCCCGAGCGGATTGGCCCTACCCAGGAAACGGCGGACGAAAGTCTGGTTCACCACCGCCACCCGCCCGGATGCCGCGGTGTCGTTCCGGTTAAGCCCGCGGCCCCTGACAACGGGAATGCCCATCGTCGCGAAGTAGTCCGGACTCACCCAGGTGAACTTGGAATTCCCTTCCGCCGGGCCGATGCGCACGCCATGCTGCCAACTGCCGCCCCACAACGGGACATTCGTGGTGGTTGCGGCGCTCAGTATCCCCGGGGTCGCTTGCACTTCCTCTAGCAACTGGCGCTGGAACTCCGGCCAACGCTCGGGCGCCAAATGGGACTGCCAGAATCCCAGGAACGCGAACGTGACGCCGCTTTCCCGCATTCCCGGATCGAAGGTCATCAGGTTGCGAAAGCTGCGCACAAACAGCAACGCGCCCACCAGCAGCACCAGCGAAACCGAGATCTGCGTGACGACCATCAGGCGCTGCAACGAGAACCGTTCCCGGCCCGCGGTCATGCCGCGGCCGCCTGCCTTCATCGCGGCGGCGGGCTGCGAGTTGGTGGCGCGCAACGCGGGCGCTACGCCGAATACCACGCAGGTCAAAATTGCCACGGCGCCTGTGAACAGAAGCACCCGCCAGTCGTTGGCCATCTGCAGAGTCACCCCCGCGCCTTCCGGCGACATCGACCAGACCAGGACGCGGCTCAGAGTCTGCGCGAGGGCGATCCCCAGTGCCGCGCCCATCGCCGCCAGCAGAGCGCTTTCCGCCAGTAACTGCCGGAACAGCCGGCTGCGCGACGCCCCCAGCGCCAGCCGCACTGCAATTTCCCGCTCGCGTGTGCTTGCCCGCGCCAGCATCAGGTGGGCCAGGTTGGCGCAGGCGATCAGCAGCACCAGGCCCGTAATCCCGAGCAGCAGCCATAACGACTGGTCATAAGTCTCACGCAGCGCGCTGACTCCCCCCGCGGCAGGATACGCAGCCAGCCGAAAGCGTTTGTAAGTCTCATCCGAACGCGCGTCGCGCCCCGGCGGTACAGTGGCTTCGAAAACGCCGGGGCTGAGCGCATCCATTTCCGCGGACGCGCGTTGGAGCGTCCAACCAGGCCGAAGGCGCCCCATCACCGACACCTCGAAAATGTCGCGCCGCAATCCGTCCTTCGGCTGGCAAAATGGACGCGCAATATCGAAACGTTCGCCTACCGCCATGCCGAAGAACTCCGGCGGCGTCACTCCGACAATTTGGACGAGATCGTTGTCCGCCACCAGTTTGATACCGGACGCCAGGTCCCGGCCGCCCAATTCACTCTGCCAATATGCGTAACTCGCCACTGCCGCCGACGTGGGACAAGCGCCTTCATCTTCGGGTAGAAGCAGCCGCCCGCGCCACGGCCGAACTCCCAGTACGCGAAAGAAATTGCCGCTCACCAAGAGCTGGTTGAAGTGCCGCATCTCGCTACCCCGGCCTATGTACCTCTGGTTCACGCTCCACGCGAAAATCCCAGAGAAGGCCTGCTGGTGGCCGCGAATCTCCTGCCAAAGCGGCCGCGTTAATTCTCCAAACTGCTGATTGAGGCCCATGCCGTGGTTGCCGCCCGCGATCTTCACCTCGGCCAGTTCCTGCGGCCTTTCGACCGGCAGGCTGCGCAACCGGACAGCGTCCAGCAATTGAAAGATCGCGGTATTCGCCCCTATGCCGAGCGCCAGTGAAAGGATAGCCACCAAGGCGAATCCGGGGCTCAGGCGCAGCAGGCGCGCCCCGTAGCGCAGGTCCTGCCAGGTGCTCTCGAGCCAGCCGACGGTATTCATGTGGTAGATCTCCTCGCGCACTAATGCGGGATTGCCGAACTTGCGGCGGGCCGCCGCGGCAGCTTCGGCGGGCAGCATGCCGCGGGCGATGTTGTCGGCGGTCTCGGTTTCGAGATAGGCCGCGATCTCTCGCGCGCGCTCCTCATCCCACCACCGCCGCTTTACGAACCGCCGCCAGCTCATGCGCGCTTCACTCCTCGGCCGGCCGCAGCACCTGGTTCACGGCCCGCACTACCCGCTCCCAGCGGCTGGTCTCCTCGCTCAATTGATTCCGCCCGGTAGCGGTCAGCCGGTAGTAGCGCGCCTTACGGTTGTTTTCCGACGTGCCCCAGAACGAGGCAATCCAGCCGCGGTCTTCCAGCCGGTGCAGCGCCGGATAGAGCGACCCGTGCTCCACCTGTAGAACGTCTTCCGAACGCCGCTCGATGGCGTACGCAATGGTGTGGCCGTGGGCCGCTCCCAGCGCCAACGTCTGTAGGATCAACATATCCAGCGTGCCTTGCAGGATCTCCGTCTGCGTTGCTTCTGGTAATTTCTTTCCCATGATGATCAATCCATTCTACTCCAGAAGACCTTCTACCGGAAGCCGGCTTATAGCTATATACGTGGCACCGCGGGGAAAGTTAGGAAACTTGTTTTGGGCGACCGGCCGGCCCCGCTTAGTGCAGATAGCGGAACGTGCGCCACTACGCTGGGATTTCCGCGCTGGCCGTTGACGTTCGCCCAGACGCGCCAGCGGCACGGCTGGCCCCGACAAAGTCGAATGTCAATCCGGCGCCCCCACAATGAAGGCCGCATCGCCTTCCCATTCGCACGCCGCACGGCCCGAACAGGGCATGATCCAAGGCCGATAGCAGTCTTCCGGGGGCAGGACCGGTTGATGGCCGACCGTAAGCGCTGATTCGGTTGTGGCGTACGCTTCAGCGTGCCGCCGTGGGCTTCAGCCCACGGTCGAAATTCGGCGAACTGAAGTTCGCCCGGCCCAAAGGGCACCCCGCGCTGAAGCGTGCGCCACGGTCACTTGTGCGGTGCCTTGGGATGGCCAACCTTCAGCTCGAAAAGGCCTTGAATCTCACCGTCCTGGCCAGGCAACTTTGCCACGCGAAACCGCCATTTTCTCATCTCCTGCACCGCCTGATTGGCCCAATCTTGATCGGTGGTTTCGAGGATGTCCAGGTTCTTCGCCTTGCCGTCCCGGCCGACAGTCAGACGGACCCGCAGGAGCGCAGCGCCCGCCGCATCCGGATTCGACGGAATCGCGCCCTTGATAAGTTCCGGTCTCGCGGCGGCCGAAGGCAGAGTAAACGTGAGACTCGCCCGCTGGTTCTGGCGGCCCTTCGCCAGCAGGCTAAAGCTGACTTCGACGTGAATAGCAGCCTTGAACGGTTTCCCGTCCTTGGTTCCGGGCTCGAAACGCCACGTCTGGATACACTGCACCGCCTGCTCATCCAGGCCGAATCCGGCGCCGCGCTCGATCCGTACATCCTCTGGCTCGCCGTTCTCGTTGACCGCCAGACTCAGGACGACCGTAGCGTTGACGCCGGCGCGCCGCGCTTCCTCGCTGTATTCCGGCTCCGTCTTGGAAATCACGTGCGGCTGCCGGGTGTCCCGGGCCTGGCGCGACAAACCCTGGACCGGAACGTCCTGCGCCCAGGCCGCAATTGTCAGGAAACCCAGTAGCCAGAGCTTCATACCTGTTGCCTCATGCTATTATCCGCCAACCGGAACAGCTCCCGGTATTTCCGCAGCAACTCGTAGATCGCTACGCCACCGGCCGTCGCCACGTTCAGCGAATGCTTGATGCCCAGCATCGGGATGCGCACGTGCGTGTCGCACCGCCGCGCCACTTCGGGCCGTATGCCTTCCACCTCGTGCCCGAACACAAGACAAACCGGAAAGCGCGGTTTCCAATCGAACAGGTCCACGGCGTGCGTTGTGGTCTCGATCGCGGCGGTCTCGTAGCCACGCCCGCGCAGTCCGCCTAGGATCGGCAGCGGATCCCAGTCGTGTTCCCACGCCGTGCGGTCTTCGGCGCCCAAGGCCGTCTTGCTGATCGCCTTCTTCGGCGGATGGCTGGTGATGCCGCACAGATACAGCTTCTCCACGCCCGCCGCATCCGCCGTGCGAAAAAACGCTCCGACGTTATACATGCTGCGCACGTTATCCAGCAGAACCGAGACTGGCAACGGTCGGATGCTTTCGTAAGCGCTGGCGGCCTGGGTGGCTTGAAAAGGCAGACGCTCCATCGAGGGGCTTTGAGCGGTATCAGTTGGCGCGCACGTCGCGCATGAGCACGTATCCCGCCTCCGCCATTTTCAGCGGCGCCTGGAAACTCACGCTGTCATGCGGTCCCACGTTTGGCACACTGGTGGTTTGCGTTCCAATCACGCTGCCGCTGTTATCGGCGAGATAGTAAGTCACTTCCGCCGAATTGATTTTCCGGCTCGTGTTGTTGCGCACCGTCCCCGTGACGACCGGCGGATTAATATCCTTCGCAATCCGGATATTGATCACTTCCAGGTCCGCGGGAGCCAGCTTGGGATCGGACGTCTGTTTCGGCGCCGGCAGCGCAGCCTCGGCAAGCGTGTGTTCGTAAGGATTCACGGTGCCGAAATGGAGCCCATTCGTAGATGTGACGATCACCAGCGCGCCCAGAACCAGAACCGGCACTCCGATCACGGCCGCCAGCCGCAGCTTCTGCTTCCATGTGCGATTGGTGAGGTAGAGCGGGTCTGAGGGCGCCCGGCCAGAGAGGAAGCGCTCGAAGCGCCGCCGCAAATGATCCAGCCAGGATTTCTCCGCTTGCATGCTGACGTTATTATACAAGCGATCGGGGATCGGCGGTCTGCGCCAGCCGGAAATTCACCTGACATTCCACACTTGCGAGTCCTATTATATGAATAGGGGGTTTTGCATGTACGTCGACACTCTCCTGCGGTCGCAGTTCGGGAAGCCTTCCGGCCTGTGGGGCACGCTGTTCATGGGCCCGATTCTGAACCTGGCGAATACGCCGCTGGTCGACAGGACTATCGAACTGCTCGATCCGCAGCCGAAAGACGCCGTGCTGGATATCGGATTCGGCGGCGGTTACTCCCTGATGACGATGGCCGGCAAAGTGCCGCGCGGCAAAATCGTCGGGGTCGATTATTCTCGCGAGATGGTGGATGCCGCGGCCCGCCTCATCCAGCAAAAACGCTTGGATTCGCGCGTGCGCGTCGAGTGGGGCGATGTAGCGGATCTCCCGTTTCGCGCCGGCACATTCCATAAGGTCCTCACCGTGAATAGCCTGTATTATTGGCCGAACCTGCGCGCGAGTCTGCGCGAGGTGGCGCGCGTGTTGAAACGCCACGGACGCATAGCGGCCGGCTTCCGCTCCGCTACCAGCCTTCGTCCGCTGACCAGGGATTGGGAGGGCTTCTGGCTTTACGAGCCACAGGAGTTCGCCGACATCCTGCGAAGCGTCGGTTTTGAAGTGCTGCGTGTAGACCACCGCAGCCAATGGCAGGTGCTGGACATGGTGGTGGTGGTCGGGGAGCGCCGGTAAACCGCGGGCTCAATACGGCCAGATCGGATGGCTGAACAGCCCGCCATCCACAAACACTGTCTGCCCCGTGATGAAGTCCGCGGATTCGCTTGCCAGGAACGCCACCGCGCGGGCTACATCCAGCGGATTGCCCACGCGTCCCAGCGGCGTCAACGACGCCCACGTCGCCGCGTAGTCCGGCGCTTCCTGCTTGGTGCGCTCGATCTCGATGGCGCCCGGCGCCACGCAGTTCACCCGGATTCCGTGCTTGGCCAGCTCGATGGCCGCCGACTTCGTGAACATCTCAATGCCGCCTTTGCTGGCCGTGTAGTTCGAGAGGTTGGGGAACGGAATCCTGTTACAGCCCGACCCGATGTTGACGATGCTGCCGCCGCCATGCTCTCGCATGTGCCGACCGGCGCGCTGCGTACAAAGGAAGCAGCCTTTCAGGTTGGTACGGAGCACGCGGTCCCAATCCGCTTCCTCCAGATCGAGGAGAGGCTTCCAGGTTTGCATACCGGCGTTGTTGACCAGGATGTGCAGGCGCGGGAACGGCCGCAGCACCTCTTCGAACATGCGCTCCACGTCCGCCGCGAGGCCTACGTCTGCCGCCACCACGAACGCCTGCCGGCCCAGCGCGCGCACTTCCGCTGCGGTAGCCTCGGCACCGCGCGCGTCGCTGTTATAGTTCACGGCGATATCGCATCCGCAGCGCGCCAGCTCCAGCGCGATCCCTTTGCCCACCCCTTTACTGGCGCCGGTGACCAGCGCAGTCTTGGATTCGAGCGTGAACGACATGCCTGCGATTTTAACGCAGCCGGAGCGCCGCCAATCGATGCAGGGCCGCCCACGTCCGGCCCGCGCCCGCGCAACCGGCAATTTCCGGCGGGCATACCCCCAGCGCGTCCGGCAATTCCCGGCGAGCCGCCGCCCGCGGAATCCGCGGCATAGCGCAGTTTGACAACCGGGTGGTTTCCATGTCAGCTTCAATCCATGCCCGAAGTTCTTTCCTCGCAGGACGTGGTCCGCTGGACCCGTGAGCTGAATTACGGTACGTGGCGCTTTCAGAAGAGCTGGAACCCGCTGCACGTAGTCGATGCCGAAGGCTGCTACTTCATCGATGTCGATGGCAAGCGCTATCTGGACTTCTCCGCCCAATTGATGTGCGTCAACCTGGGCCACAAGAATCAGGCGGTGATCCGGGCGATCCAGGAGCAAGCCCGCACGCTGCCCTACATCGCGCCGGCCTATGCCACCGATGTGCGTGTCGAATTGAGCCGGCTGCTGCTGGATGTTCTCCCGCGCGGCTTGACGAAGTTCTTCTTCACCACCTCCGGCACGGAAGCCAACGAAGCGGCGTTCAAGATCGCACGCATGTATACCGGCAAGACCAAGATTATTTCCCGCTACCGTTCGTACCACGGATCGACGATGGCTTCGATCGGCGCTACCGGAGACCCGCGCCGCTGGGCGGTCGAGCCGGGCGCCAAGGGGCAAGGCTTCATCTTCGCGCCCGAGGTGAATTGTTACTGCTGCCCGATCAAGCATGAGTATCCGGCCTGCGATATCGCGTGCGCCGATTACCTGGACCATATGATCGAAAACGAAAGCGACGTGGCCGCGGTTATCGTGGAACCGGTGGTGGGGACCAACGGCGTGCTCGTTCCGCCGCCTGAATATATGCCGCGCCTGCGCCGTATTTGCGACGATCGCGGCGTGCTGCTGATCGCCGACGAAGTCATGACCGGATGGGGACGCACCGGCGAATGGTTCGCCGTTCAGCACTGGGACGTGCAGCCCGATATTCTGGTCACCGCTAAGGGCATCACATCGGCCTATGTGCCGCTGGGACTGTGCGCCACCACGGCCAAGGTCGCCGCCTTCTTCGAAGATCATTTCTTCGCTCACGGACACACTTATGAAGCGCATCCGATGACGCTGGCGCCCGCCGTAGCGGCCATACACGAGATCCAGCGCATGGGGTTGGTGGAGCGCGCGCGGCAGATGGGCGAATACCTCGGCGAGAAGCTGAACGCTCTGAAGGACAAGCATCCGTCGATCGGCGATGTGCGGGGCCTCGGCCTGTTCTGGTGTGTCGAGTTGGTCAAGGATCGGAAAACCAAACAGCCCTTCAACACCAAGAGCGACAAGATGGCCGGCAAGCCGCTGGTGGTCGATCAGGTGGCGGCGGCCGTGATGAAAAACGGCGTGGCCATCAATGCGTGGCTCAGTCATTTCGTGATCGCGCCGCCGTTGATTATTGAGCGTCGGGAGATCGATGAGGGAGTTGCAGCGCTGGATGCGGCGCTGGGGATTGCGGATGGGTATTTAGCTTAGTCTGCGCTGACAGGAGTGTCAGCGCGGCGGGGCGGGGTGCCTGCGCCACGTGCCAGCATGCGCTTCATCTCCCCGATCGCCCGTCGCGAAGCCTCGATCGCGCCGCTGGTCATCGACACGGGACCGGTCGAGTCGGTGTTCGCAAAAAAGATGCGCTCCATCGGCTGCCGCGCGGCGGGGATCAGCTTCGTGTAAGTGCCCGGCGTGGCCATGAACATGGGATGGCCGCGGCGATAGATATGTACCTCTATCGGATCGATATCTTGTCCCGGCAGCAGTTTCTGCCAATCGCGCAGGACATTCGCGGCGAGGTCGCGCGCGCCATCTTCGGTGAGTAGCCGGGCGCGATCGGCTTCGCGTAGCGGCGTATAGAAGGTCAGGATGCTGTTCTTTCGGCCTGAAATCGGTAGATTGCGAATCACCCAGTCGGCTACAATCACGTCCGTGAACGTGTTGCCCGGGCACCAGGTATCATAACCGCCGTTGAACACCGGCTTATTATTCGGGTCCCAATTGAAAATGACATTCACCACCGGATAAGGCGCATAGCGCATCTTGTGCATGGCATCCTGCTGCGCCTGCGGCAGCCCCGCGACCAGCCGGCGCGCGATGAATTTGGGCGCCGCCATGATGACTGCTTTGGCCGCGACCGCTTTCACCTGGCCTTCGTGCACATAAGTCACTATGACGTCGCTCTTGCCCTGCTCCACAGCGACGGTGGTTGCGCCGCCAAACATACGGTCGCCGTGACTCGCGTTCAGGCGCTCAGCGAGCTTCTGGCTGATGGCACCCAGTCCTCCGGGGAACGTCTCGCGTTCGTCAGGCGCTTCGCCGGCGAAATCCTGAAAGTCACCCAGACCCACCAGCGCCGAAGTATCAGCGGCCGCGGCGCCCCAGTTGGAGGGACCGTACGTATTCCACCAAGCCGTCAACTCCGGCGCATAGTCCTTCAGGAGCGTGGTGAGAGGAACCGCATCCAGCTCCCGCGCCCGCTGCATGAGATCGACCTTCAGCATGTCCTGTTTGAATTTGCGGAAGCTCTCGCGCACGCTCTTCGGATAAGGCAGGTGGTCGAGACCTTCCCGCCAGGCGTGCGGAACGAACTCGCGATTCAGGATGAGTCCGTCAGGATCGGCGATGGGTAACGGCTCGATCCCGAGTTCCTTGCACAACTGCTGCGGCCCGGATTCGTGTTTCGAGGTGTAGGCGGACCCTGTCGCGAAAGCCTGCCCGGCATACTCCTCGAGATACGCATTGCCGCCCCAATGGCTCTCCTTTTCGAGCAGCAGGAAGTCCTGATCGCGCAGGAACCACGCGGCGGAAAGACCGCTCATGCCGCCGCCCACGATCACGATGTCATGCCGCGCGGAAGCCGGCGGGCGCGAGAACTGATGCCCGTCGCGTACCTGGTGACAGATCTCGTTGTTCTCGCCATCGACGGCCGGGCTGGTTGGCGGCGCAGCTAGAAGTGCCAAGTCCACCGGGCACCCCGCAGCCACCGATCCAGCCACCACGAATTTGATGAAGTTTCTGCGATCCGATTGCATAACCTTCTATTCTCCCGCCGCAGGGGGCGAGACTGTCTGAACTGCACGGAGCTTGTACCACAGCACGATCATTAGCAGTGAGAAAGCGAAGATCGCCGCGGATATGGCGTTGATTTCCGGCGTAATGCCGCGCCGCAGGCGCGACCAGATCTCCAGCGGCAGCGTGTTGTCGCGACCGATCAGGAAGAAGCTCACCGCGATTTCGTCCATGGAAAGCGTGAAGATCAGCAGGCCCGCGCCGATGATGGAGAGCCGCAGGTTCGGCACCGTGACGCGCCAGAAAGTCCGCCACTGGCTGGCGCCGAGATCGAGCGACGCTTCTTCCTGTGCACGGTCCAGCTTCTGCAAGCCTGCGAAGATCTCGGTGGTTGCGACCGAGATCAACGCCGTGCCGTGCCCGAGCATGATCGTGATCAGGCTGAGCTTCATGCCCGCAGTAACAAAGAGCATCAACAGCGAGAGCCCCGTGATGATTCCCGGCAGGATCAGCGGCAGAAGCACCAGGCGGCGAAAGGCCCACTTGCCTGGAAAGGAGGCGCGGTCGAGCGCCAGTGCGGCGGGAAAACCCAGCAGGAGCGCCACCACCATGGCCGCGGCGGCCACCATCAGGCTGTTGCCCACGGAGGTCAGCAGCGCGTCGTCGTCGAGCAGCATGCCATACCAGCGCAGCGTCCAACCGTGCGGCGGAAAACCGCCCACGCTTTCGCCATTGAAGGAATAGACGCACAGCACGGCGATCGGGAGATAGAGGAACGCGAACACCAGCACCGCGTGCAACCGCAGCCAGGGGGCGCGCTTCATCGGAAGCTCCACTTCTTTTCCAGACGCTCGGTGGTCGTCAGCAGCAACACTACGAACATCAGCATCGCGAGAGAAATCGCCGCGCCCAACGGCCAGTCATAGGCCGCGCCAAACAGGCTGACGACCACGTTCGAAATCATGATGCCGCTCGGTCCGCCCAGCAATAGCGGCGCCAGGAAATCGCCAAGGCTCAGCACAAACGCAAACGTGGCGCCGGCCAGTACACCGGGCATTGCCAGCGGCAAGATCACGGTGCGAAAGACGCGGAACCCCGATGCACCCAGGTCCGCCGAGGCTTCCACCAGGCTGCGCGGAATGTGCTCGAGCGAAGCATAGATAGGCAGGAACGCGAACGGCGTATAGATGTGGGTGAGGGTGAGCACCACTGCAAACGGACTGTAGAGCAGAAACTCCACCGGATGGCGCGCCACGCCCGTGTATTGCAGCAGCGTATTCAACACGCCATCGCTCCCCAGAATGGTTTTCCACGCATAAGCTCGCACCAGGTAACTCACCCACAGCGGAATGATGACAAGCTGATAGAGCAAGTCCTTCCGGGCGTGCGCGTGGAACGATAGAAAGTAGGCGAGCGGGAAGCTCAACGCCAGCGAGAGCACCGTGACCATGCCGGCGATCCGCATGGAACGCAGCAGCACCTGCACA
>JBEKUO010000015.1:0-42793 GCA_049514955.1 Bryobacteraceae bacterium | reverse complement strand
GCAGAAAGAACTGGGCAGCCTGACCGAGGCGTCTCGCGAAGGGCAGCTCTCCGAACGCGGCAAACCGGACCAGTTCCAGGGCGCCTACGCGGGCATCGTGAAGGGCGTCAACGACATGCTGGACGCCATCCTGTTGCCCATCGGCGAAGGCAACCGCGTGCTCCGGTTGATTCGCGGCGGCAACCTGCGCGAGAAAGTCGATATCGCCTGCAAGGGCGACCACGAGAGGATGAAGAACGCCATCAACGGCGTACACGACTGGCTGACGGATCTAATCGGCTTTGTCACCAAAATCGCCAATGGCGATATGACCGCTGCCGTGGACAAGGCATCCAACGAGGATCAGATTCATGAGTGGCTCATCTTGCTGAAGAACAACATTCAAGGACTCGTCGAGGATGTGAATCTGCTCGCCCAGGCAGCCGTGAATGGGAAACTGGCCACCCGCGCTGAGGCGGGCAAACATCGCGGCGAATTCCGCAAGATCGTCGAGGGTTTCAACCGCACTCTGGACATCGTGGTCGAGCCGCTGAAGATGGCCGCGAACCAGGCATCCGCCCTGGCGTCTTCCGCCGAAGAGCTTACCTCCGTGAGCAACCAGATGGCCTCCAACGCCGAGGAAACCGCCACGCAGGCCAATGTGGTTTCGGCAGCCAGCGAGGAGGTCTCCAAGAACGTAATGGTGGTCGCCACCGGCAGCGAGCAGATGCAGACCTCCATCCGCGAAATCTCCAAGAGCGCGAATGAATCCGCGAAGGTGGCGAAGGCCGCGGTAGGCGTGGCCGAATCCACCAACAGCACCATCGCTAAGCTGGGAGAATCCAGCGTGGAGATCGGCAAGGTCATCAAAGTCATCACATCCATCGCGCAACAGACCAACCTGCTGGCGCTGAATGCCACCATCGAAGCGGCGCGCGCCGGGGAGGCCGGCAAAGGCTTCGCCGTGGTCGCCAACGAAGTGAAAGAACTCGCCAAAGAGACGGCTAAAGCCACCGAGGAGATCGGCCAGAAAATCGACGCCATTCAAAGCGACACCAAGGGCGCCGTGCAGGCCATCGCCGAAATCAGCACGATCATCAACCAGATCAACGATATCTCCAACAATATCGCCTCCGCCGTGGAGGAGCAGACGGTTACGACCAACGAAATCGGCCGTAACGTAGGGGAGGCGGCCAAGGGCACTGGAGAGATCGCCAAGAATATCGGTGGTGTTGCGGTAGCCGCGCAGAATACCACCAGGGGCGCCGGCGACATGCAGAAGGCCGCCCAGGCGCTAAGCGGGATGGCCGCCCAGCTACAAGGCCTGGTTTCCAAGTTCACGTTCTAGGCGGGTGGGGCGGGCGCGTGGGGCAGGCGGGTGGGGCAGGCGCTTTCGCCTGCCAACCATTTTTTTCGTGTCCTTTACAGGGGTCCCTATGTCACTGCGGGCGATGGTCGTCGACGATTCAAGAGCTATCCGCATGATCCTGTCCAGGAGTCTCTCCGAGATGGGTTATGACGTCTGCAGCGCTGCGGATGGCGCCGAGGCCCTCTCGCTCATGCGCGAAGGCATCTCCCTGATCCTGGTGGACTGGAACATGCCCCGCATGAATGGGCTCGATTTTGTAAAGCAACTGCGCGCCGATCCCCGCTACTCGCCTGTCACCGTAATGATGGTCACTACCGAAACGGAGGTCGAACAGATGGTCAAGGCCCTCGAAGCGGGGGCCAATGAATATGTCATGAAACCCTTCACCAAGGAGATTATCGAAGATAAGCTGCGGCTGCTGGGGCTGCTCGCCTAGAGGGCCGATGCTCACCATTTCCCGCAAGCCGATTCCGCCCGGCAACCGCATTCGGGTGCTCATAGTCGACGATTCGGTGGTCATACGCCGGCTGGTCTCCCACGCGCTCTCCGAGGACCCGGCCCTCGAAGTTGTGGGCGCAGCATCGAATGGCGTCATCGCCCTGGAGCGTATCTCTCAATTGAACCCGGATGTGATCACGCTGGATATCGAAATGCCCGAGATGGATGGGCTGGCTCTGCTGCGCCGCATCGAGAAAAGCCGTGTCCGGCCGCGCGTGGTCATGTTCAGCACATTGACCGAGCGCGGCGCGGCGTTGACCTTGGAGGCACTGGCGCTGGGCGCCGACGATTATGTCGCCAAAGCGGCCAATGTGGGATCGCTCGATCGCTCGATGGCCAGCCTGCGCACAGAGTTGATCCCGAAGATCAAGCAGTTCTTCCTGATGGCGCAGGACTCCCGGCCCGTCAAATCGCCCGTGGTGGCGCGGAGTCAGCGCCTGCCGGATACACCCGCGGTGCGTGCCGCGCGACAGCCCCGCGTACTGGCTATCGGTGTTTCAACCGGAGGACCCACCGCCCTGGGCGCTATCATCCCCCAGCTCCCCGCGAATTTCCCGCTGCCGGTTCTTATCGTGCAGCACATGCCGCCATTGTTTACCCGGTTCCTCGCCGAGCGCCTTCAGGCCGGCACCGACCTGAAAGTCGAAGAGGCGGCCGAGGGCACTCCGGTAAAGAGTGGCCGAGTGCTGATCGCGCCCGGAGATTACCACATGCGGGTCTCCCGCAACGGCGGAGACACCGTCATCAACCTGGATCAGTCGCCTCCGGAGAATTCCTGCCGGCCTGCAGTGGACGTGCTTTTTCGTTCCGTTGGTGAGGTGTACGGCGGATCGGTGGTTTCCGCCATCCTGACCGGCATGGGCCAGGATGGCCTGCGCGGCGTCGAAGTGTTGCGCGCCAACGGAGCTTACATCATCGCGCAGGACGAAGCTACCAGCGTAGTTTGGGGCATGCCGGGCGCCGTGGTGTCGGCCGGATTGGCGAACTGCGTGGTGCCGCTCGACGCCGTCATCCCCGAAGTCCTGCGGCAGATTGGTGGAGCTTGATCCCATGCCGTCCACCGAGTTAGACACAGACAGTTACAAATTCTTGCAGGATTATGTGTATCGCGAGTCCGGCATCGTGCTCGACGGCGACAAGCGGTATCTGCTGGAAGCCCGCCTCATGCCCATCGTGCACGAAATGCGCCTGGGATCGCTGAACGATCTCTGTGCATTGCTCAAGCCCACCGCCAACAATGCCCTCGTAAAGCGGCAGGTCGTGGAGGCGATGACCACCAATGAGACGTACTTCTTCCGCGACTCGGCGCAATACGACGCTTTGAAAGCGAACGTCATCCCCGCGCTGGTTGCGCAACGCCAGGACACTCGCAGAATGATTTTCTGGTCGGCCGCCTCCTCCTCCGGCCAGGAAGCTTACAGCCTCGCCATGATGCTGATCGAGATGGGGCTCGGCGATTGGCGAATCACCATTCAAGGCACCGACCTGTCCTCCCGCATGGTCGAGCGCGCGCGGACCGGCAGGTACCTGCAAATCGAAGTCAACCGGGGCCTTCCCGTCACTTGCCTGATTAAGCACTTCAAGCGGGTCGGACTCGAATGGCAGTTGAACGACGACGTGCGCCGCATGGTGGAGTTCAGTTGCATCGATCTCCGGCAGAGCTTGCGTTCGCGCGGACCGTTCGATGTGGTCTTCTGCCGCAATGTTTTGATCTATTTCGACATCGAGTCAAAGAGACGAATCCTGGACGAGATCCACGGTACGCTGTTCCGCGGAGGATATCTGCTGCTGGGCGCCAGCGAGACCACGCTGAACCTGGTGGACTGTTTCGAACGAAAGATATTCGGCCAGACCGTGCTGTATCAGGCTTCCTGAAAGGAGAACGATGCAGACTGGATTTCCTCTGAACACCTATCGCGCCGACCTCGCAAACATCGTCGAATCGGTCTTCCAGACGATGATGGATATCGAGGTTCAGCCCGTTGAGGCGCTCTGCTCCACACCACAAGTGCCACCCGCTGCGAACCCGGTCACCGGGGCCGTCTATTTCGCCGGCGAATGGCGCGGAGCTGTGCTGATTGAGTGTACTAGGCAACAGGCATGCTACCTCGCGCACCGCTTCATGGGCGTGGACACGCCGCTCGTAATTGACGACGACGTCCGGGATACGATCGGCGAACTTGCCAACATGCTGGCGGGCAATCTGAAGTCCGTGCTGCCCGGCGGGGTCGGCCTGTCCATGCCATCGGTGGTGGAGGGTACCGACTACTCGCTGCGGATTTGCGGTGGAAACGCGGTGGAGCGCGTGCTCCTCACTGGCGTGATCGGCAGCTTCTGCATCACGCTGATCGAGATGTTGGATCGGAACAGCCATTGAGTGGGGCGGGCTCCCTCGCCCGCGGCGGACCCCTCGGCGGACCCCCGGTCCGGCTCTGGCTGTAAGCGGTCCGTTGTATACTCTCCTCATGCCCAACATCGACAAACATCCCGCCGGCGCCTTCTGCTGGATCGAACTGGCGACCACGGATCAGGCCGCCGCCAAGCACTTCTATGCCTCCCTGTTTGGCTGGAATGCCAACGACATGCCCATGGGGCCGAACGATTACTACACCATCTTCCGGCTGGAGGGGCGCGATGCCTCCGCGGCCTACACGCTGAATCCCGAGCGCATGCCGGGAGTGCCGCCGCACTGGATGCTTTACATCTCGGTGAACAGTGCGGACGACGCCGCAGCCCGCGCGGCTCAGGCGGGCGGTAACGTGGTCGCGCAGCCATTCGATGTCTTCGATGCGGGACGCATGGCCGTTGTGCAGGACCCAACCGGCGCGACGTTCTCGCTCTGGCAGGCGAACAAGAATCAAGGCATCGGCATCGCGGGTGTGGATGGAACGCTGTGCTGGGCCGATCTAATGACGGCCGACGCGGGGCGCGCACGCCAGTTCTACGCGGATCTGTTCGGTTGGCAGATCACGCCCGGCCCATACGACCCGTCCGGCTACCTGCACATCAAGAATGGCGAGACCTTTATCGGCGGCATCCCACCGGCGGGCCTGCAGCCGGGCGTCCCGCCGCACTGGCTGCTCTACCTATTGGCTTCCAACTGTGACGCCTCGACGGAAAAGGCCAAATCCCTTGGCGCCAAGATCTACTACGGGCCCACTACCATGGAGAACGTGGGCCGCTGGGCGGTGGTCGCGGATCCCCAAGGCGCCGTATTCGCCATCTTCCAACCACTGCCGCATTAGGGGTGGGGCAGGCGCTTTCGCCTGCCAACCGCGAACTTGAGTTCGCCGTCTGTCACTGCATGCCGCCCGTATCCATCTCCAGATTCCAGGAGCCGAGCATCGATGTGCGCCGGCTGGCAGGGGTGGCCGTGAGAATCGGCTCGACGCCTGCCAGCAAGGTGATGGCTGTTACCTGACCCGGATCGGCGCCTTCCGTGCTTGTCACGATGATGGCATCGCCGGGCTTCAGATCTTCGAGCTTCAGCGGAGGCATTCGCTCCAGCATTTGCTGCAGGTCCCCGGAACGGCGCGGACCTCCCGCGCCAGGTTGTCCTCCGGAACCTGCTTGTGCGCCGGAACTTGATTGCGCGCCTGCACCCGGCTGCGCGCCGGAACCAGACTGTCCGCCGGGACTGCTCGATCCACCTCCGCCAGCGCCCTGCGCCGCGCCGGCCGATCCGCCGTTAAGGCGCGTGGCGATCCCGCGCGCCACCATCTCCGGAAGCTTGCGCATCGTGGAATCGCTGTTGACGCGCACCACCAGCGGTTTCTTGGTGACAAGATCGGTCACTTTCACACTGCCCGTCGCGGGATCGATCGAGGTCACCGTCGCGGCCACATTGCGGAACGATCCGGAAACCAGTTCTTCGGCCGTAAAGCTGGTCCCGTCCGCGCTCTTCTCTCCCAACGCCCGCACCTGATCGCCTGGCTTGATCTCGGCCACGGCGCTGGGTTTGGCATCGTCGAACTTTACCGAGTCCGGTGCATAGCGGCGCACCACGGTCTTCGGGTCAGTCACGATGGTCAGTGGCTTGGCGCCCTCCGCACTGCGCGCGGTGATGGTCACCGTATTGGCCGCCGGATCGACTGCCGTGACGACGCCGCCGACACCGCGCTTCTGCCACTCGGCCCGGTCGGCTGCGTGCTTCTTGGCGAGGTCCGCTTTGGTCATGACGACCAGCAGCGTGGCCGCCAGCGAATTCTTGTCGTCGGAGAGTTGGCCGCGCGCCAGCAGGCGGTCGCCGGCGTCGATATCGGCAGCCGTGATCGGTGTGCCCTTTGCCAGGCTGGTCTCTCCCGGCGGAACCCGCACAAACCGGGCTCCGCTCTGCGGCACGATCTTCAGCGACGCGCCGGCATCGGTTTTCAAGGTGATTTGCCCGTTGGTGGGGTCGATGGACTGAACAACTCCCAACGCCCGGCTGGGCTGTTGCGCGGCGGCTATGCCAACGGCTAAAGAGCACACCGCAAGGCAGTGAAGAAACGTGATTTTTGTCATGTTGTCAACGGAAGGATACTCCAATATTACGACGTTCGGAAAGGGGGTTGAGGTTATGCCTGGGTCACCCCGCCACCTTGTACCCCAAGCCATGCACCGTTAGAATCCACTGCGGCTGCTTGGGATCGTCTTCCAGCTTCTGGCGCAGCCAGGCGATGTGTACGTCCACCGTCCGGCTGGACGTGACGCCGCCATAGCCCCAAACTTCGCTGAGCAGGGTCTCCCGCGACACCGTGGTTCCGCGGTGCTCGACCAGATATCGCAGGAGCTGAAATTCCTTGGCGGAGAGAGTGACCGGTTTGCCACGCCGCGAGACTTCGGTGCGCCGCAGGTCGACGTGAATGTATCCAAGTTGGCAGATGTCGCCGGAATCCGGGAACGCCGGCGCGCGCCGCAGAAGAGCCTCCACGCGGGCCAACAGCTCCATCATCTCAAACGGCTTGGTCAGGTAGTCGTCCGCGCCGATCTTCAGTCCGACTACCTTATCCATGGTTTGGCCGCGAGCAGTGAGCATCAGGATGGGTGTGGAGATGCCCCGCTGGCGCAGATCGCGGCAGACGTCCATACCGTTTTTGCGAGGGAGCATGACGTCCAGGAGGATCAGATCGAAACCGCCGCTGGAGGCCAACTCCAGACCGGCTTGCCCATCGGCAGCCGCTTCCACATGGTAGCCCTCGCTGCGCAGCCGGTCGCCTAGGGTCATCACCAGACCGGGCTCGTCTTCTACCACCAGGATTCTGCGCTCCATGATTATGCGGTGCGCGGCAACGGCTCGGCGGCGGGCGCGGCTGCCGGCAGATCCAGCGTGAAAGTGCTGCCGCGGCCGGGCTCGCTGGCCGCCGTGAGGCGCCCGCCCATGGCTTCGGCGATATCGCGGGCCAGGCTCAGGCCGAGACCGGCCCCATGGATCTGGGCGGCCTGGGCGGCTTTGCCACGGTAGAACGGCTCGAAGATGTGCGGCAGGTCCGCCGCGTCGATTCCCATTCCGCGATCCTCCACGCTGATGCGTACAGCGGCTGCATCGCCTGCGCCCGCCCTTCCGGCGCGCACGCGCACCCAGCGGCTCTCGCCTCCGTACTTCAGCGCGTTGAAGATGAGGTTCTGAAGGCAGCGCGTCAACGCCGCGGCATCGCCTACGACGAACGGAAGATCGGGGTCGATCTCTTGTTCGGCGGTGAACCCCTCAGCCTCCGGTAGCCCGGAAAGATTGGCCACGGCGGCGGCGATCACTTCGGACACTTGCACGGGCTTGAGGTCGTAAGTGGTGCGCCCCGATTGACCGGCGGCGAAGTACAGGATCTGTTCGATCATGCCTGCCAGCCTGCGCCCCTCGTTGCGGATGACGGCGCCATATTCCCTGACCTGATCCTTGGCGCCCACGAAGCCTTCGGCCAGATTATCGGCCGCGGAACAGATGACGGCGACCGGTGTGCGAAGCTCGTGCGAGACTCCGGCCACGAACTCCATCTGGAGCCGCGCCAGGCGGCGGGCGCGCTGGGCGGAAATAATGATCAGGGCCATGCCGACGGCCAGCAGCAGGAGCACGCCGAAGCTGAGAAAGAGATTGCGGCGGCGGTCGGCGGCGACGACGGATTCGAGCGAGCCTCCGCGATGTCTGACCAGTAATTGCCAGGGCTCTGCAGCGGCGGGAAGCAGAATGACAGCGCCGCGCGAGCGGGGCGTGAATCCCGCGCCTCTGGCGGCGCCGCCGCGGCCTGAAGGCGGCCTGCCGGGCCTCTGGCGTGGGGGCGGCTCGCCGCCGATGCTGCGGTATTCCTCGGGAGTGCCCGCCAAAAGGGGCGCGCGTGCATCGGACGGAATCAGAGATGCGCTGGCCAGTTGCGGATCGGAGCGATAGATCAGCCTGCCCGCGGGATCGCCGCTCACGACCGCGACGTTGTAGATGAACCCTTCCGGGCCGGCGAAGTAACGCTGGGCCAATTCGCCGAGCAGATGTTGTTCGAGCACCGTGCGGTTCAGTTCCACAATGACGAATCCCAGAATTCGCGGCGGCGGCGCGGCCGGTCCCTCGGCACGTCGCCGGCGCGGCCTGGAGATATCGGAAACGGCATGCACGAGCGCGGGGATTTGCTCTTCCATGGTCCAGGCGAATAAACGCATCTCGGGGCCGGGAGGTCCGGGAGGCCGGCGCATCTCATCTTCGAGCCTGGCCCGCAAGCCGCCGAACGATGCCGGCCACTCGACCGCTTCAAACTCGTTGGTTGCAGGACGAAGCAACCGCAGTTGCGGATGCGTGCCCGCGCCCGCCTGCCAGACATACACATCCGCGACCAAATCCGGGCGCGGCGCAGTGCGGATCCAGGTTTGATAGCGCTCGGCATAGCTAGACCAGAAGCTGTCCGGTTCAGCGCCAGGTTCGCTATGGAAAGCGGTGGACACCTGAACCAGCTCGCGATAGAACTCCTGCCGGAACTGGCGGACCGAAGTGTTCAAGCTGGCTTCGATGCGCGCGCGTTCGGCCCGGCTAATCTCGAGGCTCCAGCGGTATTGGAGCACCGCCAGCAGCACCAGGACGGCTGCCAGGACCGCCACAATGCCCAACTGCAGAAACGGGCGTTTCGGCGGGGGGGCCATAATCGCAGGATAGATAAGGGCGGCGAAAAATGCAATGTAGACGCTGCGGCCGCTATTCCAGCCAGACAGCATAGCCGGGCTCCGTTATGCGCTGGAGAGGGATGCCCTGAGGTAGCTGCCGGACGTGTGGCGGAGCGGCTGAGATGCCCACGATCGGGAACAGGGTAAAAACGCTATCGGGACCGGCATATTGACCTGGGAGCTACACGATCGGAATAAGTTCCCAAAGGCAGACGCACATGATCTTGGAATTCCAAACAGGGCATACTTTTGGCGGTGCTCGCACCGGCTTTCCTCTCTAGTGTTCAATTCCTCTTTTTGGACTCGACGACGACCTGGATGTATACTTCACTTAGCTTAGGGGAACACTCATGAAGAAGGCGTTTACGCTCCTTGGTATGACGCTCGCGCTTGGCGTGTCGCTGTCTGGGCAAGCTCCGCCTCCGAGCCTTACTACATTGCACAGCTTCACCGGCCAGAATGGCGACGGATCGTTGCCAAGCGGCTTGACCTTTGGCAATGATGGCGTGCTCTACGGCACAACCGCCTGGGGCGGGAATTTGACGGCGTGCAGCCTCGGTTGCGGCACGATTTTCCAATTAACGCCTGTCGCGCTGGGCGGCGGCTGGACCGAGACCGTCTTGTATCAGTTCACGGGAGAGAACGGCGAATCTGATCCGGCCGGCGTGGTTGCCAGTAAGACTGGCGAGTTGTTTGGCGCCCTGGGCAGCGCCTACACGAACGGAATCGTGTACGAACTCGCGCCTCCGGCACAGACGGGCGGAGCTTGGAGCCTGACTATTCCGTACATCTTCACTGGATCGCCCGACGGCTCGGATCCTTCGAGCTTAGTCATTGGCCCGGATGGGTCGATTTATGGCGTCACCTTTACGGGAGGTGTGGCAAGTTGTCCGGACGATCCGCTGTATGGAGGCTGTGGAATTGTGTTTCAGCTAGCGCCGCCGGTCGCGGCAGGAGGGCCCTGGACGGAGCACATTCTTCACACATTCTTGGGCGGCACAGATGGGGCCGCTCCGTTGAGTGTGGTCATGGGCCAAACTGGAACGCTCTATGGCACGACCCTCTACGGCGGGACTGAGGCTTACGGCACGGCGTTTCAGTTGACGCCCCCGGTGCCAGGAGGTGGCTGGACGTACTCCGTTCTCTATAACTTCGGGTGCTGCGAGTCGCCGAATTCGGGTCTCGTGGCTGGCGCAGACGGGAGGTTGTACGGTACGACGTTTGCCATCCCGCCGCACGCTCCTCCGGGCTATGGTCCGTACACGGTCTATGAGCTGAAGTCGCCGGCGGCTCCTAACTCGGCTTGGACCAAAACGATCCTCTACAGCTTTCCCAGTTCGGATGTTCTGGGCACGGTAACAGACGGTTTGGCCGGGGTGTTCGGCGGAACCGGGACGCTCTACGGCAACACCGGCGGCGCTCGGCCCGGTTTTGTGTTCTCGCTGACACCACCGGCCACGCCGGGCAAGTGGACCGGGTCGGTGCTCCATGGCTTTACCGGCGGCAGCGATGGTTCAAACCCTAGCGGAGTAATCGTCGGGAAAAGCGGAGCACTCTACGGGACGACTGCTTATGGCGGGACGGGCGGCTGGGGTACGGTGTTTGAATTAACCCCCTGAAAAGGCGCGCGGCGGCCGAGTGCGTCCGGCGGCCTCGCGGATATTCAATTCCAATAATTCCGGTCGAGGCTACGATACTGCACCGCTTCGGCGATATGCTTGGCGGACACGGCTTCGGATTCGCCCAGGTCCGCGACGGTGCGCGCGACCTTGAGGATACGGTCATGCGCGCGGGCGGAAAGGCCCAGGCGGCGGACCGCCATCTCCAGAGTGCGCTCGCCAGCTTCGTCGAGCGTGCATTGCTTGCGGATCGAGCGCGCCGGCATGCGCGAATTGCAGCAGCCGCCGCGGGCCTGCTGCCGGGCGCGGGCACGGTCGACGCGAACGCGGATCTCGGCCGAAGATTCGAGGGACGGGCTGCCCCGCAACTCCTGATAAGGCACGGCGGGGACCTCCACGTGTATGTCGATGCGGTCGAGCAGCGGTCCGCTGATCTTGCCCAGGTATCGCTGGATCATCGCCGGCGTGCAGCGGCACTCGCGCGTAGCGTCGCCGTAGAAACCGCACAGGCACGGATTCATCGCCGAGACCAACATGAAGCGGGAAGGGAAGCAGACCGTCATCGTGGAGCGCGCGACGGTCACGGCCCCGTCCTCAATGGGCTGCCGCAGCGCCTCCAGCACATCGCGCGGGAACTCCGGAAATTCGTCCAGAAACAGCACGCCATTGTGCGCCAAGCTGACCTCGCCCGGACGCGGCATCCCCGGGCCGCCCCCAATCAGGCCGGCATCGGAGATCGAATGATGGGGAGCGCGAAAAGGGCGCGCATGCAGAAGACCGCTGCCGCCGCGCAGCAATCCGGCAATGCTGTGGATCTTGGTGGTCTCGATGGCCTCTTCGAAAGTCAGCGGCGGCAGGATGCCGGCCAGCCGCTTCGCCAGCATGGTTTTGCCGGAGCCCGGCGGGCCAATCATGAGTACGTTGTGGCCGCCGGCGGCCGCCACTTCGAGGGCGCGCTTGGCCGTCGCCTGGCCGCGCACCTCGCGGAAGTCGGGCGCGGTGGGCGATTCCGCCGCATGCCCGTTGGCGCTCGCGGTGGCGGGCACGAATTCCTCGGGTCGCGACAGCAACGCCACCACTTCCGCCAGATGACGAATGCCGTACACCCGGACGCCTTCCACCACGGCTGCCTCGGCGGCGTTCTCCGCCGGCAGGATCAGATTGCGGATTCCCTCGGCGCGCGCGCAGACCGCGATCGACAAAGCGCCGCGAATCGGACGGATGGTGCCGTCGAGCGAAAGCTCGCCCGACAGGATGTGATGGTCGAGGCGCTGGACTGTTCCCATGGCGCCGAGGATGCCGAGCGCCACGGGCAGATCGAAACCGGCCCCCTCCTTGCGTATGTTCGCGGGCGCCAGGTTGATGGTGACCGTCTTGTTCGGATAGCCGAAGCCGGAATTGATGAGGGCGCTCTTAATGCGCTCGCGGCTTTCGCGCACCGCCGTATCCGGCATCCCCACCATGCGGGAGTCGCGCGCCGAGCCTGAGGAATACATATCGACTTCGACATCGATTAGAAAAGCGTCGATGCCATAGACGGCGGCACTTTTGGTTTTGAAGAGGGACATGGCTGCCAAGCTGGGTGCAGAACAGAGTGCGCGGGATGCGGTGAAGTTCTCGCGGAATCGGCTTGCGGTCACGTATTGGAAAACCGCTTGCTGACGCGCGCGGCTCTGATCGGAGCCACGACCGTAAGGGAGTAGTCGCCACCGCCCTGATGTCAGGCGTAAGGTATCACCGGTTTTTTCGGGGCTCGTAGATCGCTGTATGGCGCACGTGTTGGACAAGTCGCGCTGCGCCTGCGACCACGGCGACTTCCAGAACGACCAACCGATGTCCCTTGCGCTCGAAGCATTCGGCGACTCTGCCGCGCGCCGCAAGATCGTCTCCATCCAACGCCAGGCTGAAATTGCGGAGTTCGCTGGCAACGTGAATCCAGGGTCCAAGTTTCACGTTCTGGATCAATACCTGGTTGGATAGGGAGAGCAAGGCCGCCGGATGCAGCATGCCTTCCCGATAGAGAGGCAGAGCCTCGTCCTGCTGAGCCAGAAAAGCGTGGTCCGGTAGCGACAGCGTGGTGCGCACGGCGCCGAGTATACGGCCGGGTGCCAGGGACGCGGGCGATGCTGATGGGCGCTCCGCAGGCAGCGGCAACTCAAGGTATTCGGCGAGAGATGGCGGCGCCGTTTGCGGCCAGAACACTTCGCCTTCCGCACAAACCGTGCCGTCCTGCCGGCGTGCCGCCACCCCTTCGCCGGCCCACTCTACGGCGACTTCTTCGCCCTCGTAAACCGGCTGGAGGAAGCGCACCCGCAAACCTCCGCGCTGCAGCCAATCCCGGCCGAATCGCCGCACTACCGGCACTGTGAGATAGCCGTATACCGTGATGCCCGGCACCAGGCCTCCGCGGAAGCCATAGGCTGCCGCCGTCGCGTCGTCGTGAATCCGGTTCTCGGAATCGGTTGCCGTATTGCGGGCGCGAACCTGGTAGCCTTCCATCGCGTCGCGTATGCTAACACAAACCACCGCACACTTGGCGGATTTCCGCAGTCCGTGCTGATGCTGGCGCTCATCCTTATCCTCACACTGCCGGGAACGTTTATCTGTCTGGCTACGCTGAGCGCGCTCGCGCGCCTGGTGACGTATCTAGCCACCTGTGGCGTACTGCCGGTCCTGCGGCGCCGCGAAAAAGCGCCGCCCGATTCCGTTTGCCGGGCGGCGTCGTTGTCGCAGTTGCCGGGATGCTGCTATGCCTGTGGCTGCTCTCGAACAGCAGCCTGCACGAGGCACGCGACCCTGCGCTCGCCGCTGCCGCTGGACTTTGGATCTATTGGTTGCATCGCCACCTTCGCAAACCCAATTCCTGAGGGCGGCGCCCACTTGTACAATGTGACGGCAGCGCCTCATCTGTGCTCCCGTTGCCGTGACCCAGGCCGAAGTGTGGCCGCGGGTAGCCGCAACAGTACCATACGCGATGGGTGGAAAACGAGATTTGTGCTAGACTCGTAAACCGTCGGTCCCTTTGACCGTGCCGGAAAGTCACCGAACAAATTGGGAGATGGCCAAATGAAGAAGATGTCAGGAATAGGTAGATTGCAGTGGTTGTCCTCGGCATTGTGCGCGGGCGTGCTGCTTTTTGCTGCGCCGGTCCGGGCGGAGCAGCACTTGACCTTGACGGCCCACGTGCCTCCGGCCGTAGCCAACGGGCAAACACCGTCTGTTGGAGGGCTTCCGGGCACCGAGCACATGACCCTGGCAATTTCTTTACCGCTGCGCAACGAGGCTGATCTCGACGACTGTTGCAGCAGATCTACGATCCCCAGAGTCCAAATTATCGTCGGTATCTCAGTGTGCGGGAGTTTACCCAGCGGTTCGGCCCGGCCCGGGACGATCATGATGCTGTGGTCCGTTTCGCTGAGGCGCATGGCCTAGTGGTGACCGAGACCTTCGCCAATCGGTTGGTCGTGGATGTCGAAGGGCCAGTGGCGAACATTGCGAAGGCGCTACACGTGAACATGGGCGTCTATCGGCACCCGACAGAGAATCGCACATTCTACGCGCCGGACCGGGAGCCCACGCTTGACCTGGAAGTTCCGGTGTTGCATATCTCCGGTCTGGATAACTTCACCCTGCCACATGCCAAGAACATCAAGTCTTCGGAAGCGCCGGGCGCATCCAGTAAAGCAACCGGTTCCGGTCCGCACGGCCAATTTGTCGGGAGCGACATGCGAGCGGCTTACTACGGCTCGGGCCCTCTTACAGGCGCCGGCCAGTCGGTCGTGTTATTTGAATTTGGCGGATATGAAATCAGCGATGTCCAGAATTACTTCCAAAACCTGAACCAGCCGCTGAACGTGCCCGTTGTCGGTGTGTCGCTGAATGGAGTGCCGCTGGCCTGTCCGCCCTCAAAGTGCGACGATAGCGAACAGGTTTTGGACATCGAGATGTCCATCTCCATGGCCCCCGGCCTGAGCCAGGTGGTGGTTTACGTGGGAAACAAAGATGTCTCGATCTTTAACCAGATGGCGGTCGATAACACATCCAAGCAGCTAAGCTGTTCCTGGGGCTGGACGGATAACGAGAGTACCCTGGACCCGATCTTCAAGGAGTTGGCCGTTCAGGGGCAGAGTGTGTTCGTGGCTACCGGCGACAACGGTTCCCGCACTCCGGCCGACTCTGTCTGGCCGGCGGACGATCCCTATGTAACCGCTGTCGGTGGCACGGACTTGACGACCAACGGCGCAGGCGGCCCCTGGGAATCGGAGACCGGCTGGAGGTACAGCGCCGGCATGCCTTCCAAGAACAACATTCCAATCCCCGGCTATCAGGAACTCCCCGGCGTGATCAACGCAACAAACCTTGGGTCGACGACCTTGCGCAACATCCCGGATGTCGCCGCGGAAGCGAACACCAACCAATATAGCTGTTGGGACGGCTCGTGCAGTGGGGGTAATGGTGGCACGAGCTACGCTGCGCCGCAATGGGCCGGCTTCACGGCGATGGTAAACCAACAGGCTGTGGCCAACGGCGGAGCGACGGTTGGATTTCTCAACCCGACTATCTATCGAATTAGTCTGGCATCGATTTACGACAGCAATTTCCATGACGTCTCCAGTGGCAGCAACGGCATGTATTCCGCAGTCACTGACTACGACTTGGTGACGGGATGGGGGAGTTTCATCGGCCCGAACTTGATCGACACCCTTACCAGGCTTAGATAACTCGAAGTCACAACCGGCGCAGCGTCCACCGCGCATAGCTAAAGCGGGCTAGGGAGGGCCTCGCTAGGCACCGGGATTCTTATCTGTGTGAATCTGTGTGCATCTGTGGTTGCTTGCTGATGTGCGTGGCTTGAGCCGCTTGGCGAGTTGGTTCGCTTGACACAGTATACAGCTTACCGTCGCGGAGATAAAGCTTCTGCATTTCGCGAAGGTTTAGCGGGCGCGCGCCCCGCCGGCCAAACACGCTGAGCTGATTTCCACTCTCATCCACAGCCCTGTCGCGATCGAGCCCTTTGGACAACGCGATCGCTTCGCCGTTCGTCTTGAAGGTGGCGATCAGCTCCGGTTCAACCGCGGGACTGAACCCCCAGAGCCCCTGCGTCTTCGCGGGCGAAGTCATTTGCAGGACACGCAGGCCGTTTTTTCCGTCAGCCACATAGGCAAACAGGCTCGCGTTGGTCATCCCGACTATAGAATCGCGGCTTGCCTGGATTTTCCGGCCGCTCGACATCGACAATCGCGATGCCTTCCCGCCCCGCCGCCACATACGCGTAGGTTCGCGCCACATAGACATCCAGCGCTTGATTCAATGGAACGGTGGCTTTGACCAACGGCGATTTGACGTCGGTAATATCGATGATCTTGAGGCCCTCCGCATCGCAGACAAAGGCGTAGCGGAATTGAATGGCAACGTGCCCTGCGCCTTTCAGCGGCAGGGTCGCAACGACTTTCGGATGCAGAGGATCGCCTATATCAATAACTACCACGCCCCGGTCACAGGAGACATAAGCGTAATTGCCCGCGGTGACCACGTGATTCGCGCCGGCCAGTATGCCATCCGGATTGAAGACCACGCTCCGCTTTAAGAAGTTGTTGCGTGGGTCGCCATCGAGCAGGGTTGCGGCGTTGATCAGAATCAAACCTTCCTGCGCGTCCGCCACGTACAAAAACGCGTACAGCAGATGGATAGGCTGCTCTTCATTTTCGGGGTTGCGGCGCCGGGCGGGGTCGACTCCTAGAGTCGTCGGTGAGGCAACCCACCGGGCATCCTTCGTTGGCACATGGAACCGCTGTCCCAACGGCGATACCGGCGCGGTTATCATACGTTCGGAGTTAGCCTTGTTGTCTACATTGGCGACATCGTACACCTCCACGCCGCCCGTACCCTTCGCGGTGTACAGGTATTCACCCCGCAGTTGCACGCTCAGAATGTTGCCTTCGTGACCGTAGGCTTCCGTCAGTTGCTTCGTACGCTGGTGTTTGGCGTAGTTTTCGGGATACGCCAATTTGTGCAGATAACTGCCGATGACTGCTTGCGGCTCGTCGTGCTCGGTTACCGCTACCGCTTGAAAGCCATGCTTGCCTTCGCCGACGTAAATGTAGCGCCCGAAGAAGTTTACAAAGTTGGTTCCCTGGAGAAACAGTTGGGCCATCCAGGCGTTGTTGTCATTGTCGCTCGAAACGTGGCAGTCGGTACATGTGCGCGTTTCATGAGTGCGCACGGTGTGCGGATAATGCGGGTTGAAGGCCTGCCCACTGTAACCTTCCGACGAAATGGTCTGCTGCTGATGATAGATCCACTCCCGGTTGGCGTTTTGCGAGCTCACGAGCACCGCGCTCGAGGAACGCACAGGCACGATCTTATTTTTCTTGACGGTACTATCGAGGCCCAGCATAAAGACATCGTCGCGCAACACCTGGAAGTTATAGGTCGTGAAGTTGCGTGTGTCGGTATCCCCCTCCCAATGCAGCGACGGCCGCTTGGCATTTGCCTTCATCGAGAGATGACATCCGAAGCAACTCGTCATCCAGGAGGTGTGACAGGTATAGCAGGACATGCGTTCGTTGGAATGGGCTAGTCGTTCGGGGCTTCCGGGAAGGGTTCCCCAAGTGACGCCGTCTCGCTGCAGGGTCTTGGCGAAGCGCGCTTTCTCGTTGTAATTGTAAGAACCCGGCGTAATGGAATCGAGGACCTGAGAGACGGTCCATTCCTTGTCGGCCTCCGTCATGGAGCGCTGCACCAGCTTGCCGGCGATCCATTCAAAGCGGCGCGTGCCAAACGGTGTGCGCAGCGGCGACAGATCCGTGCCTGGCGTAGGCGCCGCGGAATTGGAAGTCTTGAGATTCGCCCGGGCAGCGATGGATCCATGACAGTCGATGCAATCTATCTCAACCGCGGCCCTGGGTTCTCCGTACAATTGGCCGTTGCCGTGGGCATCCTGCTCGAAATGGCAATCGATGCACTGCATTCCCTTTTCCAGGTGAATGTCGCGAAGGTGCACGGCCTTTTTGAATTTATCGGGGTCGTCGAACGGCACTTTCTGGCCTTCGCCGTCGAGCAGATTGCCCTGCCGATCGTGCTTGTAGACAGCGCGATAGACCCAGCCGTGACCGTGGAAATCGGAGAATTGCGTCTGGTGAAGCTTAGGGTTCAGGTCGGTCAGGTTGGCCAGAAACTGAGGGTCCGACCAGTTGCCGCGCAACGAAGCGGCTTCCGGATTCCGAGCTAGCGATGTGGCGGCGTCCTCCGGTTTCCATTTCTTGGACTCCGGCGGGTACATTTGGTCGCCGTCCGTCTCGTTATCCCACCACATATAGCCGAGGTATTGAAAGGCGTAAGACGTACCAGGATGGATGTGACAGACAACGCACTGACTCGAAGGGATCGAGCGGGTCAAGCGGTGCTGGATTGGGTGTCCGGACTCGTTCTTCGGGATTGTAGGATCGTTGGTGTAGCTATGGCCGAGGTTGCCGCTCGCCGCATATGGTCCCGAGTGTATGGGATCGCGATCGTTGGCATAGACGACGTGACAGGCCGTGCACCCAGACGATCGGTAATCGCCAGGCTGATCGTTGGTGCCGAGGAAATAGAGCAATGGATCGAGAAGCCGCGTGCGCTGCAAGCCCTGGAATACCGGATCGGTGCGAGTCAAAGTACCGAAGCCGCGGTTACTCAGGCGGTTGTCGCCGCGTTCGAAAACTCGAAGAGTGTTGCCGGGCTGCGTATTCTCAAACTGCGGTAACGGCAGAAGGTAGGGCAGAATCCCCTTGTTCTTGGTGTCCTCGGCGCTCGGTTTTGGATTCGCCACCAGCTTCTGAGCGACGCCATTTGAGCTGTAACTCTCGCCGAAGATACTGTTCTTAAGCGGAAAGCCTCCGTTGTTATACAACGCGGCTCCCCATAGAAACGTGCCGTGCGTCATGAAGCTGGTTTTCACCTTGGAAACGATAGCTGCATGGCAACTCGAGCCGCCGCAGGTTTCCGATGCTACGCGTAGGTCGCCCGGATTAATGAAACGGACGAAGTCGGGATCTTCCCGATTCAGCAAAGTGTAGGTACGTGGCGGATTGGCCGTGGAGGGCCAAAGCCGCGGATAACGCGGGCGAACGTGGGCTTCCAGCTTATCCGTCGTATCAGCCTTTCCACCATGGCAGTCCGTACAGCCCAAATGCACCGCGGGAGAAACGTGCATCGGCTCGATTCCCACGTGGCAATTCGCGGATTGGCAGCCGCTGCTTTTCTGCGTCGCCTCCGCGATGGTCTGGCGCAGAAGATCGGCCGCCAATGCCGGGTAAGCCAGCAGCGCTAAGAAACCCACTCCGATAAGCGGCGCTCGCATCGTCAGAATACCAGCCTTACGTTCAGGAATCCGGAGAACAGCACCCGGCCATTGTAGATATCCCTAAATCCTTGCTGCGGAAACAACGCGCCAAAACCCGCAGTCACGACCACGTTGTCGCTCAACAACGGGCGGTATTGCAAACCGTAACCGGCATCCACGCCAATGCCCGAGCGAATATTGTTCTGGAAGAGCACCGCCTCGAGCACCTCGGTGCGGTCGAACTTCGCGTAGTTCACATTGAGAGTGGAGCGCAGCTTGGGTGTGATCTTGGCATCCATGCCAGCGTTGTACAGTAGAATTCCGGGATTCACGAAGTTAGCCTGGCCTTCGAACAGGCCGCCCCGCATGTTCGGCAGCAGACTATTGGGGCCAAACAGAAACACGCCAGTGCCGGTAAGCGGTATGGGCTCCCGGTTAAGGAAGTTAACGCCGCCGCCCTCGAACTGATTATTGATCAAGCCCCGATCCGCCAGGGCCTGACTGCCCAGGAAACCGCCGCCCGCGAATTGTTGATCGGGTACAATCGCATCAAAACCACTGGCCGTGCCGCCAGTCACGTTGCCGTCGCCAGAAGCGTAGAAGAACGACGCCTTCCAGGTCATCCAGTTCTTCTCGTAAGCCAGCTCCAGCGCGGCCATCTGTGCGTTGATGTGTTGCGGGCGGGCGGCGATGGGATTGAAGCTGTCCCGTCCGAACGCTTCGTAGAACGTATGCGAGATATTGATGCGTCCGATATGGCCATCGCCGGAAATGCCGGCGTATCCTGCCCGGATTTTATGAGGCAGGGGTAAACCGATGGGCGCCGGACGTACTAAGAATCCATCCTTGTCGATCAGAAACGAAGGTAGGTCGTCATTATAGAGCAGGCTGACATTGAGATTGTAGCCCTTAAACAGGAAATCGTTCCGATATAGATTGGCGACGAAGACTTTTTGCTCCCGCTCGCGCCAGGTATTCAGGCCGCTGTTGGTATCCTTCTCCAGCATGTTGAAGAACGCCAGATTGTACTGGTAGACGTTGTTGTGGAATGTGCCGAAGAGCCGGACGCCGGGTTGTTCGTCGGAAAAGACGAAACCGCGAAAGTCACTGGTAAATCGCTGAATGCCGAACCGCAGTGAGGTGAAGTCAAAATACGCGCTGCCGCGGTCGTCACTATCCTTCATGGGTTGGAACGCACTCGTGCTGTTCGTAAACAGGCGCTTCTCAATGAACAACTCCTGCATGCCGACGGCTGTATCGGTGCGGCGAATACCGTCGACCACATTGATATTCACGATG
Organism: Bryobacteraceae bacterium; assembly: GCA_049514955.1. Classification (GTDB taxonomy): domain Bacteria; phylum Acidobacteriota; class Terriglobia; order Bryobacterales; family Bryobacteraceae; genus Bog-159. Next base: position 22,587 of record JBEKUO010000015.1, on the reverse strand, counting down.
CCGTTCTCCTGGGCAAGCAGGTAATTGATATTAAACTCCGGCGTGATGCGGAGGTCATAACCGACGGGGCTAAAACCCGCGCTACCGCCAAACAGATCGAAACTTACTCGAAAGCTCTGACTCATCGCGAACTGATTGCCGGGCCCAAAGAAGCCGGATTCGCCGGCTTCGGCGGCACTGGGTCCGGTAGGAGCCGGCAGGCGGCGCTCTTCTGCGAGGGTCTCGCTGGAGACGGAGATATTGAGGAAGTTATGCCGTCCGAACAGAGGGGAGTCGCCCTTCAGCGTGTTGCGATTGAACGGATCCCAAATGCGCGAGTGTGCGTAGATAGCGTCGAGTTTGCCGTCGTCATAGCGCCGCCAGTCGGGATTGGCAAGCGCAATACGCCAGCGACTGGCTATCTCCGTCGCGTCTATCTCATACTGCGGAGGCTGCGCTGCGGCTACTGTTTCCAGCGGCCGGCGGGGCAGGGGATAGAGCACGCCAGCCGTTTCGACTGGCAACTCGGCGGGCGGATTCAAATCGGGGAACCTGCGCACCAGCGGACGCAAGCGGTCCGCCGGGAGTAGACGGGGCGGAGGCAATTGTCGCAGAGCGGAAGCAATGTAGTCGTCGAGGGGTGAAGGCGGGAAGGCCAGCGGCACGGTTCCGCGGCGCGGCAGTTTGCGGATGGGGGTGAGAGCTCTCGGCCGCGTGCGCTCAAACTGGCGGCCTTTTTTCGGCAATTGCGCGCGTTGCGCAGACACCGGCACCACCAGCACCAGGGCAATCCAGACGCGCTTCATTGGGCACTGCCGGCGGCTTTGCGGAACAGAGTTGCGAATTCCCCGGGCTGATAAGTGGACGGATGTTCCAGGTAGTTGTAGAGCGCCGTGAGGGAATCCTGCACCGATTGCTGACCAGGTTCGTAGGCAGCCGTCAGCGAATCCAGCGACATGGTGGCTTGCTCGGCGGAGTGCACACCGGAACCCGCGATGCGCTGGATGTTGGCCGCGATCGCCTTCAAGATATTTCGGGCGGCGGCCGCATCGAAGTCCTGCTTATCGAAACGGGCCGCCAAGGCACCGGCGACTTTCGCGATCCGCCGCGCAGCCTCTGCCACCGCCGGGCCGTCGCAAGGGCGCCGCGAAACTGCCTCGGTCAGCACCGACATGGAGCTTTCCAACCCCTCGCGCTGATCGGGCGCGGCCTGGACGACGAGCTCGTGGAAAACCTCGTAACGCGCCTGGTTGACCTGCAGACTGCCGGGCGTGCGGCCCGGATAGCCCCGCTGAATACGCCAGCTATCCACGCGCAGATCGTGATGGCACTGGTAGCACTCCAGGTCGGAGAACTCCGGCCACTTACTCGTGGCATGCGCGGCCAGAAGCTGCATACCTTCGCCGAGAGCGGCGGCCTGTCCCACGGCCCAGACGCGCACGCGCGGCAAGGTGTTGCCGGGGGAAGGCTTGGGCTCGCGGTGATGCGTGGGTTGCGCCCAGGCGAAGGTGTCCAGCTCGAATGCCAGATCCGGGTGTCCGGCGGCGATCAACTCATGATCCACCACCTTGTCGCCGGATCCCAAATGGCAGCCCAGACAAGTCTGCGCGCGCACCATCAGGTTCTTGGTATCGGTCATTCCCTTGGCCAGGCTGTCGGCATGCGAATTCGGCTGCGTGTGAGTTCCCAGCCATTGCTCCGACGGACCGTGGCAGGCTTCGCACGCCACACCGTCCGACCGCGTTTTCTCCGGGGAACCCACGACGTGACAGACTGTGCAGCGCTTGTCCGCGGCGACGTCCGCGATCTTGAGAATCTCGCCCATGCGGCGGGCCCGCGGATCCCCGAGCGCTTTGTAGGCCCGCGAGTGCTTGTCGGACACCGACCAGGTCGCGAATTCGTTGCCCAACGTGCGGCGCGCTTGCTCGGGGGCCGCACTGGTGGCGCCATGACAGTTGGAGGAAGCACAGCTTCCGGCGCCCAGATATTTCGTTTGCTGAGCCGCCGCCCAGGAAAAACTCACCAACGTAAACAGCAGAGGCAGTGCCAGTTTCATGGCGAAAGATCCCTTATGATGAAACGGGAGGCGGCGGGTTGTCAATCGAAAATTTCGCCGAACACCGCATTTCGGTAAGGTTTTCCAGGCGTCCCGGAAATATTTGGACATTTGAAACGGATCTGAGATACTATCTCACCATCCAGGGGGATTTCGAAGTTCGTTCTCCTGAGTAAGAGCCCTGCCATGGCAAAGGAAATCCTGGAAGCAGATCTCGGTGGTGAGCCGCTTTCCTCCGAGGAGCTGGCCGCCATCCCGGCCTTCGCCGGTATCAAGAAAGAAATCTGGGACAAATTTCCGGGCGCCATCGCCAAGAAGACCTACCAGCCGGGCCAGATCATCATGCGGGAGGGCGAAAACGGCACCACCGCGTTTTTTATCCTTTCCGGGGAAATCGACCTTTATCTGGAGCACCCGGTGTCGCGAACCGAAACGCGGAGGGCCCAGGGCAGCCTCTTCAAGGGAATCACCAAGTTTACCCAATACCTGAAAGGGGTTCCGGACCGGCGTGAAAGCGGCGGCTCACAGCGCACCCACATCCCTCTGGACGCCTCGGTGGATCTGCCTATCGAGAATCCTCTGGCCACGGTGACTACGGGCGACCTGATCGGCGAACTGGCCGCCTTGGCCGCACTGAAGCAAGAGCGGTTGAAGCGGCCCAAGTTTTATCCACGCTCCGCGACGGCGCGCGCCAAAACCGAAGTGGTGGTCCTCGAGATGTTGCCGAATATCCTGAACAACGTGCTCTACAACGCGCCGGCGTTCAAGGACAAGCTCAACCGCAACTATCGCTCGCGCGCCCTCGATACGCACCTGCGCACGGTTCCGGCGTTCAAGAGCCTCAACAAGGAGTTTCTGGACCACCTGCGGGAACGCGTCGAATTGGTCGACGTGCAACCGAATGAGGTGATCGTCCGCCAGGGCGACCTGGCCGATGCGTTCTACCTGATTCGCATGGGCTTCGTAAAAGTCTCGCAGAATTTTGCCGGCGGGGAGATGGTGCTGACCTACCTCTCGCGGGGCTCCTACTTCGGCGAAATGGGGTTATTGCCGCCAGCCTTCCGCGTGCGCGCGAAGGGCACCGAGCCGGGGCAGATCGCCGATGGCGTGGTCTCGAATTTGCCGCTGGCGTGCGGGCGGGCTCCCTCGGCCGAACGATCGCTGAAGGTTCCGTGGGACGAGTACATCTCGCGCGAGCACTTTGAAATGCGCGTGGAGGGCCGGCAGGTGCACGTGTCGCGGCTCCCCGCCGGCAAGAACCCGCTCAATTTCCGCATGAAGCCGTCCGACAGCTTTCTGATGTCGAGCGGCGAAAGTTTCCTGGTCGGGGGAACCACCTTCGAACTGCAGGAAGACCCTATGCAAGCGGGACGCCGCATCGCGACCTGCACGGCCATCGATTTCGTGCAATTGGTGCGCATCAAGGGCGAGGACTTCGCTCTGATGCTGCGGCAGTTCCCCGAAATCGAGACGATCATCACGGAAGTGGCGCGCGCCCGCCGCCAGGCCGACGCACAGGCGCTGAACCGGCTGCAGACCATTTCGGTCAGCGACTTCTTGACCCAGGAGTTGATGCAGGGACAAAACCTGCTGCTGCTGGATCTGGACAAGTGCACGCGCTGCGACGAATGCGTGAAGGCCTGCGTGGCCACCCACGACGACCATGTGACGCGCCTGATCCGCGACGGGCTGCGTTTCGACCACTACCTGGTCCCCACGAGCTGCCGGGCCTGCATGGATCCGCTGTGCATGACACGCTGCCCCGTGGGCGCCATACGGCGGAAGGACTCGCTGGATATCGTCATTGAAAACTGGTGCATCGGGTGCGGCAACTGCGCGACCGATTGTCCGTATGGAAATATCAACGTGGTCAATCTGACCGTGGGGGACGGGCGGAAAGCGCAGGTGGAGCAGCGTCCGAAAGCGGTGGTTTGCGATCTCTGCGTGGAGTACGCGGAGCCCAACTGCGTGCGTGCGTGCCCCCACGATGCGGCCATTCGGGTAGATCCCCGAACCTTTTTTGCGCGGGAGCTGGCCGGGGTACAACTGGCGGTTTCCCCCAGCGTACCGGCCGCCGGCCTCGAGAGCGCGCCGCCTGCCGCACCGCAGCCGGGGCCAGTGGCGAACATGGAAACACGCATCTATTCCAATGCCGCCGACCTCCTGCCGATGCTCCCGCATCTGCGCATCTCGGCCGGCCCGCGAGCGGGCGCCATCTTGCAGTTGCGGGTTCCGGCGACCACCTTCGGCCGCGCGCCGGAAAACGATTATCCCTTCCCGGATGACGAACAGATGTCGCGCGCACATGCGACCCTGGTTTATGAAAACGGAAAGCATCTGTTGCGCGATCTGAACTCGAGCAACGGAACGATGGTCAACGGAAACTACATCACCGAAATCGAACTGCAAAGCGGGGACAAGATCCAGATGGGCGATTTCCAGGCGGAGTTTCTCATCGGAGCGGCGCCATGATCGTCGACCGGACCAGCACGCAATGGATTCTGGGCGCGGCAGCGGGGGCCTTGGCCTCCACGATGATTTATGGGATCTACGCCTGGCTCTCCGCCAACGGTCCGCGCGGGGGCTCCGCCGTGGGGTTGGCATTCGGTTTCGCCGGCACCGCCATCATCGTGTTTGAATGCCTGCTCAGCCTGCGGAAGAAATACCCGGCCTCGCCCTTGGGCCGCCTGAAGATTTGGCTACGCGCGCACGTCTGGCTCGGTCTGCTGAGCTTCCTGCTCATCCTGTTCCATGCCGGTTTCCGTTGGGGCCACGGGTTGGCCGCCGTGATTATGGGGATGTTCCTGATCATCACTTTGAGCGGCCTCTTCGGCTTGGCGCTACAGAATTACATTCCCCGCCGCATGACCCAACTGATCGCCCGGGAGACTATCTACCAGGAGATTCCGACCATCGTCTCGGACCTTCGGTCGGATGCGGATGAGCGCGTGGAATTCGTCACCGCGGATCTGGGCATCGACGAGGGCGAAGCCGAATTCATCAAAGCGGGCGGTGTCAAACAGTATTTCGATCCCAAGCAAAAAGCCAGCGCGGCCGAAAAGGTGGAAGCCGAAGTGAAGAGGCGCAAGACTTCGGCCCAGATCGCGGTGGACGAGGCAGCCGCGCAGGCGCTGCGCGCGCACTATCTGCAGGAAATGCGGCCTTTCCTGATCGAACGGCCGCTGGCGTTTTCGCGCAAGCTGTTTGCCACTCCGGAGGGGGTGGCAGCCTATTTCGCTTACATTCGCACGCTGCTGCCGGAGCCTGTGCATCAGGTCCTGAACGATCTGGAAAAGACCTGCGAGGAGCGCCGCCAGTTGCTCGTGCAGGCGCGCCTCCACCGTTGGCTGCACGGGTGGCTGTTCGTGCACGTGCCGCTCTCGTTTGCCTTCCTGCTTTTGACGTTCGTCCACGCCATTTGGTCTTTGCGGTACTGATATGCCAAAAGAAGAGAAGCCTCTCGAATATCAGCACCGAGTTCTGGACACCAAAGGCCTGGCGCAACGGCTCGATCTGGAATACGTGAACCGGACGGAACGCTGGATGCTGTGGCGCCGGCGATTGAGCTGGATCCTGCCGGCGGCAGCCCTAGCCGTTTCGATCCCGCTCGTGTTGGGCATCGGCGGCACGAAAAAGGCGTTCGACAACGGTCCGGTATCGCGCGCGCACGCTATCTTCGAAAGCCGCTGTGAGAATTGCCATTCCCAGGCCTTTTCCAGCGTGCCGGACGGCGCCTGCCTGAAGTGTCACGATGGCCCGGCGCATCCCGCCAAGGCGATCGATACGGCGACGCTCAAAGACACTCCGCGTTGCGCCCAATGCCACGTGGAGCACCGCGGCGTTTCGCGTCTCGCGGAGGTAAGCGACGGCAACTGCACCGGCTGTCATTCCGATCTCGATAGCCACGGCCAGGGCGTCCGCATGAAGAGCGCGGCAATCACCGGCTTCAGCCGGAAACGGCATCCCGAGTTCTCGCCGGCGAGCCGTTCCGACGAGCGGCCGCTCAAGTTGAATCACGCGAAACACATGCAGTTGCTGGTCAAGGACTATCCGAGCATGAAGCTGCCCATGAAATGCAGCGATTGCCACGCGACCGATCCGAATTCGGCGAAAGGCGATCTGCTTCCCCTCACCTTCGACCAGAACTGCCGCCAGTGCCACAGCCGCGAACTCGAATTCGACGTGTTCCAGTTGCTGCCCGGATCGATGCCCGCGCCACACGCCAAGAGCGTCCGGACGATTGATGCATTCGTCGAAGACACGTACAAGAACGCCCTGAAAGAGACCCCGTCCATCATCGAGAAGCCGCTGGAGCGGGACCTGGAGCCTACCTTGAATCAGGACGCATGGCTTAAGCGCGTGGTCCAGGCAGCGGAGAACTATCTCTTCGACCCGGCTCGCGCGAGGTGTTTGAAGTGCCACGAATACCAGGGCGATAGCGACACGTTGGTGAAGAAGGTGGGTCAGATCCGGGGACAGTATGCGGAGGGAAAGCCGGAAGGGGTACCCTGGCTCCAGCGCGGCGAATTCAGCCATCGCGCCCATCGCGCGGTCGATTGCAGCTCCTGCCACACGGCGGCGCGAACCAGCACGCGCACGGCGGACGTTCTTATTCCCAAGATTCAGAATTGCACGCCGTGCCATGGGGCTAGCGGTACCGCCATAGACAACTGCGCCCAGTGTCACTTGTTTCACAATAAATCGAAGGAGACGGATAAGGACCGCCGGCCGGTCGAACAATTGATTACCCGTGACTCACGCTTTAGCGTGCTGGAGCGAGCTTCAGCTCGCTCTGCCGGACCGTGGGCTGAAGCCCTCGGCGGCACACTTTTCAGAGACCCATGCCGGAGGTTGGCGACCTGGTGGGACCGGGGTCAAATCTGCGCGATAGGCGAGCAAAGCTCGCCTCCGCCGGCAGGAGTGCCGGCGCGGCAGGCAGGAGTGCCTGCGCCACAACAGGTTATTCATGGCGATCGCTTATAGCGGACTGACCCATCCGGGGCAGGTCCGCGAGAATAACGAAGACGCCTGGCAGGTCGCGCCGGATGTCTGTCTGGCCGTGCTGGCCGACGGTATGGGCGGCCATGCTTGTGGGGAAGTGGGGTCGGCGCTCACCGTCGAAGGAGTGATTTCCTATTTTCGCACTCCGCCAGAGACGCTCCAGCCCGAGCAACTCGTGAAGGAGGCTGTGCGTCACGCCAACCGGCGCGTGTGGGAGGCCGCCAAGGCTCGTCCGGAATGCGGGAACATGGGATCCACCGTCGTGTTGGCGCACTGGTCTCCGACCGAGTTGATCGTCGCCAATGTGGGCGATAGCCGCGCCTATCTGTGGCGGGCCGGCCGGCTGGCGCAGCTTTCTTACGATCAGAACGTGGCCAGCGAGTTGCGTACGCGCTTGGGCTTCAGCGAAGAGCAGATTCTGCGGGTGCCCGACCGCAACGTACTCACCATGGCCGTGGGCAGTTTCGAACATGTGCTGGTCGTGACGCATACGCAGGTCTGGGAGGATGGCGATGAAGTGCTGCTGTGCTCGGATGGGCTGCATGGGCCTGTAGGAGATGCGATGATTCAAGAAGTGCTGGCCGCTCGCGGCACCCTGCAGGAAAAGATCCATAAGCTGGTGGATTGTGCGAATGACGCGGGCGGCCCCGACAACATCACCGCGGTGCTGTTGGAGCATCGCACGGACGGACTATGATCCAGAAGGTCGGCTCCTATCAGATCCTGGGGACGTTGCGCGCGGGCGCCCGGCCGCTGTATAAGGCGCAGGCGGCCGGCCAGCAGATCGTCGCGCTCAAGACGATTCCCGCCAACGGAGTGACACCTGAGGAACGGGAGCGTTTCGAGCGCGAGGCACAGATTTGCGCCGGCCTGGATCATCCGAACCTTCTGAAGGTACACGACTCCGGGGAAGCCGATGGCATCCTGTACCAGGCCATGGACCTGCTGGAAGGCTCCGACCTGGCGCAAATCTTCGGCGAGGGACGCCGGCTGTCGTGGGAAGAGAAGCTCTCCATCATGGAGCAGGTCTGTGCGGGTCTCGACTATGCACACGAACGCAACCTCGTGCATCGGGACATCAAACCGGCCAATATTTTTCTGGAGACGTCGGGCAACGTCCGGGTGCTGGATTTCGGTATGGTTCGCACCAGCGCGTCGAACCTCACGCGGGTCGGGTCCACGCTCGGGACTGCGAACTACATGTCTCCGGAGCAGATCCGCGGGGAGACCTGCACCACCGCCGCTGACGTCTTTTCCAGTGGAATCGTGTTCTACCAACTCGCCAGCGGCCGGCACCCTTTCTCCGGGGCCAGCAGCGGTCTCGCTCAGATCGTCAGCGCAATTCTGTTTGAAGCGCCGGCGCCGCTCAGCCAGGCAGCGCCAGGAGCGCCGGAAGGGCTGGAATTCGTCGTGAATAAGGCCCTCGAAAAAGACCCCGGCAAGCGCTGGAAAGACGGCGGCGACTTCGGACAGGCGCTGGCGCTATGCCGCCTGACGCTACGGATGCAGCCACGTTCGGAGACGCCTGCGGGCGTCGATGGTCCCGCAAAAGTTTCGAAGCCCGAATTGAAGAAAACGGTGCTCATCGAGAGAGTGAAAGTTGTGGCGCCGACGCCTCCGCCGGAGCGGCCGAAATCGACTGAGCCGCCGGCGCCTCCGGCACCGCCGCCAGCGCCGCCAAGAAACCCGGTGAAGGGCGACCCGGCAGCGGCGCCCATCTACTGCGCCGCGTGCACGGCGGCCAACCCGCCGGGCACGTTAGTGTGTTCCGAGTGCGGAACTCCGCTAGCCGCCGTCGCGCCCCCCATGCCGCCGCCCGCCCGGATTCCCTGGCCGGCGATCGTCGTGATAGGCGTGTTGGTCCTGCTACTGGTTGTTGCGCTCATTTTGTTATTGGGACGTTGAATGAATCCCAAGCGTGTAGTTATCGTCGGTGGCGGATTCGGCGGGATCTACACGGCGCGCATTCTGGAAAAGCTGTTGCGGCCCGAAGAAGCCGATATTTGCCTGGTGAACCGGGAAAACTATTTCGTTTTCCAACCACTTCTCCCGGAGGTGCTCTCCGGTTCCATCGGAATCGCGGATACCGTGTCGCCGATCCGCCGGCTGTGTCCACGCACCCGCCTGTTTATGCGGGAAGTGGAGACAATCGACCTTGCGCGCCGGATCGTGGTGCTGGCCCCCAGCCTGCGCCCGCGTGCCATCGAGCTCACCTACGATTTTCTGGTAATCGCAGCGGGGACGGTCACGGATTTCTCCGGTATGCCCGGCATGGCCGAGCATGCCATACCTTTCCGCACTCTGGGTGACGCCCTGCGCCTGCGCAATCGTGTGCTGGAAGCGCTGGAGGAAGCCGCCAACGAGAGCGATCCGGCGTTCCGGCAGCGGCTGCTTACGTTCGTCGTGGCCGGAGGTGGTTTTTCGGGCGTGGAAGCCATCGCCGAGCTGAACGATTTCCTGGTCCGCGCCGCCAGGGATTTCGGTAACATCCGTCGTGAGGAGATCCGCTGCGTACTGGTGCATTCCGGAGAACAAATCTTGCCCGAAATGTCTCCGCCCCTGGCGCAATACGCGCAGAAACTTCTGTTGAAACGCGGCGTGGAATTGAAGCTCAAATCGCGCGTGGTGTCGGCCACCGCGGATTCGGCCGTGCTCAAGGGCGGCGAAACGATTCCCACGCGGACGCTGGTGTCCACCGTGCCCTCCGGGCCAGTGCCCGTGATCCAGGCACTCGACTGCGCCAAAGACAAAGGCCGCCTGATCGCGAATTCTCATCTCGAACTTCAGGGACACGAGGGCGCCGTATGGGCGTTGGGCGACTGCGCCACCGCCGGCCCGCCCACCGCTCAACATGCTATTCGGGAGGCGGGCGTAGTGGCCGAGAACATCCATGCAGCCATACGCGGGAGCCAGCAGAAGGCGTTCACTTTCGCGGGGCTAGGTAAACTTGGATCGCTGGGCCATCACTCGGCGGTGGCCGATGTCTTCGGAATGCGCATTTCCGGTTTCCTGGCTTGGTTTCTTTGGCGCACCGTATACCTGATGAAAATGCCGGGGTTGGACCGCAAATTCCGCGTTGGAATCGATTGGTTCGCAGCTCTGCTCTTTCCACCCGATCTGGTACAGTTGCGAATCCAGGCTTCCGACAACATTACCAACGAACACTTCGAACCCGGCGAAGTTATTTTCGAACGGGGCGACGTGGGAGACCGGCTCTACGTCATTCGCAAGGGGGAGGTGGAGGTAGTGCGCGATGGCGCGCGCCTCGCGCTGCTTGGGGCAGGCGACTACTTCGGAGAGATGGCGCTACTCTCCAGCGCGCCGCGTAACGCGACCGTTCGCGCTACACAGCCGGCGGACATTTTAGCCATCAACAAGGGCGATTTTACGAAGTTGATGACGGGCTTCCCCGAGTTTCACAGCGGGCTCGCGGATTTGGCCAGCCGCCGGAGTGGCAATAGCACAATACAGTGACAGGTCCGCTCCCCGATGGTCGCGGTTCCGTTCGCTGAAATGGGCCTTTATTCAGAGCCGCGACCGTCAGGGAGCGGTAAGCGAAAACCTGTAGTATCATTTGCTGAATAGGCATTTTACCGGCGGCCGGAGGGAGGAGAAAGATCGATGAGGTTGGTCATATTGCTTTTGGTTTTGACAGCGGCTTATGCACCGGCACGGACTCGGCCGCATGGGCGGCGCACCACGGACCCCTTGGGCCCCGTGCCGGCGCGGCTGAGTTCGCCCTTGAGCTGCCCGGTGTTATCGGCCAATCCGCCATCCGACCCCAATCAGCTAGCCGTCGGCGAGGTGAGCAACCTAGTCAACAGCGCGGTGGGAGTGGCGGGCAATCCGGCCATCGCGGTAGCCGTAGTCGACCGCGCTGGCAACCGCCTTGCCATCTTTCGGGGAACGCAAGCCACGGAAGACATTGTGGAGGCGGCCTTAGCGCTGGCGCGTGGGGGCGCTTTCTTCGCCAGCAGGGGCGCGGCGCTAAGTTCGCGCACTGTCGGGTTTATCAGCGCTCCGAATTTTCCTCCAGGCATTCCGAATCAGCCTTCTGGCCCTCTATTCGGTATCGAGAACACGAATCGCGGTTGCTATTTGAGCGCGTCGTACCTGCCAGGTCAGGCGGTGCCCCGGCCGCTCAATTCCACTTGCACGGGTTATTCGGATGGTATCGGGAATGTCCCTGGCGGGGTGCCAATTTTCCGAAGCGGCGAAGAGGTCATCGGAGGCATCGGCGTGGCGGGCTACGCCGATAACGACGTGAACGAGTACGCCGCGCTGGCAGCCGTCGAGCAAAATGGCTTCTCCGCCAATCCTTTGCCCGCTCCAGGGGGCGTGTATCTGAACGGCTTTCTGTTGCCCTTCTTTGCCCCGCAGCCTCCCACCGGATATCCGCCAGGTCCCAGCCCCGGCAGTTTCCAGTTGGGACCGTACTCGGGAATGCCGGAACCGGAGGGGTGGCTGGTGGGGCCGAATGCCGGCAGCATGTTGAGCGTCAGCGACGTACAGAGTATCATCTCGAATGCGATAGCGACCGCCAACCTGACCCGCGCCGCGATCCGCCTTAACCCGACCGTCGAAATGGTGATCTCAGTGGCGGATCTGGATGGCACCATCCTGGGCCTGTACCGCATGACGGATTCCACCATATTCTCCATTGATGTAGCCGCCAGCAAGGCCCGCAATGTGGTCTATTTTTCCGGCCCGAATCTGGATCCGAGCGACTTGCCCGGTGTGCCCGTGGGTACAGCCGTGACCAACCGGACGGTTGGATTCGGCTCGCAGCCATATTTCCCTTCTGGCATCAACGGTACTCCTCCGGGGCCGTTTCGAGATCTGTTTAACTTCGATACCGCGAACCCTTGTACGCAAGGGCGCCAGCCGTCCAATGCGAACCAGAGCGGGGTGGTCTTTTTTCCGGGTTCGGCTCCGCTGTACTTGAATGGAGTCATGGTGGGCGGGCTGGGAGTATCCGGAGATGGCGTCGATCAGGACGATTTTGTGACCTCTGGTGGCGCGCAGGGATATGACGCGCCTACTAACATCCGAGCCGATCAGATTATAATCGAGGGCGTGCGTCTTCCTTACTGGAACTTCCCACGGAATCCCGAGCAGTAAGTCGGCAGGCACCCGAAGAAATTATAAGCCGCAGATGAACGCCGATCAACACGGATGAATACAATAGATATCGCCGTTCATCCGCGTTTATACGCGGCCCAATGCTTACGTCTCAGCCTCAGATCACCGTTTTTCTATCCTTAGTGGAACAGTCACTAGCAATGGGTTACCCGGTCCGGACTTGACCTGAAACATGGTTTGAGGCAAGGGATCGGCGTCTGTCAGGGCGGCGCCGGTCTCCGCGGCGTCCTTCTCCGCGGGTGTATAGGCCTTGCCCACCTGGCCGGATTCTTCGAGTTCTTTGTTAGGAGCGCCCCAATTCTTCTTCCATTCGGCGAGTTGCTCTTTGGGTATCGGGAGGGCCTCCGAGCCTATTGACAAGCCTTCGATCCGCTTGGGGGAGACCAAAATAGTCAGTTCCTCCGCGACCTGGTCCGGACGGCTAAGCTCGACTTTGAGAGTTCCTTCGCCGGTTCCAGGTATATCGACCACTTGACCGGCCTGCACCTTGTTGTTGCCGCGCCGTGTCTTCAGAGTAGGAAATATCAGTTTCGCATCTCCGAAAGATCCATCGGCATACTGCTCCCGATCGACCACATAAAGATATCCGGACCGCGCGGATTCGATACTGATTCGTACCCTTTGGCCCGCATGAAGCGGCGTCTTGGCCTCGCACCTTTCCGGCGTCCAATCTTCATTCTTGCCGGTTTCGGGTTCGTGCACGAGCATACGAACCGAGGGGGCATCGTCAGACTTACTGGGCCGTAGGCGCCAGAGGGTGATACCTACAAAGGCGTCGTCCGTAGCGCTATGCGGGAGCGTCGACGGCTTATTGGTCTTTTGCGGCCTTTGTTGGCGGAGGCTCATGTCCCATAGCTGGCGGGTGCGTATCTCGCCGCCGGTGTCCTGTGCTTGAAGAACTAAGGCAGCTCCGAGGGCCACTGCCGCCGCTAGCAGTCCGCGGCGGTTGGCAGGCGAAAGCGCCTGCCCCACCTGCGGGGTTGGTAGAAAGGGAACAAGATATCTCCTCATAAACTCCTCACTGGTGTTCCAGCCTAACCATGTATACGAGTGGATCGGCCTCTTGGATGAGCACCGTGCGGTCGGTCTGCTCCTCGGCGCGCGCCTTGCTGGGGTTTTTCTGAAGGAAATCCTGAATCTTGGCGACATCGGCTGGGCTTTGCACGGCGCCAAGGTCCTTCGAGTTGGCCCATCTCTTCAACTCTTCCAACTGCGGAATTTCCTGGCTCGACCAGATGATATACAGCTTCTCGACGCCTTCGTCTTCGTCCAGGTGAATTGCTCCTGGCGGAAACTGAAGTGTCTGATCGGTGCTCAGCACAGAGGCCCCTAGCAGATTGAAACTGGCCATGTTGTTGCGGGGGACGGGCCCTTCGTTCAACAGATATAAGTGTCCAGGCTGAGGGCTGCTGAAATAGAACCGCATATCGTACTTCGCGGGCACGATCCTTTCTTTGCTGTACCGCTTCCACTCCTGTGACTTCGGCTTGCGCACGGTGAAGTAGTAGGCCAGCGTACGGGCCGGGGGCAATGTGACCTTCTCAACTGCGGGTGGCGACTTCTCAACGGGGCGTGGCGCCGTCTTTACGGGCAAGAAGCGGACCGCTACCGCGGCTGCGACCAGGAGGGCGACCAGCGCTGCGATCAACACGTAACGGCGCGTGACCCTCTTCGTTCCATCCAATTTCAACGGCCGCGCGGGATTTCCAACATCGTCCCGGCAGATGTTGTATATGTGCATCCTGACGCCGTGCTTGACTTCGCATTCGCCGAAGTCTTGCAGCCAGGGGGACCACTCGCTCAGTTGGCCAAGGATGTCGGCCACGGAGCTGGAGACCAGGATGTGACCGTCGTCACCGCAATCCATCACACGCTGGGCCAGATTGATTCCGCCGCCCGCCACGTTGCGATTCTCGTTGATATCCGCCATGCGGAAGACCGGACCCGTGTTTATACCCATGCGCAGGCGGATTTCGGGATGTGACTTGAGCGCCCGCGACAGCTCAATGGCGCATTTTACGGGCGCGTAGGGGTCGCTAAAAAAGACGAGCGCCATGCCGTCGCCGGTGGGCAAAGAGATGAGATCCCTGGCCGTGTGCGCTTTGTGGTATTCCGGCGTGCCGCGGACTAACTCCTGCAGCTTTTGAAGAATTATGAACTGCTGGTCGGTAGGTAACTGCGAATGTCTCACCACATCCATGAACAACACGAACGCCAGCTCAGGCCCGGCGGGCGCCGGCTCGATTGGGGCAGTCGCCTGCGTCGAACGGCGAGTCACTGGTTCCGGAACGCTGTCCGTCAGGCTATGAGAGAAGGCCTCGCCAAAGTCCAAGGCTCGTACATAGCGGTCCTTCGAGTTAAAGGCCAGAGCTTTAAGGATGGCGCTCTCAGCACCGGCTGGAAGCTCGGGCCGGAGTTGGGATGGTTTCTGCTGGACGCCCTCTTGTTGTTGAAAATAGAACTCGACCGGGGAGTTGCACTTAAAGGGCGGACGCCCGGTCACCATCTCGTATGCGCTTACTCCCAACGAGTAAATGTCACTTGCGATTTCCGGGTTGCCCGTCATTTGTTCGGGCGCCATGTACTGCAGCGATCCCGCTACTTTTGTTTGAGCCGAGCTAGCTACGGCCGAGTGCTTCACGGCCGCGATTCCAAAGTCGATGATTACCGCCTGTTCACGGCCGGCGGGCAGCTTGCGGACCATGATATTCTCGGGCTTCAGGTCGCGGTGGCAGATATCCTGATCGTGAGCGGCTGTGAGGGCCTCTGCTGTCTGGCTCAAGAGGTCGGCGGCGCGAGAGAGTTCCAGCGGCCCTCGTTCCAGAACACTGCGCAGAGTTACGCCATCCACGAATTGCATCACGATGAACAGTTTGCCATCGGAAGCGGTGCCCTGATCGAGAACTCCCACCACGCCGGGATGGTCGATGCGGGACAGAGCCTCAGCTTCCTTACGGAATCGGGACTCGAGCCACTCGTCCTGCGTATCGCCTTCGGTAAGCACCTTTATGACAACGGGTCTCTGGTGCAACTGCTCGTCGTGGGCCAGATAGACGACGCCGAACCCACCTTTACCGAGTTGCCGGACGATGCGGTACCGATTGCCGAGCAGATTGCCCGACCCGAAGGGCTCTAAGGACTGGGTAAGCTTCTCGGTAGGCGATTGCTCGGGTGCCATTTGAAAGACCCTAGTATCTTAGCATAACGGGGTATCGACACCGGAGTGCGGAACGAGCGGAATGGCGCGGCCCTTCACTAGTTGGCTCAAAACTCCAGGCGCAACATCAGTTGCAACTGCCGCGGCGTTTCATTGAAGGGGATCGCTGCCGGGAACCCGGTCTGTTGACCTAACCGTCCGTATGTCGCAAGCCCGAATTGGCTGCTGCCGAACACGTTGTTGGGGTTGTTCAGATTCGCGTGATTGAGCACGTTGAACGCGTCGGCACGCAAGACCAGTTTTCCCAATTCGCCCAGCCGCCGCACAGGGAACGCGCGACTAAGCGACACATCGAGACTGTAGAGGCCAGGCCCTTCAAATTCGTTGCGGCCGGTATTTCCGGTCTGCCCGAAGGCGGGCACGCCAAAGGCATTAGGGTTCAACAGGAGCTTGCCTCCCGCGGCCGGCGCGGAGGTGTAGACGTCTGTGGGATCGACAAGGTTGGCTCGATTGTCCAGCAAGAGACCGCCGCCTTGAAACGGGGGCGGCTGTGCGATGACTCTGACACTATAAGGAAATCCAGAGCGCACGGCACCCAGACCGGCGATCTTCCAGTTTCGAAACAGAGGCGCCATGGTGGTCGACACGAACCCAGGTGGCAGGTCTTCGATCCAGAAGAACACAAAATTTTGACGCTGGTCGAAATCCGCCAACCCGCGATCGGCGCGGCTATCGAATTGCGTTTGGAAAGCTGCCTGGTTTGCGCTATTCGTTACAGCGGTCGCGGCAGTAAAGCTGAGATCAAAAAAATCTCCGAGCAGCGGGTCGCTTTGATTGTCAACAGTCTTACTCCATGTGTAAGAGGCCTGCACGAGCGAGTGTGGCGCACGATATCGAGCCACTGCCGTCAATGCGTAGTAATCGGAAAGACCTTGATTGGCTCGATAAGCCAGCGACGGTAACGCAGCATTCAACAAGCCGGTTGGATCCTGGGGCGTGCATGGCAAACTGCACAGGCGATTTACCACATCGGTGGTGAGAAGTTCGCGTCCGAGAGAACCCAGCCCGTTCACTTCCAGGGTGAACTTCTCAGTCCATTGCTGCTGGATCCCAAGGAAGAAGTTTTCGGCATAACCGTTGCGCAGGCCCGGTTGAAAAAAGGTTGGCGTTGGAAAATTCCCGGGCACAAGCGCGGGGAGACTTGCCGCGGTAGTCGCGACGGGTTGCAGGAAGTTGATAGGCGCGCTGAAGTTGGAAGCGGATGCCAGCACTACGCCGTTATTGCGCAATGTTTGCCAGAGATTGTCAAAGGGGGGATCGTAGTAGGTTCCGAAACCTCCACGCAGGAGAGTTCTCGCGTTGTTCCGCAAACTGTAGGCAAACCCCGTTCTGAATGAGAAGTCGCGATT
This sequence comes from Bryobacteraceae bacterium, assembly GCA_049514955.1. GTDB lineage: Bacteria > Acidobacteriota > Terriglobia > Bryobacterales > Bryobacteraceae > Bog-159. Next base: position 5,843 of record JBEKUO010000015.1, on the reverse strand, counting down.
GTCGGAGTCATAGAGCTGTTGATCGCCGCCGCCGGGCGCCGGTGGAAGACTGGCATTGGCCAACCGTTGCGCGAAACTGCCGCCATTTCCCAAAAGAACCAGTGCATCTTTGACGGGACCTACGTTGCTCGGCGCTCCAAAATTTTCATAGCGCAAGCCATAATTCAACACGAGCCGCGGCGTGACTTTGAAGCTGTCCTGCGCGAATGCGCAGAATTGGTTATAGCTGTATTCGCGGTTATACTGCGGGATCGCGCGATTAGGCTGACCGCGAGTCTGAGCTATCTGGAATTCCGACGGCGTGTCCGCCAAGAATTGCTGTGGGTTGTCGAATTCGAAAAGGCCATCCCGCCCCGCCGTAAGGTATCCGTCGAGATGCCTCAACAATACGCCCGCCCCCAGCTTGAAAACATGGCGCCCATGCTCGTGCACGAGATTGTCGTTAAACTCCAGATCGTGGCTGCGGTTCTGGTAACTGTAAAACAAAGGGCTGCCTGGTAAAGTGAGATCCAAGCCAGGGACCGGGCAAACACTGGGGTCTGCACCTGGGCCAGTTACGGGGCAGCCCACCGAAAAAGAGGGGATTTCAGGATGCTGGCGGTTAAAAACGAGGTTGTCAGTGCTCCACGCAAAGCGGGCCTCGTTGCTGGACGATGCGGTCAGTTCACCGATCCACCCGGCCGCAAGTCCAGTATCGTCCTGGTGCAGTGGTGTAGTGAACTCCGGGTACGGCGTCCAGTAGAAGTCGGGCTGATCGACCCGCGAAAGCGCCAGCCGGGCAAAAAAACGGTCCGCTCCGCCGCGTCGCAGATAGTCGACCCGCGGCAGCGCCAGGAGTTGGTCGATGGAGACTGGCGGAGCGATGTTCAGATCGACTGACGGCCCCGGCGCATTGGCGGCTATTGGGAGAGGAAACATTTGGAGCAACTGCCGGGCGGCGCTCCCCGCCGGGGACATCTGGGCGAACTGGGGAGTCGGCAGCAAGAACTCCTGGGGATCGCTCTCGCTGCGGAAGCGCTCGTAGTCAAAAGCTACCGAAATGAATAGAGAATTCCGCCGAATCGGCCCGCCCACGAAGAAACCCGGCTCGGACTGCTTCAGCGGCGTGTGAAATCCCTCCAGGTTCTGCTGGAAACCGTTAGCATTGAGCAGATCGTTCTTCAGGTAGTAGTAACCGAGGCCGTGCCACTGGTCCGATCCCGAGCGCGTGACGGCATTGGCGAGCACGCCCGATGTCCGGCCGAACTCGGCCGTGAAGTTGCTGGTGCTGAGGCGGTACTCCTCTATGGCCTCCGGAGCGACGGTCACCAGCGGTCCGGTAATCAGGTAATTGTTGTTTTCGACTCCGTCCATCAGAAAGTTGGAAGAAGTCGGCCGCTGGCCATTGATGGAAAGGCCCAGCCCGCGGCCGGTAGAAGCGTCTGACGTGACTCCGGGCTGCGTCACCAGAAGCGCGTAAACATCGCGGCCATTCAAGGGCAAATCCCGCAGTTCCACGGAATCGATCACCTGCGAGACAGAAGCCTCCAGCGCCGTGCGCTGGCTCTCGGTTGAATCGAACTCTTCCGTGTGGGTGGTGTCTACATCCGGACCGTAGAATGTGAGGACTGACCTGGAGTTTGGGAAGAAGACGCTGCGAAACTGGCCCGCTTCCCAAAGATCGCTCAGCGGGCGGAGCCGGAATTCGAAATCGAGCCTGCCCGATACAGGGAGATCGATCTGGTAGAGCTCCTGGCCCTGGTAGCCGGGTGCGTCGATGCGCAGGCGGTATAGGCCCGGTGACAACAGCGGCAAGTTGAAATATCCAGATGCATCTGCAATCCCGCTGCCCCCCGGCGCCACGGCGATTTTGGACCAGGAGATCTGTGCGCCGCTGACCGGTTGACCGGAAATGGAATCGACTGCGCGCCCGCTGATGAGACCCTGGGTGGTCTGACATTGCGCCGAAAGTCCGCAGAGCAATAGCAAAAGAATCAATCGTCCGCATCTGAACAACGGCATCGTTTTAGTATAAATCGACCAAGCGCGCGGCGCATGCAAAGTTTTTGCGGCGTTCCGCCCTTGACATTAGGACGGTAAGCCATCGTATAATCGCAAGAATTCCATGACCCGCTTCTCCTGGCTGCTCGCCGTTTTAGCCGCTCTAGGCGTTCTGGCATCTGTGGGGCGCGCTCAGGCGCCGCTTCTGGAGGTCACCGGGTTGCAGCCACCGGAGGCGACATGCAGCTATTTTTCGCCATCGGCATGCGTCACGTTTAACGATGGAGACTATTCTCCGTTTGGCGCGAACGTGTTAACTTTCCAAATCGGCAGCAGTGGCGCGCAGCTCAGTTTCACGGCGTCGGTCCAGATAGCTTTCCCGCCTGGCGGGACATGGCTTCAAGTGAGCCCGACCGGGGCGCAAACGACACCCAATAGCGTGACGGTCACGATCGACGCGAGCGAGCTTCAGTCCGGGGCATACCTCGGGTATTTGGTTCTAACTTCGGCGGGCGCCGGCAACAGCCCGTACCTAGTACCAATCTCCCTAACCGTTTTTCCGACCGCAAACTTTCAAGTGAATGATCAGAGTGAGGTAACCGTAGCTCTGGGCGGGATTTCGGGCATTACGACAGACACATCTGTACAGGCCACCGACGGCACATCCGCCGTAGCTTTCGCGATAACGCCCTCCACCTCGGATCATCACAACTGGCTCACGGCGACAGGCTCCAACAGCTCGACGACACCATCGAATTTATCCATAAAAGTGGACCCTACAGGCTTGGGTAGCGGCGAATATCTTGGTTACGTCACTCTTGCGCCGAATGACGGAACCGGTGGCGCGTACGTGGCGGTTACGTTTTCGTACAATCCGCCAAACGACACAATTTCCGGGCAGGTGACGCTTTCCGGGAGCGGGCTGAGCGGGGTGACCATTATGCTGACCGGTTCGCAAAGCGCTTCCACCACCACCGGCAGCTCGGGCAATTACAGCTTCAACGTGCCAGCGGGTGGCAGCTATACTGTCACACCCTCGCTGACAGGATACAGCTTCACGCCGCCGGATCAAGCCTTCAGCAGCCTGAGCGGCAACCAAACCGCGAACTTCACTGCGACTCCCCTGATTACCAACTATACGATTTCCGGTCAGGTGACGCTCTCTGGGAGCGGGTTGAGCGGCGTAACCATGAAGCTGGGCGGGTCGCAGGGCGGTTCCACTACCACGAACGCCTCGGGAAATTACAGCTTCACGGTGCCGGCCGGTGGCAGCTATACCGTCACGCCCTCGCTGGCAGGATACAACTTCGTTCCACCCGGCCAAGCCTTCAGCAGCCTGAGCGGCAACCAAACCGCCAACTTCACTGCGACTCCCCTGATTACTAACTACACGATCTCCGGGGAGGTGACGCTCTCTGGGGGCGGGTTGAGCGGGGTGACCATGACGCTGAGCGGGTCGCAGAGCGGTTCCACCTCTACCAACGCCTCGGGGAGCTACATCTTCACTGTGCCAGCAGGTGGCAACTACACGGTCGCGCCCTCGCTGGCAGGATATAGGTTCGCGCCGCCCTACCAGACCTTCAGCAACCTGACCGGCAACCAGGCCGCCAGCTTCAGCGCGACCCTCGGTTCGAGTCTCGCAGGATCGATAGCCGAGGTAGTCTACGGCGGGGGTCAGTGGACGACGACATTCACGTTATTAAACACCGGCACATCATCCGCGCAGGCCACTCTCAACTTTTTTGCCGCCGATGGCACTGCATTGCAGTTGCCGCTCACGTTTCCAAACAACTCGTCATTAAGCCCGGTAACGACTTCGACGTTCACCGGCACGATTGAAGCAGGGGCGGGGTGGCTGATCGAGACAAATGGCCTGAATGACCCACTCGCGGTGGGCTCGGCCCAACTGGTGACCAACGGGAACATCGGTGGCTTCGCGGTCTTGACGGACACGTTCCTGTCGACACAGGTGCAGTGCAGCCCCAACCCTGTTTGCCAGACGCAGGCGGTAGAATCCTTCCAGAATCTCGCTCCGGGCGCCCCCGTGGTGCTGTGGTTCGACAACACGAACGGGTATTCGACGGGCATCGCGCTCGCGAACGTCTCTACGCAATCCGCGAACATCGCGGTGGTGATCCGAGACGACAATGGAAATCAGTTGTCGACGCAAACCATCGCACTTCCTGCGTCGGGCCAGACTCACTTTAGTCTGACTTCCGCACCATGGCCTCCCGGTACGACGTTCGCAGGGACACAGAACATACGGGGGACACTTGAATTTGACCCGCCGTCGAATGTGCAGATCAGCGTGCTTGGACTCAGTTTCAACCCGGCCTACGCTTTCACTTCGATTCCAGCGCTGGCCGCCGACTTCAGCGCGACGCCTGGGCTAGGTCCCGCGGGATCGATCGCCGACCTTGTCTCCGGCGGGGGCCAATGGACGACAACATTCACGCTACTAAACACCGGTACATCGTCAGCGCCGGCCACTCTCAACTTCTCCGCATCCGGTGGCACTGCATTGCAATTGCCGCTCACATTTCCAAACAACTCGTCGTTAAGCCCGGGGACGGCGTCGGCGTTCACCGACACGATTGAGGCAGATGCGGGGCTGCTGATCGAGACAAATGGCCTGAATGACCCGCTCGCGGTGGGCTCGGCCCAACTGGTGACCAACGGGAACATCGGCGGCTTCGCGGTCTTGACGGATACGTTCCTGCCGACGCAAGTGCAGTGCAGCCCCAACCCTGTTTGCCAGACGCAGGCCGTAGAACCCTTCCAGAATCTCGCACCGGGCGCCCCCGTGGTGCTGTGGTTCGACAACACGAACGGGTTTTCGACGGGCGTCGCGCTCGCGAACGTCTCTACGCAATCCGCGAACGTGACGGTGTTGATCCGAGACGACAATGGAAATGAGTTGTCGACGCAGACCATCGCACTTTCTGGGTTGGGCCAGACTTCCTTTAATCTGACCGATTCAACAACATGGCCTCAAGGCGCCAATTTTGCAATGACACAGAACATACGCGGGACTCTTGAGTTTGACCCGCCGTCTAGTGGGCAAATCAGCGTGCTTGGACTCAGTTTCAACCCGGCCTACGCCTTTACTTCGATTCCGGTGCTCGTCAAGTAGATTCAGCCTCCTGAGGTATCACGTGCCGAATCACCACTCCACACGTAGCATTAATTGAATCCGACGCGCGGTCTCATTCAAGGGTAGCAACCCGGGAAAGCCCGTTGGCTCTGCCTTGCGTCCATAAGTCGCTTGACCGAAGGTGGTGTCTCCCAACACGGGATCGGGATTGTTCAGGTTGGCGTGGTTCAAAAAGTTGAAGGCATCCGCCCGCAGATTCAACCGGCCGGCTTCGCCCAACCACTTCATCGGAATCGAACGGTTCAGCGATACATCGATATTAAACAATCCGGGTCCGGCAATAGAATTCCGACCCAGGTTACCAACGCCGGATGTTGGATCGGCAAAAGCCGCGGGGTTCAGAAGTTGTTCGCCCCCCGGCACAGGAATCCGCTCCATCGCCGCCGCTGGATTCACCAAGTCGGCTCTGCAGTTCAAGACTTGCGGCGAGCAGCCGGACGCGTAGACCGTATACGGGATACCGCTGCGGTAGGATTCCAAGGTCGCAACGCGCCAGTCGCGAAGCAGCCAGGCGAAGAGAGAAGCGCCCCGCGGTTGCGGCAGGTTGACGATGGCCGATATCACCAGGTTGTGACGCTGATCGAAATCCGAGTTTCCGCGGTCGCCGCTGCTGTTCCCCTCTTGCGTGAAAGCCGCCCCATCCGGCGCCGCGTAGGCAGTGCCCGACGTCAGTCGCACGAACGCCAGGTCGAAGAAATCGCCCGCCAGA
>JBEKUO010000014.1:0-28209 GCA_049514955.1 Bryobacteraceae bacterium | reverse complement strand
ATGTTTTCGACTTTCGGGAGCACCTCGGTATCGCCATACGCGGAAGATGAAGCGGCATAGACCAACCGCCGGACGCCGCCCGCCGCCGCCGCGCGCAGCGCGTTGAACGTGCCGTCGATATTGATTTCGTGCGATGGCACGGGATCGTCAATGGAACGCGGCACTGACGGGATGGCGGCCTCGTGAAAGACTACGTCGGCGCCCTTCACGATGGGGGCGATCTCTTCATAACGCCGAATGTCCGCGCGCTCGAAAACGATGGAGCCGCGCACTTCGTCGAGGTTCTCCTCATGGCCGGTGAGCAGGTTATCGAGCACCACGACCTGCCGCGCGCCCTCCCGCAGCAGACCGCGCACAATCGCTGAGCCTATGAAGCCCGCACCTCCGGTGACAACGTATTTGCTCATTGGGTTTCCAAGTAGCGCAGTGAATCTCGGGCGATGGTTTCCGCGCCGGGCGTGAAATCGAAAGCTTCGAGGGAGATCCAGCCAGTATACTCGCGGCGGCGCAAGACGTCGAACACGGGCTTGAAATCGTACGAACCGGTTCCGGGATGGCGGCCATCCAGCTCGTTGACGTGTACGTGGCGGATCAGATCGTAATGGCGCTCGACCAGCGAGGCGTGCGGCTCGGTTTCCTCGACGGCATTGTGACAGTCGAACATCGTGCGGATGGCCGGGTGATCGATATGCCGCGCCAGGTCTGCGGCTTCATCGAGCGACGTGACCACATCGCACTGGCCCAGCGGCAGCGCCTCCAGCAGAATCGTGACACCGCGCTGGCCGGCGTGCGGCGCCGCTGCGGCCAGTCCTTCGACGAAGTGCCGCGTAGCTTCCGCGCGGGTCAGACCGCCGGTGGTGGCGCGCTGTTTGGGCGAGCCGAATACCAGAATGCCCCCAGGACCAAGATCGGCGCAGAGATCGATCAGATTGTGGATGTGCCGCCAACTCCGGCAGCGGAGATCCGCATCGGGCGTTGTGACGTGGAGGCCCTTGGGGCTGACCATGAGCCAGTGCAGACCCACAAATTGCAGGCCCTCGGAGGCCATAATGTCACGGAATTCGCGGCGCTGGCCGGGCGAGATGGTGGCGGGGTCCTCGGCCAGCGTGAAAGGTGCGATCTCGATGCCGGTATAGCCTGCCTGGCGGATGGCGCGGCAGGCATCGGCGAAGGCCCAGCCGTCGAACACCTCGTTGCAGATGGCGTGGCGCAGGCGGTGGGGCATGCAGCTTTCATTGTACTGGGTGGCCGAGCAGGTCTCGGGCGCGAAGGCGAGGCCGCTCGGCCGGGGCTGGGCCGGGGTGAGCGTGACAAGGCCTTTTAACTGGCGTGAGATCTGCCTTGATACGATGAAGACGTGAGGGGCTGGTGACCGCGATCGAGGGTTGGCCCTAAAGAGAGGTATGACGATGGAAGTGCATTTCAACCAAGACCTGAAAGCCAAGCTCGACAAGCTGGCAATCGACACCGGCCGCGCACCCGGCGAATTGGTTGAGGATGTCATGGCTGGATATTTTGACGAACTCGCCCAAACGCGGGAAATGCTTAACAGCCGATACGACGATCTCAAGAGCGGCAAGGTTAAGCCCATCCCCGGCGACGAGGTTGAAGCCTCCTTCCGCGCGAAGAGCGCTGCCGCCCGTCGTTCGCAGCAGCCCGGTTCATGACTGCACACGGCTTCCACCCGGAAGCCCTTGTGGACCTCGACGAGATTTGGGAATTCATTCGCACCGATAATCTCGCCGCTGCCGATCGGGCGATTGCCGGAAATCCTATCCGCCATTCGTACCCTGGCTCCATTTCCTCATCAAGGTCACAGACGCCCGGACCTCAGTTCCAGACCTTTGCGCTTCATCCGGGTACGCGAATATCCGATTGCCTATGCGCCGGATGAAAAGCCGTTGTGGGTCGTAGCCGTGATGCACGGTAGGCGCAGCCCTCGCGTCATGGCGGCGATCTTACGCAGCAGAGAGTAGGCGGGTGCCTGGCCTACGACTTCGCGGCAGTCTGCCAGAACGAAAGCAAAGTCAAGGTTCGCCCCGGAAGGAGCAAAGTTATCCGGTTACGGCCATTAGCCAAGAGTGAACGTTGGCGCTCAGCAGAGTGGGTTGCGTTACGAGCGGGCTGGAAGTAACAATCAAGATATAGCTGCGATCGAATTGGTGCTGGAGGATGGCACATCATCCCTTGGCCTTCTTGATTTCTTCGACCAACGCCGGCACCACCTGGAACAGATCGCCCACGATGCCGTAATCGGCCACTTCGAAGATCGGCGCGTTGGCGTCCTTGTTGATGGCCACGATGGTTTTGGAGCCTTTCATGCCGACCAGGTGCTGGATCGCGCCGGAGATGCCGACGGCCAGGTACATCTTGGGAGCGACCGTTTGGCCGGAGCTGCCGACCTGGCGCTCCATGGGGAGCCAGCCGGAATCGCAGATCGGCCGCGAGGCCGCGAGCTCCGCTCCTAGGACGTCGGCCAGCTTCTGCACGATGGGAATATTGTCGGCTTCCTTGATGCCGCGGCCGACGGAGACGATGATCTCGGCGGCGGTCAGGTCCACGGCGCGCGCCGCTTCGCGGAATGTCTCCAGCGGCTTGATGCGGCTGGCCGTGAGCTGCGGCTTAAACTTTTCGACTGCGGCCGAACCCGCCTCGATCTTATCCGCGCGATAAGCGCCGGCTTGCAGCGAAGCGAAATACGGTGGGTCGCCGGCGAAGCGTACGTCCACGTTGAGCTTGCCCTGAAAGAACTGGCGCACCAGGACCAGCTTGCCGTCTTCGATGCGATGAGCAACCACGTCGCTCACAGCCACGCGTCCGAGCGCCGTGGCCAGCTTGGGCAAGAAATCGCGCACCTGGTAAGTGTGGGGGAAGATCGCGATACTCGCGTGAGCGTGTTCGACTAACTGGCGCAAACCGGCGGTGTACGTATCGGGCGTATAGTTTTTGAGTACGTCGTGCTCGACGGCATAGACATGTTCGAGCTTTTTGTCCGCGAGCTCGGCGGCCAGTCCTTCGATGCCCTGTCCCAGCACGGCGGCTGAAACAGGCTGTCCGAGTTCCCGCGCGAGTTGCTGGCCGGCCGCCAGGGTCTCCCACGACATGCGGTTCCAGGCCGACGGACCCTGAATCGCGCGTTGCTCCATTACCACCAGGATGCTCATATGACGCGTGCCTCGAATTTGAGTTTCTCCACCAGCTTGGCCGCCGCCTCTTTTGGGGGCCCTTCGAATAGTTGCGTCTGCTTGCTGCGCGACGGCGCGTACACGCGCGAAAGCTGGATGCAAGCCGCGCCGGGGGCGACTCCCAAATCCGCCGCAGCCACGCGCCGAATCTCTTTACCTTTAGCTTTCTTGATGCCCATCAGCGTCGCATACCGCAGCTTGTTGATGCCGGACTGTATGGTCAGCAGGGCCGGCAGCGGCATCTCCACGTGCTGGAACCAGCCGTCCTCGAGTTCGCGCTTCACGCGGATCGAGCCATTCTGCTTCTCCACCTGCATGATGATGGTGCCGTGGGGCAGCCCCATCAGCTCGGCCAGGATCACGCCGGTCTGGCCGTAGCCCAAGTCGTCGGATTGCAGGCCGGTCAGCACCAGGTCGGGCTTCTCCGGCGCGAGCGCTCCGGCCAGCAGGCGGGCGGCGCCCAGCGCATCGAATGCGCCCATCTCTTCCTCGATGTGGATGGCGCGATCGGCGCCTTTGGCGAGGGCTTCGCGAATGGTTTGGGCGGCGCGCTCGGGTCCGGCGCACAGCACCACCACCTCGCCCCCGTGTTTTTCTTTCAATTGGAGGCCTTCTTCCAAGGCATAAGCATCGGGCTCGTTGATCTCGTAGCTGAGATCGGCTTCCTGAATCCAGGCGCCCGATGGCGCGACGCGCAATTGCGAGTCGCGGGCCGGGACTTGCTTGATACAAACGATGATCTTCATGAATGACCTATCTAAGAGTAACTTGCGTCGCGATGCGTCGCGACGCGGCACGCACGAGTGCGTGCGCCACGTCTACTCGGTATATCGCTTAAAAATCAGCGCGCCGTTGGTACCTCCGAAGCCGAAGGAGTTCGACAACGCGTAGTCGATCCGCATGGGGCGCGCCCGGTTGGGCACATAGTCCAGGTCGCACTCCGGATCGGGAGTCTCGTAGTTAATCGTGGGTGGGGCCACCTGGTCGCGGATGGCCAGCACCGTCAGGCCGGCTTCGAGGCCCCCGGCGCCGCCCAGCAGATGTCCGGTCATGGACTTGGTGGAACTGACCGCCAGCTTACGGGCGTGGTCTCCGAAGCAGCGCTTGATAGCCGCGGTCTCGGCACGGTCGCCGACATCAGTGGAAGTTCCATGCGCATTGATGTACTGAATCTGATGTCCCTCGATGCCGGCATCCTTCATCGCAACCTGCATGACGCGGACGGCCCCATGGCCATCCGGCGGCGGCGCCGTCACGTGGAAAGCGTCCGCGCTCATGCCGTAACCCACGATTTCGGCCAGGATGTGGGCGCCCCGCCGCCGCGCGGATTCCAACTCCTCCAGGACCAGGATGCCGGACCCTTCGCCAACCACGAAGCCGTCGCGATGGAGATCGAAGGGCCGGGACGCCCGCTGCGGCTCGTTGTTGCGCGTAGAGAGCGCGCGCATGGCGGCGAAACCGCCAATCCCCATCGGCGTGATGCAGGCTTCCGTGCCGCCGCAGATCATGGCGTCGGCATCGTCGCGCTGGATAATCTTGAACGAGTCACCGATGGAATGGGCACTGGTGGTGCAGGCGGTAGCCGTGGCCGAATTGGGGCCTTTGGCCCCAGTGCGTATGGAAACGTAGCCCGAGGCCAGGTTCACGATGGTCGCCGGAATGAAAAACGGGGAGATACGGCGGGGACCGTGTTCCAGCAGGGTCTGGTGTTCGCGTTCGATCACCTCGAATCCGCCGATGCCGCTGCCGATGTACACGCCGGTGCGCTCCGCCTGCTCCGGCTCCACGCGCAATCCCGAGGAACTGAGGGCGCAATCCGCCGCCGCGATGGCGAATTGGATGAAACGCCCCATTTTCTTGATCTCTTTTTTTTCGATGTACCGGGCGGGATCGAAACCTTGCACTTCGCCGGCGATCTGGCAGGAAAACAGCGTGGCGTCAAAGGCGGTAATGCGCCCGATGCCGCTCTTGCCGGCCAGTACGCCCTGCCAGGTTGCTTCCGTCCCGATGCCCACTGAAGACAGCAGGCCGACGCCGGTTACGACCACTCTGCGTGACACGCAAATACTCCTGGGAAAACGGCCGCGCGGCTACTTCTTCCCCGTCTTGTTCTCGATGTATGAGATGGCGTCTTTGACGGTGGTGATCTTTTCGGCGTCCTCGTCGGGAATCTCCAATTCGAAGGCTTCTTCAAAGGCCATGACCAGTTCAACGATGTCTAGCGAATCGGCGCCCAGGTCGTCCACAAACGACGCGTTGTCATCCACTTGGCTTTCGTCCACGCCCAATTGCTCGACGATAATCTGCTTCACCCTCTCGGCGATTGATGCCATGATTCCTCCTGGAACTGTTCGAAACTCCTGATTCTAGCCGCCATCGCTTGATTCCGCAAGTTGGGGACAACCGCTGGGCGCTTCGCCGTTTAGGGTTGACAGACGAAAGCGTCTGTCCCACCCCTGCTGGAGACTCTGCAGGCACGTGGGGCAGGCGCTTTCGCCTGCCAACAGATTTTTCACACCTTCTCACACTCGCGGCTCAGTTGCTCTTCGTTACATTAGCATCCAGACGCCCTTTGGCGAGTCGCACTTGAATAGCGGCGCCTTCCGGCGCGGCGGCGCTTTCCTTAACGATCGCGCCGGATTCGTTCGTTACGATAGCATACCCACGCTCCAGAATGCGCAGGGGACTCAACTGCGAGAGCTTGGCCGCAAGCTGCTCGACCGCGCCGCGACGCCGCGCAAGCTGCCAGCGCACGGACTGCCCGGCGGCAGCATGGGCGGCCTCCAGACGGCGGCGGTCGGCTGCGAACCTGGGCCGCAAGTCGAAATAGCGCAGGCGTTCGGCCAGCGAGCGTTGCGCGCGGGCTTGACGTTCGAGCAGCGTGCGCAGGCGGTCGCGCAGCCGGAATTCGAATTCATCCACACGCTGCGCCTGCCGCCCGATCGCCCTGTGCAGCAGGCCCAGGGGCCGGTCGATGGCCTGCTCCTGCCAGCGCCGCGAGAGAACGGCGAGTTGGTAGCGCACCGCGTGCAGAAGTTTCTGACGGCGGCCTTCGATGCGATCCAGCAATTCCTGGCGGGTGCAGACGATCATTTCGGCGGCGGCGGAGGGCGTGGGGGCGCGCAGGTCGGCCACGAAATCGGCGATGGTCACATCGGTTTCGTGGCCCACGGCGGAAACCACAGGCACAGCCGAGCGCGCGATGGCGCGGGCCACGGCTTCTTCGTTGAAGGTCCACAGGTCCTCGAGCGAGCCGCCGCCGCGCGCCAGAATCACCAGCTCGGGCCAGCCGCTGCGGCTGAAGTAGTCCAGGCCGCGGCAGATCTCTTCCACGGAGCCCTCGCCCTGCACGAGCGCGGGGAAGAGGCGGATGTGCAGCCCGGGAAAACGGCGCGCCAGGATTTCGACCATGTCGGAAATGACCGCGCCACGCGGCGAAGTCACGATGCCGATGCGGCGCGGGTAGCGCGGCAGAAGGCGCTTGCGGCTCGGCTCGAACAGACCCTCGGCCGCCAGTTTCTTCTTGAGCTGTTCGAAGGCTAGTTGCAGTGCGCCGTGGCCCTGCGGCTCCAGCAACTCCACGATGAGCTGGTATTCGCCGCGCGCTTCGAACACGTCGATGCGGCCGCGGGCCAGCACCGCCAGGCCATCCTGCGGCCGGAATTTCCAATAGCGGTGCGCCGAGCGAAAGGCCACCGCGCGCACCTGGGCTTCGCGCTCTTTCAGGGTGAAGTAGTAGTGGCCACTGGCAGCCAGCTTGACGCCGGAGATTTCGCCCGCCACCCACACATCGGGAAATTCCTGCTCCAGCGTTGCGCGAATGGCGGAATTCAGTTCGCTGACGGAGTAGACCCGGCGGGCGGGCGCGAAGTCGAAGGCGAACTGATCCACTCTTCGATCTTACCGAATGGTGGAGCGTTCGCCCCCTGAATCTGCTATTACTTGCAGAATGCGCGCCCTTCTGTGCTGTCTGGCGTTCGTCGCCGCCGCAACGCTGGGCGGGGCCCAGTCGCTCGTCCCGATCGATTACACCGTCCGCATTCCCGCGCCGCAGACGCATTACGTCGAAGTTGAGGCGCGCGTGCCCACCGCCGGCCAGCCGCAGGTGGAACTGACGATGGCCGTCTGGACGCAGTATGTGATCCGGGAATACGCCAAGAACGTGGAAGCCGTCACGGCGCGTACTCTGGATGGCCGGCCGCTCGCGATTGAGAAATCGCGGAAGAACCGCTGGCGCATAGAGACCGGCGGCGCCGATCCGGTGGTGGTTTCCTATCGCGTGTACTGCCACGTTATGTCGGTGCAGGACAACTGGGTGGACGATGAATTTGCCCTGCTCAACGGCGCGCCCACATTCCTGACGCTTGCCGAACACGGCGCGCGGCCGCACGAGGTGCAGCTCATCCTGCCGCCCGCGTGGAAAACCAGCATGAGCGGTATGCCGGCCGCGTCCGGCGGCCCAAACCGCTATGACGCGCCGGATTACGAGACGCTGGTGGATTCGCCCGTAGTGGCCGGCAATCCCGCGGTGCACGAGTTCGCCGTGGAGGGAAAGCCGCACTATCTGGTCGACATCGGCGAGGATGGCGTGTTCGATGGCGATCGCGCGGCGGCAGACCTGGCCCGCATCGTGCGCGAGGACGCGCGCCTGTGGGGCGGGCTGCCATATGAAAAGTACCTATTCCTGAACATGCTGATTGGCGGAGGCGGCGGCATGGAGCACATCAATTCGACGGCCCTGATGTCCGATCGTTGGGGGAAGCGGGGTACGGGGAGTCGCCTCGGCTGGCTGGACCTGGCAAGCCACGAATTCTTCCATACCTGGAACGTGAAGCGGCTGCGTCCGGCCGAGTTCCTGCCGGGCGAGTACGAGACCGAGCCGTACACCAAGAGCCTCGGCATTGCGGAAGGTTTCACCAGTTATTACGGTCCGTTGATGGTGCGGCGCGCCGGTCTCTCGACGGATGCCGAGTTACTGGCCAGTCTCTCGCGCATGATCCGCGAACTGCAAACGACTCCGGGCCGGCTGGTGCAGTCCCTCTCCATGTCGTCGTTCGACACCTGGATCAAATTCTACCGGCCGGATGAAAATTCGGTGAACACCGCCATCAGCTACTACACCAAGGGAGCGGTGGCCGCGTTCCTGCTGGATGCGCGCGTGCGCGCGGCGACTGGCGGCGCCAAGTCGCTGGACGATGTCATGCGGCTGGCCCTGGCGCGCAACCCGGTCGAGCGGGGATACACGCCGGAGGAGTTCCGCGCGGCCGCGTCCCAGGTGGCGGGAACCGATCTCAACCCGTGGTTCGGCAAAGCCTTCGACTCGACCGCCGAGCTCGATTATCGGGAAGCGCTGGACTGGTTCGGGCTGCGCTTCGCGGGGGAATCCTCAGGCGAGCGCGCCTGGCTGGGCGCGGACACCAAGGTGGATGACGGCCACCTGGTTATCACGGAAGTTCCGCGCGGCACGCCGGCCTATGCGGCGGGGCTGGATGCAGGCGACGAGATTGTAGGCTTCGGCGGTTTCCGGATCCGGCCCGATGACTGGACGCGGGCGCTATCCAAGTATCGCGCGGGCGATCGGGGTACGCTGCTGGTTGTACGGCGCGGCCGGATTGTGTCTGTAAGCGTCACGCTTGGCCGCGAACCGGACCTCGGCTGGAACCTCGAAATCGCCGCGCCGTCGATGCACCGCGACGCATGGCTGAGTGGGGTTGGTGCGGGGCCTGGCAGATAAAGGCAACCGCCGATGCACGCCGATACACGCCGATAGGACAAGACCAAGCTATCCGTTTTCGATCGCCGTTCATCGGCGTTGATCCGCGGCAGGCGTTAGTCTAGGTTAGATAGGAATTCCGGCAAGTCGCAGGGCTTTCTTGGACGTCGTGCTCAGGGCCATCGATTGTAGATCCTTTATCGCCAGCCATCGGAGCGGCCGCGGCGGGCGGTTGATCTCCGCCGCCCATACGGTAACTCGATAATGGTGGTGCGTAATCGTATGGCGAAAAACGCCGATGACCCGCGGCGTTGGTAACGCGGGCAATTGCTCGGGCGAAGGCAGTTCCCAGAAGCCCGCCATGCGCGCGGAACCGGGGGGACGCTGCCAGAACAGAATGAAGCCGCGGCGTTCCACGATCACCAGCGTGGCCGCGATCTTTTCCGGCGCGATCTTCCGCAGCTTGACTGGCAATTGCGATACGCGGCCCTGACGGCGGGCCTCGCATACCGCCGCCAGGGGGCAGATCGGGCAATGCGGCGCGCGCGGCAGGCAGACGGTGGCGCCTAATTCCATCAGCGCCTGGTTGAATGCGCCGGGATCGCGCGGATCGAGCCATTGCCGCGCAATCCGCTGAAAGCGGGCGCGGGTGGCGGGCGAGCCGATATCGGCGGCATCGCCGGTGAGGCGCGCGATCACACGTAGGACATTGCCATCCACCACGGCGTAGGGCAGCCCGAAGGCAATGCTCGCAATGGCCGCGGCCGTGTAATCGCCCACGCCGGGCAGTTGCCTGATGGCGGCGTAGTCGTGGGGAAAAACGCTCTCCACCAGCTTGGCGGCCTTATGGAGGTTGCGCGCGCGGGAGTAATAACCCAGGCCGCTCCAGCAGGCCAGCACATCTTCTTCACGGGCGCGCGCCAAGGCCGCGGCGGTGGGAAAACGCTCCAGGAACCGCTGGTAATAAGGGATCACGGCCTGCGCGCGGGTCTGTTGCAGCATGATCTCGGAGACCCAGATGCGGTAGGGATCGTCGGTGCGGCGCCAGGGGAGATCGCGATGGTTGGCGGCGTACCAGCGGAGGAGTTTGGCGGCGAGTGAACGCGCCGGCGCCGGGCTCATTCCAGCGTCTGGAGCCACTCGGCTACAACCCTAAGTTGGTCGGGCGTGAGGTCGATGGGCTCGAACTCGGGATTGAGCGGCTCGAGGCGAATGGAGGCATGCTGCCATTCGTCGTCGCCCGTGATGGCTTTTTTGCTCGTGTATTTCTTGACGGTGTACTTCTCATGCAGGCCCAGCAACTCGACCAGCACGATCTTGCCCTGGCGCGAACCCACCACCCCGGCCCGGAAGATGTTCAGGCTGCCGTCGGGGATGCGCGGTTCCATGGAACGCCCCACGACGTGCGCCACGAACATGCCTTCGTGAAGACGCAAGCCCTCGGGGACGCGCACCCAATCTTCTTCTTCGACGGCCTCGTCGGCGCCGAATTTGCCGGCCGCCGCGCGCAGCGTATAAAGCGGCAGGTGCGTGCGATATTCCTCGACCGGCACCTTCTGCACGTGTTTTTCGAAGAGCTGGTCGGCCACGCGGGAAAAGGAATCCACGGCGACCACTTCCCTCTCGGTGACGCGCAGGACGTGCGAAAGGGAGTCCTCCAGGGATTCCAGGAAGCCGGCCGCGCCCGCTTCGCCGATCTTCTGCCGGAAATCCGCGTCGAGCGCCGCCAGGTAAGCCGCGTCTTCCGGATCGGCCAGATCGTCCCAGCGTTCGCGCAGCCGCAGGCGCGACCTGCCCGAAGAGGCATCCAGCAGCAGCACCCCGATGTCATGCACCGGCCGTCCGGGCAGCGCCAACTGCAGCCGGACGTACTCGCCCTGTCGCCGTGCGTGGATCGGAATTACCGCCGCGAGGGGCATCCAGTGACCTTATCGGCTCAAGCCTCTATAACAGGTTATCAGAATCTCTCCAGTAGCAGGCCGCGGGAAAAAGACAACTTAGCCGCAGATGCACGCCGATACACGCAGATATGAGAAGCGCGGCGCACCTCTGTATCCTTTATTCATTGGTTATTCATTGCTGGCGCTTGTCTTATCCGCGTGCATCGGCGTGCATCTGCGGCTAATCTGCTTCTCTTACGGCGCAAACGGATAGTACCCTTTGCGGAACCGTATCCTCACGGTCGGCAGGCCGTCCACCAGAATGCTGATCTTGCGGAACTGCTTGGGATTGCCGGGGCCGGTGTCCGGCACATAGCGCAGGATGTATTGCGTGGTTACCTCGCCGGCAATCCCGGCAATGGCGTGGAAGATGCCGCTGGAGATCTCCGAAGCGTATGCGCCCACACCCACGGTGAGTGCGTAATTGCCGTCGTCGGAGGGATGTGAAAGATAGCCGTCGACGTCGGTATACAGATTGTTCAGCGGGTATTCCACCCGTCCGCCGGTCTCACTGGCCAGCCGCTGCAGATTCTCGTCGCCTTCGCTCGTGAAACCGAACGAAACGGTGCTCATGCCATAAATCGTGACCAGGTTACGCTGGGCGATCTCGATCACTTCGTTCAGGGTCTTCTTGCTGGCGTTGTCGTGGCCGTCGCCGATGATGATCAGCACCCGCCGGGGATCGTAGGGCTCCCCTTCGACCAACTGCCGGTGCATGCAGGCCATGTAGATGGCGTCGTACAGGGCCGACCCGCCGCCCGGCTTCATCTTGCGGATCCTCTCCACCAGCTTGTCGGACTCGGTGGTGGTATTGACCTGCAATTCGGCCTCGTTGCCGTAGGAGATCAAATAGCCGCTGAATTTCTTGTCGCCAGGCAGCAGGTTCAGCACCAGTTCGGTGGCGGCGTCCTGATAGTTCTTCCAGTGAATCCGGGCGTTGTTGCTGAGGTCGATCAGGAATCCGACCACCACCGGCTGGTTGCGGTCGCGGCTGAAGAACTCGATGCGCTGCTCTTTGCCCTCGTCGAAGATGCGGAAGTCCTTGGCCTCCAGGTTGGAAACGAAGCGGCCCTTGTCGTCGGTGACGGTGACCGGGACGATCACTTCATTGACCTGGACCTTGATGGGCTTGGACGACGGGCCGGATTGAGCCAGCGCCAGACAGACGAATGCCAGCGCCAACGGAGTGCGTGCCACCATGAAGTATACCGTTGCCTTCCATTCTAGCAGGATGCGGAAAGAGTCCATGGCGGGCGCGCACAGCGCGCTGGGGGCGGGAATCTGGGGCCGGAGGCCGGGGTTGTGTTTCACGACTTGGTGAGGCAGACGGAAAAGTCGATGGCAGGCTGAATGCCTGCCCCTAACATGGCAACCTGTTGATTCGCAGTGGTGTGGTGGGGCAGGCGGTTTCGCCTGGATAGCGTCGGGATAAACCGGCGTGAAGTCGTGAATGAAAGAGTCAACAGGAAAGGAGTAGCGATCCATCCTGACCCCAGCCATGTGAGGGCGGCGGAAACGACGCACTTGAAGCGTTGGCCAGGGGTACATGTAGGCTGGGTATCCCGAAGTTGTGAGCTCCGAAATAGCCAAAATCAGAGGCGCCGACGGTGTCAGGCGAACCGGAAGGCAACACTGCGGCGTGCGCCAGAACGCGAGTGCGCTGCAGGCCCTGCGGAGTCGCAGACCCCACGCATGCATGGAAACTGGGGCCCTCTGGGCACGCGAGAACCGAGAGACCCTGTTGCTGTCCGTGGCCGGGAGGCGGCGGACCGGTGGGAGAAGGCGATGAGATCTAAGGCCCACATGCACGGCAGGGGGGACTCGCACAGCGGCATAGTGTGCGCTGAGCAGCGCATTGATCGGGAGGGTTGAAGTCACTCTGGCGCCCGGATGAGGAGCGTCATATCCGAACGCGGGAGTAATGCCTCGCGGGCCGGGAGAGAGGAAGCAGGTATGGAAAGGCCTAAACGGGCACGAAGGCGAAAGCCGGACACAGCCAAGGCGGGACCGGGAGCCAATCCCCGCAGTTTTTCATGGCCGGACGCCGCATCCTCGAACCCAGCGCTGGAATCTACCGGCGGCGCCTCATGCGGCACGCACGCGCAGTGACCGCGGCCCTCACTCCGGTGAGCGCCCGCACAGCCTGCTCGCCCATGGAATCGGCCACATGCGCAAAGTGTGGAAGGAGATCCAAGGCGGACGGGAGTGGATCGTAGACGCCGATCTGAAGGACTTTTTCGGGTCGGTGGAACATGCGAAACTGCTAACGCTGATAGCCCAGAGAATAGCTGACAGCCGGGTGCTGCGCCTGATCGAGGCGATGCTCAAGGCGGGAAGCTATGCAGGGAACTGCGAAACTTCGTTGAGCGTGCCGTTATCCTGAGTACGGGTCCCGAATTGCGGCTCCCGGCGCATAAACTGAAACCCCTTGTGAAATTCAATACACCGTCCGCGATGCAGACGCTTGCCGCCATCGAGAAAGAACACATCCAAAATGTGCTGCGGGAGGTCAAATGGGTAGTGGGCGGAAAGGAGGTCGCCGCCGCGCAGCTCGGCATACCCCGCACGACATTACTTTATCGGATGCGGAAGTTGGGGATCGCCCAGAGCAAGGCTATGAGCGCCGCCGCGAGCGCGTTGTGAAGCTCAGGCCGGAAGCCAGCCGGACCCTCCGGCAAAGACAGCGCTCAACCAGCTTCAGGAGCTGGCCGGCTTCTCAGCACGCGGACGCCGCCGCTGCTTGCCACGTGCACCTCCGACGCCAAGCCGATGAACAGGCCGTGCTCTACCACGCCGACCACATGATCGAGCTCCCGGGCCAGCGTTTCCGGTGGGATCAAACGCTCGAATGGACAGTCGAGGATGTAATGGCCGCCGTCGCTCATAAAGGGGTTGCCGCCGGGATCGAGGCGAAGGACGGGCCGCGCGCCCAGATCCGAGAGTCTGCGCGCGGTAGTTTGCCAGCCGAACGGTACGACCTCCACGGGGATAGCTTCGCTGACAGCCAGACGATTTACCAGCTTGCTGTCGTGGATCACGATGACCAGGCGCCGGGTGGCGCTCGCCACAATCTTTTCGCGAAGGAGGGCCCCGCCGCGCCCCTTGATCAGGTTCAAATTCTCCTCGTCGACCAGATCGGCGCCGTCAATCGTCATGTCGATCTGCGGATATTCGTCAAGATTCGACAGTGGGATTCCCAGCGCCCTGGCCTGTGCAGCGGTGCGCTCGGATGTCGGGATTCCAGTCACGCGCAAACCGCCGCGGACCCGTTCTCCCAAAATCTTCACGGCAGGCGCCGTGGTGGATCCCGTTCCCAGCCCGAGAATCATCCCATCTCTTACCTGCCCAACCGCGGATTCGGCCGCAGCCAATTTCAGTCGATCGGTGTCTTCTCCCGTTTCGTTCGGCATCCGTGAGCACGTATTGTACCGGAAACTTCTGTCTGACCGCCATCTGGACACCAGCCGAGTGTGGGGCGGGACGACAACCTGCGCGCCGATTGGCAATTGGCACAACCGACCCACCACCCGAGTTTGGTGTACGAATTGCGAGACCGTAGACTTGCAACAAAAAGCGGAAACCGAACTGATCGCAGACGAACAACGTGGAGACCGGGCCGCGATATCCGAATTGTTCAGACGGCATTACTCGTCTTGTCTGCGCGTGGCGAACAGAATTCTGCGCTCTGAAGAGAAGTCCCGGGACGCCGTACAATCCGCATTCCTGTCGGCTTTCCGACACCTGCACAGCTTTCGCGGAAACTCGACGTTCAAGACCTGGCTCGGGCGGATCGTAGTGAACCAGTGCTACATGCACCTTCGCCAACCTGAGCGCCGGCTGGGATGGGTAGATTTCGACAGCCTTTACGAGAGCGGTTCGGGGAACAAGCTAACGTCGCCGGCGCTCACTCCCGAAAAGCTCACGTTGCGCGGGGAGATTGGAGCGGCTCTCGCCGATGGCGTTTCCAGGCTTCCGGAGCCGTTGCGGGAAGTGTTTTCTCTCTATGCCGGTTCGGGCTTATCTCTCAAAGAGGTAGCTGGGACGCTCGGGCTCACGGTGCCCGCGGTCAAGACTCGGCTATTTCGCGCCAATTTGCGAATGCGCTCCCATCTCCAGCCGATGTGGTCGGATTTGCGGAATCACGGCCCGGCTTCGGCGCCAAGTCATGCGAATCCTTCGTGGCCCCACGAGAACGCGACTGCCTCAGTGGCGCCCTGATGTCCGGCCGCGGTCCGTGTCATGTGTCGAATCCGGCGGGACAGCGCCCGTCACTTCGACGCGCAGAACGCCGCAAGTTTTTATAGGCCCCGCGCATAATACGCTGAATCGGGCGCCGATGGTCTCGCATCAGAAAGGGCACGCGGCGTGCATGGCAATGCGCGCCAAAACGGATGCTACAGAGGAGGGGATTCATGTTGCGGATGCGAACGGGATCTTCGGAATCAGCGCTGGCGCTGCTCGCTGCCAGTGTATTCGTTGCGGCTCCGGGGTGCTCCCGCAGCACAGCCGGCGCGACGGCTCCCCAACTGCTTGAGGTGCGAGTGGTGGAAGCCGCACAAAGAGATGTCCCCATATATAAGGAGTGGATCGGCACCCTAGATGGGCTCGTCAACGCGGACATCAAGGCCGAGGTGTCGGGCTATCTCGTGCAGCAGGCATATACGGAGGGTTCTTTCGTCAAAAAGGGCCAACTCCTGTTCCAAATCGATCCCCGGCCGTTTCAAGCGGCGTTGGACCAAACGAGCGCGCAACTCGCCCAGTCTCAGGGCCAGTTGGCGCAGGCTCGTGCGCAATTGTCTCAGGCGGAAGCGCAGGTAGCGGTGGCGGAAGCCAATCAGCGCAGGACGCAACTAGACGTCGACCGGTACACCCCTCTGGCGCAGCAGCAAGCCATCACCCAGCAGGATCTCGACAACGCCACGCAATACAACATGGCGGCGAAAGCACAGCTTCAGTCGGCCCGCGCGCAAGTGGAGACATCCAGAGCGCAGATCACGGCCAGCGAAGCCGCCGTTCAGTCCGCGAAAGCCGCGGTCGAAACGGCGCAGATTAACCTGGGGTTCACCCACCTGACCTCGCCGATCGACGGCATACCGGGGATTGCGCAATTACAGGTAGGAGCGCTGGTAAGCCCGGCCAGCCCCGCCATCACGACCGTGTCGACGCTCGATCCGATTAAGGTTTATTTCACGGTCAGCGAGCAGGAGTATATCGACTTTACGCGCCACTTTCCGACGGCCGAACTGCGCCAGGCCGACCTCCGCCGGCTCGACCTGGAGCTAGTTCTGGCCGATGGCACCACCTATCCGCAGAAAGGCAAGTTTGATTTTACGGACCGCCAGGTGGACGTCAGGACGGGCGCTATTCGCATCGCGGGATTGTTCCCGAACCCCGGGAACAACCTGCGGCCCGGACAGTACGGAAGAGTACGCAGAGCCAGGGTTCAGCCCGGAACACTGCTCGTTCCGCAGCAAGCCGTCATGGAACTGCAAGGCACTCGTCTGGTTGCGGTTGTCGACGGCAGCAACAAGGTGGATATCCGGCCCGTGCAACTCGGCGAAACCGTCGGTCACGATTGGATCGTGCGAGAAGGCCTGAAGCCCGGCGAACGAGTGGTCGTCGAAGGTCTGCAGAAGGTTCGGCAGGGAATGCAGGTCGATCCGAAGCCGTTCGCAGCGAGGTGACGCCATGTCGAAATTCTTCATCAGACGCCCGATCGTAGCGATCGTCATCGCCATCATCACCGTAATTGTCGGCGCGGTAACGATGGTCAGCCTCCCGGTGGCCCAGTTTCCCGCCATTGCGCCGCCCGAGGTTCAGGTTTCCGCAATCTACGTGGGCGCCGACGCCCAGACCATTGAGCAATCCGTGGCCACTCCCATCGAACAGCAGATGAGCGGTGTGGACAACATGAATTACATGTGGTCCGTCAACGCCACCGCCAATGGGCAGATGCGCATGATCGTCGATTTCGACATCGCCACGGACCCCAACACGGACTTAATTCTGGCCCAGAGCCGCGAGACGCAGGCCGCGTCGCAGCTTCCGCTGGACGTCACGAATTACGGCATCACGGTCCAGAAATCGGTGCTGGCGCCTCTGATGCTGGTCGCCCTGTATTCACCCAAGGGCACTTTCGACGCCAGGTTCCTCGCGAACTACGGTTATATCAACCTGAACGACCCGCTGACTCGCGTGAAGGGGGTTGGTACGACCCAGATATTCGGCGCCGGCCAATACGCGATGCGCCTTTGGGTGAAACCCGACCAACTGGCCAAGCTGCAGATCACGGTTCCGGAAATTGTTTCCGCCATCCAGACCCAGAACACCGTCAACCCCGCGGGACAAGTCGGCAGCGAACCGATTCCTAGCGGACAGCCGTTCACCTACTCGGTGCGTGCACAAGGCCGCCTGTCGTCGCCGGAGGAGTTCGAGCAAATCGTGGTTCGCGAGACGCCCGAAACGGGGATTGTGCGTGTCCGCGACGTGGCCCGAGTGGAATTGGGCGCGCAAGACTACAGCATAGTCGGGCAACTGGACGGCAAGCCGAGCGCGGTCATCGCAGTGTATCAGTTGCCGGGGTCCAATGCCGTCCAGACCGCCGCCGGCGTCAGAAAGCTGTTCGCGGAGGCCAAGAAGCGCTTTCCCGACGACATCGACTACACCATCCCGATCGATACAACGCGGGCGGTGAACGAGGGGATCAAGGAGATCGTCGAGACTCTGCTGATTGCCATCGCTCTGGTGGTGGCGGTGGTCTTCCTCTTCCTGCAAGGTTGGCGATCCACGCTCATTCCCCTGCTGGCGGTGCCGGTATCGCTCGTTGGCACTTTCGTCTTCTTCCCGTTGTTCGGATTCAGCCTCAACACACTTTCCTTGTTCGGCCTGGTGTTGGCGATCGGGCTGGTGGTGGACGACGCGATCGTTGTGGTGGAAGCTGTGGAGCGCCACATCGAGGACGGCATGGCTCCCAAAGACGCGGCCCTCAAGGCCATGGAGGAGATCTCGGGCCCGGTGATCGGAATCGCGCTGGTGCTTTCCGCGGTGTTCATACCGACGGCGTTCATCCCAGGCATCACCGGGCGCCTTTATCAGCAGTTCGCCGTCACTATCGCGATCTCGGTTCTTCTTTCCGCATTCAATGCGCTCTCGCTCAGCCCCGCGCTCGCGGCGCTCCTCCTGAAGCCAAAAACCGGGAGCAAAGGACCGCTGGCGAAATTCTTCAGTTGGTTCAACCGTTCCTTTACGCGAGCGACCAACGGTTACGTCCGCGTCTCCGGTGCGCTCCTGCACAAGAGCGCGGTCGCTCTCATTCTGTTGGCCGGCTTCGCTGTGGCAGGACTGTGGATCGGCGGCCGGCTGCCGGATAGTTTTGTTCCCGACGAGGACCAGGGTTATTTCTACCTGAATCTCCAGCTTCCCAATGCGTCCTCGTTGGAACGCACCGAAGCGGTAGTGGCGAAGATTCAAAAAATCGTTTCGGCCACACCCGGGGTAGAACATTTCACCAGCATTACGGGTTTCAGTCTGCTCAGCCTGGTGCGTACCAGTTACAACGCGTTCGGGTTCGTCAGCATGAAGGAGTGGGGCGATCGAAAAACCAGGGCCGAGCAGTTCCAGGTCATCAAAGCGCGTCTCAATGCGGAATTGAGCAAACTTCCTGAAGCCGTCGCTTTCGGCTTCTCGCCACCGGCGATCCCGGGGGTCGGCACTTCCGGCGGGTTCACATTTATTGTCGAGGACCGGTCGGGGGGCGACGTAAAGTTCCTGTCGGACAATCTGGCCAAGTTTATGGCGGCGGCGCGCAAACGCCCGGAGATCGGGAGCCTTAGCACCACCTTCCTGCCGAGTGTCCCGCAACAGTTCGTCCTGGTGGATCGCGATAAGGTCATCAAGCAGGGCGTCCCCATCAACGACGTGTACCGCACCATCCAGGCGTTCATGGGCGGACTGTTCATCAACTACTTCAATCGCTTCGGACGCCAATGGCAGGTGTACATCGAAGCCGAAGGCGACTATAGAACCAAATCCGAGAACGTGGGCCAGTTCTATGTCAGAAATGCAGCCGGTGAGATGGTTCCGCTTTCCGCGTTGACCAGGTTTGAAGCGCGGGATGGTCCCGAATTCACCATGCGTTTCAATGAATACCGGTCGGCGCAACTGAATGGGGGGGCCGCGCCCGGCTACAGCACCAACCAAGCCATGAAGGCGCTCGAGGAGACCTTCGCCCAGACCATGCCGTCCGGTATGGGCTACGATTACTCCGGCATGTCCTTCCAGGAAAAGAAGGCCCAGGAAGGCGTTTCCTCTGGGGTCATCTTTGGCTTCTCGCTGCTCTTTGTGTTCCTGATTCTCTCGGCGCTCTATGAAAGTTGGGCCTTGCCATTCAGCGTCTTGTTGAGTACGCCCGTCGCCGTTTTTGGCGCCTTTGGCGTTCTATGGCTCCGCCGCACGATCTATGGGCTTTTTGTGCCGGCTTATATGGTGCAGATCGAGAACGACGTGTACTCGCAGATCGGCTTGGTGATGCTGATCGGCCTGGCGGCCAAGAATGCCATCCTGATTGTCGAGTTCGCCAAGGACGAATTCGAGAAAGGCAAGCCGCTGGCGGAAGCTGCCATGGAAGGCGCGCGGCTGCGCTTGCGTCCGATCCTGATGACCTCGTTCGCATTCATCCTGGGATGCGTCCCGCTGTGGATCGCCAGTGGCGCCGGGGCCGTCTCCCGCCAGATCATGGGAACCACGGTGATCGGCGGAATGGTAGCCGCCAGCGGGATCGGCATATTCCTGGTTCCGGCGTGCTTCTACGTGGTCGAGAAGCTTTCCGGGGCGGTGTCGCGCCCGACCGTGCCTATCCTTCCCGAACAACCTTTGCCGGGAGAAGGAGACTGATTCATGCGCCGCCGCGTTTGCCTGGCTCTAGCCGGCGCTCTGCTCGCCGGATGTACGGTGGGGCCAAACTATAAACGTCCCGCAACCGATATTCCCGCCAATTTTCGCGCGCCGCAGCCTTTGCCGCCCGCGCAAGCTGCCTCGCTCGCGGATCTCAAATGGTTCGAAGTCTTCAAAGACGACAAACTGCAGGAACTCATCCGTAAATCGCTCGTAGCGAACTACGATCTGCGGGATGCGATCACCCGTGTGGAAGCCGCCAGGGCCAGCCTGGGGATCACCCGCTCGAACCAGTACCCGAACTTCGGCGCCAGCGGCTACGTCGCCATCAACCGGCTGTCGCGCAACGGCGAGACACCGATACCGGCGGAACTCCTGCCTCACCAGGACCGCAACTTCGGCACCGCCACGCTCGATCTATTGTCGTTTGAGATCGACATCTGGGGCCGGCTGCGGCGCGCGACCGAAGCCGCCCGCGCCAACCTTTTAGGCGCCGAGGAAAACCGCAAAGCCGTGGTGACCACCCTGGTCAGCGACGTGGCGACTTCCTACTTGACACTGCGGGAACTCGATTACACGCTGGAGATCTCCAAACGCACTTTGCAAACACGCCAGGAATCCCTGGTACTGACCAAACAGCGCCAGACCGGCGGTGTGGCGACTCGTCTCGATTTGCGTCAGGCGGAAGAACTCGTGTACACGGCAGAGGAGACCATCCCCACGATTGAGCGGCAGATCGAGCAGACGGAGAATCGGATCACACTGTTGCTCGGGCAGAATCCCGGCGGCGTGGTGCGCGGGCACAGTCTCACAGAGCAGGATTTGCCCCCCGAAGTGCCGGCCGGCTTGCCGTCGGCGCTGCTCGAACGTCGTCCCGATATCCGGGCGGCGGAGCAGGATCTGATTGCCGCCAACGCCAACATCGGCGTGGCCAAGGCGGCGTATTTCCCAACGCTGAGTCTGAGCGGGTTCCTTGGCGGCCAGAGCACCCAATTGTCGAACCTGTTTAGCGGGCCGAGCAGCGCCTGGAGCCTGGTACCGCAGCTTACGCAGCCGATCTTCACTGCCGGGCGGCTGAAATCCGGCGTCAAACTGGCGCAAGCCCAAAGAGAACACACGCTGATTCAATATCAGAAGGCCATTCAGACCGCATTTACAGAGGTCTCCGACGCCCTGATCGCTCACCAGCGCGTGCGGGAGAGCCGCGAAAAACAGGAGGCCCTGGTATCCGTGTTACAAGACCGGCTGCGTTTGGCTTACGTGCGATATCGCGGGGGTGTGGACACGCAACTCAACGCGCTGGACGCGGACAGGGATTTGTTCCAGTCCGAATTGGACCTGGCGCAGATTAGGCTCCAGGAATTGCTCACAGTTGTTAAGCTTTACAATGAGCTCCGCGGCGGATGGCAATGATGCGATCTACGCCGACTTGTGGCCTAATCGAGAATTGTGTCGACCAAAATTGAGCGGCTCCCGATCCCGAGGCGAAACCGATCGCCGTCTAAGCATGGTTAGCCTGCCGCAGCTGCATGCTCCTTTTGGAGGACCCGTTCCAACTCCCATTTGAGGCGCTGCAATGCGGCCGCAGTCTCGTCAGCCCGAATCGCTGGCTGACTATCGTCGCCGTGGCAGGCATGCATCAATACGCAGATGTCTTGGAGTTTTTCCTCGATCAGGGTGAGATCATGACGAAGCAGAGCTTTCTGCTCGCTCGTGAGAGGGTGTCGATCAACTGAAGTGGCCATGTTGATGGATTCTACATGATTTGGCGTTGGTTCACCAGCACCCAGTCGTTACTCGCGAAAGAAAGCGACCTCTGGCGCGCCCGATCCTCGACCTGCGCGGCCAGTGCTTCGGCGCCTAAGTATCCGCCCACCGCGAAACTCGTGGTTCGCCTGGACCACGCCTAACGCCGCCTCGAGGGCGTGCCACGGAGGCGCTCGCCGAATCTCCGCCGGCGCGGATCGAGCGCGAGCGCGGCGGGCGAGTTCTGGCAACGGGAGCTCGCTCTTGGTCGATCCGCCATCGTCGAGGCGACTGCCGCCAGCCGGCCATCAGTAGCACCCGGCGCGCCGGCGCGCGCGGGAGCAGGGTCTAACGCGCGCTGCGCCGCGCCATCGCCGGGCGAGTCGCACGGCATCGACGTGATCGGGTGGAAGGCGCTGCTTGCGTCCGGTGAGCCCTTCGCGGGCGCGCGCGGGGCTGGGGGGGCCTAAATCGGCCCTTCGCCGAGGTGGTTGGGCCCACCAGGCGCCTCGTTGTGGCAGTCGCCGGTCCACCTGTCCACTGGTTCTCGCGATCCCGCGATAGGTATGATAAATAAGAAGGCCTCCCCGCTCTATGCCCCTCAAAACAGACCCGGACCTGGGTATCAATAGCTGGCTCGAAGACGAGCTCTACCAACAATACCTGAACGACCGCAGCACCGTCGACGAAAGCTGGAAACACATGTTCGAAGACGCCGCCAACGGGCAAACTGACCTCGCCCGCTCGCCCGCTCCCCCGCTCGCCCGCTCAGCGGCAGCTCCCGGAGTCCCCGAAAACCTCCAGCCCCTGCGCGGCATCGCCGCAAAAATCGCCGAAAACATGAACGCGAGCGTGAGCATTCCGCTAGCCACCTCGCAGCGCATCATCCCCGTCAAGGTGATGGACGAGAATCGCCGCATCATCAACCAGCACCGCACGTTGGTCGGGAAGAGCAAAGTCTCGTACACGCACGTGATCGGCTGGGCCATCCTCAAGGCGCTCGAGGATTTCCCCGGCCTCAACCACGCTTACGGCGAAGTCAACGGCGAGCCCGTGCGCGTCGTGCATCCGCAGATCAACCTGGGCATCGCCGTCGACGTGGCCGCCAAGGATGGCAGCCGCAACCTGCTCGTCCCCAACATCAAAAACGCCGGCGAGATCGACTTCGCGCAGTACGTCACCATGTTCGACGACCTGGTGGACCGCGCCCGCAAAGGCAAGCTGGCGCCCGCGGATTTCCAGGGCACCACGATCTCGCTCACGAATCCGGGCACAGTGGGCACCATGGCCTCCAGCCCCCGCCTGATGACCGGCCAAGGAGCCATCATCGCGGCAGGTGCCATCGACTACCCGGCCGAATTCCAGGGCGCGGCGCCCGAGACTCGCTCCATGCTGGGCATCGGCAAGGTCATGTCGCTTTCCTGCACCTACGATCACCGCATTATACAGGGCGCTGAATCCGGCATGTTCCTGGGTAAGGTGCAGGCCTTGCTGGACGGTGGCGACGGTTTTTACGAAGAGATCTTTGAGCACTTGAAGATGCCGCACCAGCCCGTGCGCTGGGAAACCGACCAGCACGTGATGCTGCCGGGAGGTAGCGGCCGTACCGCCGAAATCGCCAAGGAAGCCGGCGTACTGCAGCTCATCAACGCTTACCGCGTGCGCGGGCACCTCATCGCGGATCTCGACCCGCTCGGCGGCGAGCCCAGCTACCATCCGGAACTCGACCCGGTCACCTACGGCTTGACGATCTGGGACCTCGACCGCGAATTCCTGACGGGCAGCCTGAGCGAAGCGATCGGCGAGCATGGTCCTAAGGCGGGGCCCAAGCCGGTGGCTACGCTGCGCGAGATCCTGGAAACGCTGCGCCAAACCTATTGCGGCAAGATCGGCTGCGAGTATATGAATATTCAGCATCCGGAGCAGAAGCGCTGGCTGCAACACCGCATGGAGCCGCAGGCCAACAACTGGCCGCTCGACCGCGAGACGCGCTTGCGCATCCTGCAGCATCTGCTCGAAGCCGAAGAATTCGAGCATTTCCTGCATGCGCGCTTTGTGGGCCAGAAGCGCTTCGCGCTGGAAGGCGCCGAGACTGCCATCCCCATCCTCGACGAACTCCTGGAGCGCGCCGCCGAACGCAACGTTCACGAAATGGTCATCGGGATGGCGCATCGGGGGCGATTGACGGTGCTCACCACGGTGGTTGGCAAGCCGGTTGCCGAGATCTTCGCGCAGTTCGAAGGCGAGCTCGATCCTGCCAGCACACAAGGATCCGGAGACGTGAAGTATCACCTGGGAGCGCGCGGCGTTTATCGCTCCACCAACGGCCGCGAGGTCCTGGTCTCCGTGTCGCCCAATCCCAGCCACCTGGAAGCCGTCGATCCCGTGGTGGAAGGCATCGTGCGGCCCAAGCAGGACCGGCTCGGCGACAAAGAGCGCGAACGCGTGATCCCGCTTCTGATCCACGGCGACGCAGCGTTTGCCGGCCAGGGCGTAGTGGCCGAGACTTTGAACCTCTCGCAGCTCGATGGCTACTGCACGGGCGGCACGGTTCACCTGATCATCAACAATCAGATCGGATTCACCACGCTGCCCGACGAAGCCCGCTCCACGCCATATTCGACCGACGTAGCGCGCGGCGTGCAAGCGCCCATCTTTCACGTGAATGGCGACGATCCCGAGGCCGCCATCCGCGTGGCGCAGATCGCCTTCGATTACCGCCAGCAGTTCAAGAAAGACGTGGTTATCGACATGTTCTGCTACCGCCGGCATGGACATAACGAAGCCGACGACCCCAGCTATACGCAACCGATTCTTTACCGCAAGATTAAGGAGCACCCGTCGGTGGGCAAGCTTTACGCCGAGCGGTTGGTGCGCGAGGGAGTGCTAACCGGTGAAGAGGCCGCGCGCATGCGCAAGGGTTTCGCCGAGCGCCTTTCCGCGGCTTACGACGACGCGGAGAAGAGCAGCGAACGTTTTGAAGGCCAGGAATTAGCCGCGGTTTCGAGCGATGACATCGCCAGTTTCTGCCCGCGCACGGCGGTGAACAAGGCCACGGTCGACCGCGTGATCAGGGCGCTCACGCACTTTCCGGATAATTTCCACCTGCATCCCAAGCTGCGCGGATTCATCGAGCGCCGGCACGAAGTCATCGAGAAAAGCGGACCCATCGATTGGGCGTTCGGCGAAGCGCTGGCTTTCGGAACGCTGGTGCTGGAAGGAACTCCGGTGCGGCTCAGCGGCCAGGATTCGGGCCGCGGCACTTTTAGCCAGCGGCACCTGGCTTTCTGGGATTCCGAGACGGCCCAGAAGTACATACCTCTCCAGCACGTCTCGCCGGACCAAGCGCGCTTCGACGTCTTTGACAGCTCGCTGAGCGAATACGCGGTGCTGGGCTTCGAGTTCGGCTACAGCGTGGCCGATCCGCTGACGCTGGTGCTGTGGGAGGCCCAGTTCGGCGATTTCGCCAACGGCGCGCAGATCATGATCGACCAGTTCATTTCGAGCGCGGAATCCAAGTGGGGGCAGCCCAGCGGCCTGGTGCTGCTGCTGCCGCACGGCTTCGAAGGGCAGGGGCCGGAGCACTCCAGCGCGCGCATCGAGCGCTTCCTGGTTTTGTGCGCCGGGAACAATATGCAGGTCGTCAACTGCACCACTCCGGCCCAATATTTCCACCTGCTGCGCCGTCAGATGTACGGTGGCGCGGACCGCCGCGGCATGCGCAAGCCGCTCGTAGTGTTCACTCCGAAAAGTCTTCTGCGGCACCCCAAAGCCGTTTCAACCGTCGCCGAGCTAACCAGCCACAGCTTCCGCGAGGTTCTGACGGATACCGCCGTCCTCGAACCGGAGCAGGTCTCGCGGGTGATCTTTTGTTCCGGCAAAATCTACTACGATCTTCTTGCCGCGCGCGAGGAGCGCAAGGCCCATCACGTAGCGCTCGTGCGCATCGAGCAGTTGTACCCGTTCGCCGAGTCCGACGCCAACGACGCGCTGCTGAGCTACCCGCTAACCGCCGAAGCGGTGTGGGCCCAGGAAGAGCCGCGCAACATGGGCCCCTGGCGCTTCATGGCCGAGCAGATTCAGCCGTTGCTCAGCTCCAGCGGCCGCGAGTTACGCTACGTGGGCCGCGCCGAAAGCGCCAGCCCCGCGACAGGCTCCGGCAGGCGTCACCAGGAAGAGCAGGCCGCCATCGTGGACGAAGCTATGTCGGACCGGCCGCTCATCGAGTCTCGCCGGGTGCGGCTGGTGGGGCGGCGCTGAACGTCGGCCATGGAAAGCGGCGAAGATTGGCCTGGCACCTCGGGCACAGCCCGTCTTGACGGGTTGCTTGTGGGCTCTTGTCCACTTCTTCGCCTTGCCTGTGGCAAGAACCGCCTTAGCACGGCGTAGCACTCTATGTGAATCACATAAACCTTGGGCCGACGGTGAAAAGGCAGAACCTCCAAACGCTCGCGCCCCCTGCGATCTAGAAAGACCGATCACACAGCGGTGCAATCTGAACGGCGTGTCTGAGCAAAAGGATGCGTGCGAATGATGGGGGCGGTGTCATTGGTCAGAGGGCCTGCTCACGTCCCAGGATGCGCATAACATCTCGCTTGCCGTGAAGAATCCGAACGACGCGGATGACGTTTCGGCCGCAACGTAGTAGATCCGGATGGCCTCAAATCCCGCTACTGGCCATAAGCGCAGATTTTGAAGATGCGGATTTCTCGAACGACAGCGCGGACCCGCGAAAGGATGCTGGCATAACGATTGAACGGTGTTCCGAACGGCATCCTGGAAGCGGATGGCGACTTCGGGAACGCTCAGCGTGACAAGGTAATAAGGGAACTGGCGCACCACATCGTCGCTGGCGGCTTGGCGATACGAAACCTTCACGAACGCGGGCCGGTTTTATGCTCGGCAAGCATAGCATCGGTTTGCGCGTTCACAGACCGCCAGAACTCGTCCTCCGGAAGATCGTTCGTTGCCAATTCTTCGGCAAGCAGGGTGTCCAATTCCGCCTGTGTGCCCGCAAAATCCGGCATGACGCGCTGTTCGACCGCGACCAGGGCGGCATCCACGACTTGCTCAATGGATTCGTAAGCGCCGCGGCTAATGACAGCCTGAACCCGGCGCTCTTGTTCGGGCGTGAGATGAATCGTCATGGCTGCCGCTCCCGATACTCCTTGCTCTAGAGTAAGGGAAAGTCCCGGTTCACGCAACTCAACCGTGAGAGGCAAGGATACCAAATGGAGCATTGGGTTTTACACTTTGTCGTTGGGGCTTTGACCCTGTTCCGCCAGGAAAATGTTGACCGCGAATTGGGAGAAGCGTCGGCGCAGAAGAATTTAGTCCCGCCCCGTGAGGCTAGTCTCGCGCCGATGAGGCGTGCACCTACTTGTGATGCCCCCCGTCCGCCGGTTGCGGCGCATACACAGGCGCGCCATCCGACGGATGCGCCGTCCGGCTGAGCGGGATGGTCCCCACCGTGCGCATCGCCCCTGTCTCGTCCGGCGCGAGCACCTGAATCGAGGCAGTCACCTGCGCCTCGCGAAACGAGAGCAGTGCCTTCCGCACCATCGCCACTCCGACCACCAGCGCCTGCCCGTCGGCCTGTGGAACCGCCGCGGCACCGGAGGCAAAAAACGCTCCCTCAGCCTGCGGACCACCTGCATGCGGGACAGCCCCAGCCACAGCTTCGGCGGTCGCGGTCACGCACGGCGAGCCCGTGGCGCCGGTGCCAAGCGGCTCCAGCGTCACGGTCTTATCCGCGACCACAGCGCCCGTCTTCACGTTGATGAATTCCAGCGACACGTCCACCGCGCCCGTGCCGATGTTAGCCGCGCACAAAACCAGTTTCTGTCCACGCTCCGCGCTTGCGGGCAAACTCGCCAGCCGGAATGCCACCGGCTTCATCCCCGCCCACGCGCTCCCCGCGACCAACAGAGCAAGGCCCGTTAACCACACACGAGACCGCATAGAAGTTTACCTCCTGGCCTTGAGACGCAGTTTCGGGCGGGCTGGTTGCTAACGTCCGTGCCCCAGCCCCGTCCATCAATCGGGGTACACTCGTCTAATCCATGAAAGCACTGCCTTCGCCTCCCTTCTTGACCCGGCGCGCCTTCCTGGCGACCGCCACCGGGAGCTCGGTCCTGCTGGCGAACCGCTTGTTCGGCGCGCCTTCCGACACCGACACCAAACCCAGCCCCGCGCTGGAAAAGCTCGCCGCGGTTGCCCTGGCGGAAGCCCGCAAACAGGGCGCTACCTACTGCGACATACGGATCAATCGCTACCGGCAGCAGTTCTCCGGCTACCGCCTGTCGCCGCAGCGCGGCAGCAACCAGACCGACGAGGTGCCGTTCGTCACCGATCAGCAGAGCTTCGGCTTCGGCGTGCGCGTGATCGCCAACGGCCAGTGGGGATTCGCGGCCTCGCCGCTGGTGACCCCCGAAGAGATCGCCCGGATCACACGCGAGGCGGTGTTGGTGGCCAAGGCCAATTCGGCCGTGCAGGCCAGCCCCGTCGAGCTCGCCCCTACCAAAGCCTACCCCGACCGCTGGACCTCCCCGTATGAGAACGAGCCCTTCGCCGTGCCGGTGGATGAAAAACTGGAGCTGATGCACGGCGCCACTCTTACCATCAAGAAAGACCCCAAAGTCTTCGCCGCTTTCGGCTTCCTGGCCGCGCGAGCCGAAGACAAGTACTGCGCCTCGAGCGAAGGATCTTCCATCCAGCAATCCCTCGTGCAAGT
>JBEKUO010000013.1:0-31105 GCA_049514955.1 Bryobacteraceae bacterium | reverse complement strand
TTGCAATGGATGGGGGCTAACTTGTTTCTATACAGGTAAATAATTGCAGAGAGAGAAGTTATTGAGACTTCTAAGACGTCTATTGGCGCTTGATCTTACCAATTAAGTCAAGAGATCCAGGATGCCCGGAACCAGGGAGGCTGCTCGCACCCGACGCCAACAAGTCGAACGGGCGATCTCCTAAGGTTGGTATCTTCCCGCTCCAGATCTATGCGAAACAGTATGCCTGGCGCCGGCCCGGGCCAGCGGGATTCGAGAGGCTCCAGCGCAGGACTAATGATAGGCGCAAAACCGGTGGCGATCGCTTTTCGGTCACGCCTTCAATCTGGGAGGGAAGTACGTGCCTCTATCCTGTATCGCAGCCGGCGATCCGTTTGCCGCGCGTCAGCAATTGCCGCAAGCTACTTCTTGCCGCTCTCAAGCTCCGCCAACTGCTGCTTGGCCCATGAGTTATCCGGATTGGCTTCCAGAATCTTCTTGTAGTCCTGGATCGCTTTCGATGTGTCGCCGCTGGCCCGATGCGCCATGGCTATCAGGTTGCTTCCCCAACCCGATAGCGGGTTGTTGGCTTCCATGTTTAGCTCCATCATGGCTGCAGCTTCCTTGCCTTTGTCCTTAGCGAGCAGGGACTCCGTCAGTAAGTTCAAAGATGTCTCGCTGAAATCGTACTGGGCGCCGCCGTAGTACTCCTTTTTCAGATCGCGATAGAGTGCCACAGCCGACGAGATATCCTTTTTCTCCAGCGTTTCGGCCAACACCGCCTGGAGCGTTCGGGGCCGGTTCAGCCCGCGATGGCAGGTGAAGCATTCCACTTCTACCGAGGGCGTCCCGCCCAGCTTGCCGATGTAGTCCGCGTTGATGGCTGCCACGATCCGGAGCATCACACGGGCGGACCTCTTGGGTTCCTTTTCGTCCCCGGCGAAATTCGCGCCATCCGGCTTCCCGTCCTTCACGGAGTGGCAGTATTCGCAGCGCACGCCCAGGCTGAATGCGAAGCCGCGCATGATGCGCGTGAGATCCGTTCTTGAGATGTTCTTGGGCAGCACTTGCAGGTTCCTGAACTTTTCGGGGATTTGAGCGCCCAGTGGAGCCGCCAGCAGCAACCAGATCGAAAGCAGTGTTTTGTGAGACATCCTTTGATCGTGCATTCACGGCAGCCAGTCTTCAATGGATGGAGCCTAACTTGTTTCTAGATCGATAACCGATTCCAAACAGAGGATTTGTCGGCAGAGATCAGTGGCGATGGACGATCTCAGTGGCGCGCTGGCACAGCCATCAATCCTTCCACTACAAACAACTCCGAAAGATTGCGGCGGAAAGAATAAACCATGGTCCGCTCGTCCGCGGAGAGCACCACCGGCCAGATGGTGTTGACGCCCGCCAAGTCCGACGGGGCGATCTCCTTCCAGGGCGTCGTTTTTCCGGTCGCGAGATCCACCCGGAGGAGCTTCGCTGGAACGCCGCCTGTCTGCGCCAGCAGCGATTTGCCCGACTTGCTCCAACGCAGCACTCTCGCCCTGAATTCAGTGGCGATCACCTTTAGGTCGCCCCCGGCGGCAGGCAACAGCACGAGTCTCCCCTCCGCATCCACACCGGCAATGAGCGTGCCATCCGGCGAAATCGCGGGATGCTCAAGGTAAGCGCTACTGTTCACAAGCGCCGGTTTGCTGCCGTCGAGCGCCTGTATGAAGAGGCTCAGAGGGCCGCCCGAAAAGCTGCCGCCCACCAACAGCCGCTGGCCGCTGGGGAAAAAGCGCGCCCAGTCATATCTGAGCCCGTGTCCGGAAAGGGTGCGCGACTGGCCCGGCGTGAGCGGCACGAGGTTCAAGCGCGTCTGATCGCCGTCCGGCATGGTGACAGCCTCACTTCCATCCGGCGAGAGGGCCATCGCATAGCCATCCCCTACGCGCATGGCACTGGAGGCCGCACGCCAGATGTAAACCGCGTGATGCGCGCCACCGCCTTCTCCGGTTTCGTCAAAGAGGATCACCCGGCCATCCTCGGAAATATCTGTTACGTGCGAAAAATCGAACCAGGAAAGGTCTTTCTCTTTGGTGTCCCCGTTGAAGGTGCCTGTCATCATCACGCGCAACTGTTCGCGTGAAATCAGAACCCTGCCGGAACGGGAGATGTCACGGAGCGTCAGGGGACTAAGTAAGGATGCAGCCAGGCGTACCTTGCCCGTGAGACTGACCGCGTAAAGCGACCGGATGGCGCCGGTGCGGGCGGCGGTAAACCAAACTTCCCGTCCGGACGGCGCCCACGCCAGACCATCGGCGCTGGCCCAGCCACCCGATAGCGTACGTACGGCCCCAGTGGCATCCACCACCATAACGCTGCCTCCGTCGTCGCCACGAATGAGATGTTCGATGAATGCCACCTCCTTGCCGGAAGCCGATATGCGAACATCCGAAAGCCATCCGGAGGTATGAAAGATCGGATGGCCACGCGGAAACTCGATCGTGACAGGCCACATGTTAGGCCGAATGACGGCCATCGTCGCGCCGTCCGGCGACCAGTCGGCGCAGCAAACGTTGCGATCCAGAGGCAGGGGCGCGCCGCCGTTTAGTGGCACGCGCACCAGACCATCCTCCTTCGGATCGTTATAGGTCACCCGATCCGCGGAATCCCAAAAGCCGCGATTCCGGGCTTAGAGTGTTTGCCACATAGAGTGCGCGCTCGCCAGGCAGTTCGCCTGCCGCGTAGATCACGCTCTCGCCGTCCGGCGCGAAGCGCGCGGCCTGGATGAAAAGCCGGCGAAACGTGACTTCATGAAACGCGGGCTGCGGAACCGGTCTCGGGCGCAGCCAGAACACCAGCCCTAAAGCCAAGAGGAGACCTGCGGCGACTCCGATCAGCCACCTGCCTGACGGCCGCTGGCGAGCCTCGCTTGGTACGGGAGCCACCACCGCCGCTTCCTCCGCGGGCGGCGGGGCTTCACTGACCGGCGCCAGGAACTGGTAACCGCTACGGGCCAGCGTTCCAATATAACGGGGATGCTCGGCCGAGTCGCCCAGGGCCAACCGCAGCCGGTTGACCGCCGTGTTCAAGCCGCTCTCGAAGTCCACGAAGGTGTCGGCCGCCCACAGCCGGTCCCGTAGTTCTTCCCGCGCAACCACTTCTCCGGGTCGCTCGAGGAGCGCCTGGAGCAACTGCAGCGGTTTGCCCTGCAACCGGATTTTGATCCCGTGTTTCCGAAGTTCGCCGGCGCCGGGCCGGAACTCGAAGGTGCCGAATCGGATGACACCATTATTACGGTTATCGTGCATCTGGCAGTTCGCGGACCCCTCTAACGCTTTTATACATCGTAGCGCGAACCGCGTATCGCTGCAGAATTATCCATTACGAGGATGATGCCGAAAGGGGTTGTCGGGGGATATGCGCCAAACCTCAAGCTCCGAAAAACCGAGGACAAAAGTGCTGGCCCGGAGGTTCTCCCTTTCGGAAATAGGCTTGCCGAGTTCGGTCATCCTGCACGGTGTTGGCGCTTGCCGCCAATGTCACAAAATGCCGCACCCCAGTGGGGGGCCTAAAAACGCGCCCGCACGCAATCGAATCCATTGTTGGCGGATTCCGCGAGCGCTTCGGCGGGTACACCCCGCGCGGATGGCCTCCCGCACCTCGGGTATACGGCTGGGGTGGCGCAAGTGCTGGCGCTATCTCCACGGGGCTGGGGCGAGCCAGTCAAGCGGGTAGTCGCCGATTGGCGCCCCGGGAGGCGCGTCGGGCGCGGGCATGGGACGCGCCGGGTCGGCCGAGCGTTCCAGAAACCGCTTGATGTCGGCCGCGAGCAACATCCGTTGAGCCTGTTCGGGTTCGCTGGCGACTGCCTCGCTGCGCAGCCGCGTTGCGAGTTTCGACAGCTTCAGCGTAGCGATGGCGCGCACCTGGCTGTTCGGCGCGCCGGTAGCAAGCCACATCACCCGATCCACAAGCACGCGCTCTTCGGCGCGCCGCACTTCGGCCTCGTATGCGTTGGCCAGGGGAGCGTCGAAGATCGCCTTCGTCAGCCGATCGATCACTTCTTCCAATCCAGGCAGCGACGGATCTAAGGCATGCTGCGCGACCATGCGCGCCGCACGATCGAGCTGCAGCGTGAACCCAACCGTCACGTCCGACGCTACGGTCGCCGGGCTGAGCGGATCGAAGCCGTCGCCGGTGGTCCGCGGGAATAGCTCACGATGCCGCCCGTACCCTGGCGGCCGCGGCGGAATCGCATCGAGCACCTGCTTCGGCACGGTCAATTCCGAGGGGTTCAGCGTGTTCGCGAGCGCCTCCAGCGCCTTGCGCTGGTTGGCGGCCGTCTCCCACTTCAGCGGCGTGCGCCCGTCGCCGCGCATCGCGTAGATATAGTCGATGCCCGCCACCATCGACGCGGCCGACTCCACCGAGTAGCGGTGATACATGAAGATTGGCGCCAGCGGCTCCTCGATCGTCGCCATGGGCGCGCCGTTTCGGATCGTGTGCTCGCCCAGGCGATTCAGCGCGGCGCGCCGCACCTTCATCATCCGATTCAGCTCGTCGGCTTGATTCACACCGTTGGACCACTGGTCCGCGCGCGGGTGGGCGTCCGTATCCTGGTTCGTCAGGTAGCGCAGATCTTTGGACCAGGCGTCATTGAGAATCTTGGAGAGCGCTGCCTTTTCGTCGCCGGGTAGCAATACCCGATAGCCATAATCGATCGCCACCTTGTCCCACTCGCCGATGTGAGCCGGATAAGCCTGCGAGATGTCGATCGTGCCGTCGTCGCGAAGCTTCTCCTGAGGGTGCGGATAATCCATCACCGAAATCCATCCCTGCGTGCTGTCGTAGTAGTTGTGGCCGAGGCCGAGCGTGTGGCCTACTTCGTGCGCCGCCAGTTGCCGGATGCGCGCCAGCGCGGTCTCATACAGGATGGCGGGCTTTTCGTCGCCGTTGGTGTAGGGCGAAAGGAGGCCCTCGAAGATCAGGTAATCCTGGCGGTCGCGCAGCGAGCCGAGCGTGACCGTCGCCTTGATGATCTCGCCGGTGCGCGGATCGGCGACTGTGCCGCCGGAGCTCCAGCCGCGGGTCGAGCGGTGCACCCAGTTGATCATGTTGTAGCGGATGTCCATTGGGTCCGCGCCTGCGGGCAGCACGTCCACTTTAAACGCGTTGCGAAAGCCGGCCGCTTCGAACGCCTGGTTCCACCAGCTCGCGCCTTCGATCAGGGCCTTGCGTACATCTTCGGGCGCGCCTGGATCTACCCAATATTGGATGGGCTTCACCGGCTCGCTGACAGCCGCGTCCGGATCCTTCTTCTCCAATCGGTGGCGGTGCAGATAGCGATGCACCATGGGCTCGCCGATGGGCGTGCTGTAATCCACGAACATCAGGCCGCCGTAGCCGGCGCGCGGGTCGTCTTCCCGCGGCTTATAGTTGTTGTCGGGAAGCTCGACCAGCGAATAATGCTCGCGGAGAGTCACCGCCTCGGCCGCCGGGGTAACGCTCGAGACGGTGCCGGAAAAGAGTCCGCCGCCGAATGCGCCGCGTCCGCCCCTGCCGCCGGCCGGA
This sequence comes from Bryobacteraceae bacterium, assembly GCA_049514955.1. Lineage (GTDB taxonomy): Bacteria > Acidobacteriota > Terriglobia > Bryobacterales > Bryobacteraceae > Bog-159. The sequence goes on along the minus strand of JBEKUO010000013.1, from coordinate 25,573 downwards.
GCCGCGCCTGGCGTCGAAAACTGCATCGGAGGCGGCCCTTGGACGGGCCCTACGAAACCGCCGCCGCGCTCGCCGGCCGTCTCATTGGCGAACGTCAGCGTGACTTCGATTTCGGTGTTCTTCGGAAATGCCTTCGTGCGCGCCATGTAGACCGCGCTACGCGCGCGATCCACGCGATAGGTTCCGGGGACCAGCGCGCCGCCCGCGCCGTGACCGTCGCGCACCACGAAATCGGTGGCATCCACCAGTACGCGGCCGTTCGATTCGGCCGCCACGGTGAAGCCCCACAGCACCGATTTGGCGAACGAGTCTTCCACCGATCGCCGCTCTTCCGGATTGCCACTCGACGAGCGGAACGATTCGTTGTGCTGTACCAGAAGCACCTTGGGCCCGATGCGTTGGAACGAAACCAGCCGGCCGCTGCCTTCCTGGCCGCGATCCAGCCCGACATCGTTCGATCCCAAACCGGCAGCGAGTCCGGTCGTATACAGAAACTCATTGTCAAGGCGCGAAATTTCGAGGTAGAGATTGCCGCTGCGATCGTCCCAGTAGAGCGGAAAATAGCCGTCCAGTTTCTGCATGGTAGCCACGCGCTCCTCGATTGAGGGCGTTCGGCCGCCCGCGGCCTGCGCTCCATCCCGCCCCTGCTGCGCGCCAAGCGGCAAAAGGGAGAAGGCGACACAAAAAATGGCTCTGAACGTGGGAGTTCGAAACATGCTGAAGATCCTCAGGGTCTTATTGTAATCGCACCGCCGAGGACCAAGAGGATGCACGACCGGATGCGGCGCATCCTCGGGGTTCCGGGTGAAGACAAGTTCTACCGTTGGACGGGCGGCAAAACCGGACAACGAAATCGGACGTAGGGTCTCCATTTCTTGCCAACATAAATCTATTGAATCGTTCGGTTTCGAGCGACGACAGTTCGCTGTATCCAGCATCTCCCGGGTGTCGTTGGCGGAGGCGGCCTTCTCGCATCTGGCGCCAGTTGCAAGCGGCGCGCTGAACGCGATGGCACGACTGCCCGCATTCACCAGCGACCGAAAATCGGCTACAATATCCTCGGGAGCTACTTGCAACCATGTTGCAGACTCTGATCATCACCCTCCGCGAGGGAGTCGAGGCCGCGCTGGTCGTCGCCATCGCCATCGCCTACCTGCGCAAGATCGGCCGCCGGGATCTCCTGCCCGCTGTCCACCGCGCCTTCGGAACCGCTGTCATTGCTAGCTTTGGCTTCGCTTGGCTGCTCTCCAGACTGCACCTCGGCGAGGATGCCTACGAGGGTTGGACCCTCCTCGTAAGCGCCGTTTTCGTGCTCACCATGGTGCTCTGGATGAACCGCCACGCGCGCGGCTTGAAGGGTGAAATTGAAACTCAGTTGCAACAACGAAGCGGCGCCGCCAGCCGCTGGGGCATCTTCTTTTTCGTCTTTCTGATGGTCTTCCGCGAGGGCGTCGAGACCGTCCTGATGCTCATGGCTGTCAAGATCGACACCTCCGGAGTGCTCGATATTGCAGGGGTTGCGATCGGTTTGGGTCTCGCCGTACTGTTTGGCGTAAGCTTCGTCCGCGGCACCCTACGCATCGATCTGCGCAGCTTCTTCCGCATGACCACCCTCATCCTAATGGTCATCGTGGTGCAACTCACTATCACCGGGCTGCACGAGCTTTCCGAAAGTCAGGTGCTGCCCAGCAGCCGCCAGGAAATGGCTTTGATCGGCCCGATCGTGAGCAACGAAGTCTTCTTCTTCGTGGCCATCCTGGCTCTGGCCGGTGCCATGCTGCTCATGGAGTATCGCCGCCGCCGTGCCCCTGTGCTCGACGGCCTCACCGGCGCGGCCCTGCGCAAAGCCCGCTGGAGCGTCCGCCGCGAGCGCACGTGGATGACCGCCTCCTGCGCTGCCACGGCCCTGTTCATCCTCAGCATCACCGCGGAATTCCTCTACGCGAAGTCCACCACGGAGCTCTCCGCCGCCACGCCGGTGTCCATCGTGAACGGCAACGTGAGCATCCCCGCGGCTAGCGTGAACGACGGCAACCTGCACCGTTTTGCGGTCGAGGAGGATGGCGTCCACGTGCGCTTCATCGTGATCCGCCGTCCCGATCAGTCGCTGGTGGCGGCCTTCGACGCATGCGAGATTTGCGGCAACCAGGGCTACTATCAAAAAGGCCCCAACGTGATTTGCAAGAATTGCGCCTCCGCCATCTTCATTCCGAGCATCGGAGTGCGCGGCGGATGCAATCCCATCCCTATCGCCTCGCACATGGAAGGCGACCAACTCGTAATCCCCGCGGAGAAGCTCGTTCCCGGAGCGAAGCTCTTTCGCAACCCCAGCTAGCGCCATGTTCCTCCGTTTCGTGAGCCAGTCCATCCGCCGCTCGCCGCGCCGCAAGGCGATGACAGTCGCCGCAGTGGCCATGGGCTCGGCCGTCGCCACCGCCATGCTCGGCGTCATGCTGGATATCGGCGATCGCGTCAGCCGCGAGTTGCGCAGCCTCGGCGCCAACCTGATGGTTACGCCGAAAGCGCGCTCGCTGCCGGTCGAGATCGGCGGCATTAATTACCGTCCGGTGTCGCGCGAGGATTACATCCCCGAAGATCAGGTGCCCAAAATCAAGTCCACCTTCTGGCACTCGAATATTACCGGGTTCGCGCCCTCGCTCAAGGCCGCAGCATCGCTTGGCGGCCAGAACGTGCCGGTGGAAGGCGTGTGGTTCCGGCGCCGTTTTCGAGGGGCCGATGGTGCGACGCTCGAAGCCGGCCTGCGGACCGTGAATGGCGCGTGGAAAGTCGACGGACGTTGGATCGACGATGGCGCCCGCAACGACGCCGCGCACGATTGCATGGTGGGCGACGCGGTGGCGCGCAAGCTGGGCCTACACCCCGGAGATTCGCTGCAATTGTTCGGGCAGCCATTCACTGTGGCCGGCATCGTCTCTACGGGCGGCGAGGAGGAAGACCGCGTCTTCGTGCGGCTGGAAGTTTTGCAGAACCTCGTGAACCGGCCTGGCCAGGTGGATGCGGTCGAAGTCGGCGCGCTCACCAAGCCGGAAGACGCATTCGCGCGCAAAGACCCCGCCCGCATGACGCCAGTCGAATACGACCGCTGGTATTGCACACCGTACATCACTTCCATCGCGCATCAGATCGAGGAAGCGCTGCCCATGGCAGTGGCCCGGCCGATCTGGCGCGTAGCCGATAACGAAGGCAAGGTCCTCGGCAAGATCCGCGGCCTGATGCTGCTGATCTGCGTGGCGGCGCTGGCTTCGGCGGGGCTCACCGTCTGGAGCGTCATGGCGACTACTGTGCTCGAACGCCGCGGAGAGATCGCCATTATGCAGGCCACCGGCGCTTCTAACGGGCTGGTAGCGGCGCTGTTTTCGGCGGAGGTCGCGATGGAAGGCGCGGCCGGCGGGCTGATCGGGTCATGGATCGGCTTGCTGCTGGCGGAGTGGGTGGGCCGCTCCGTGTTCCAGACCGCGCTCCAGATTCCGGCCATGCTGGGTCCGGTCGTCGTGGGGGCAGCCGTGATCGCGTCGGTGGCCGGCGCCGCGCAACCGCTGCGCCGCTCGCTGCTGCTCGAGCCGGCGGTCACGTTGAGAGGTGGGGAATGATGGCGTGTGGAGGAATCGGTTGGCAGGCGAAAGCGCCTGCCCCACATGCCTGCAATACCGGTAGCGAGGTGGGACAGGCGCTTTCGCCTGTCAACCCGGTGGGCGGCAAGCTAAAGCTCGCGCCACGCGGAGACGCCTGATGTTCTGGAACTTCGTCCTGCGCGCCGTCCAGTTCCGCAAGCGCCGCCTGCTGCTGGCCTTCTCCGCGCTGGCCGTGGCGGCCACCCTGGCTACCGCCCTCTTCAGCGTCTATTCCGATATCGAGCGCAAAATGCGCGTGCAGTTTCGCGGATACGGCGCGAACATCGTGATCGCCCCATCCGGCGGCGCGCAGACTGTCCCGCTCGCCGCGGTCGCGGAAGCCGAGCGCCAAGGCGCCGTGGCCGCGCCGTTCGTCTACACGGTGGGGCGCATGGAAAGCGAGCCTGTTGTAGTGGCGGGGATCGACGCACGCCGCGCCGGACCGCTCACCGATTACTGGCGCGTGGAAGGCGCGCGCACACCCGCCGCCGGTGAGTGTCTGGTGGGCAGCACGGTGGCGGCCCATTTCCGTTTGCAGCTCGGACAGAAGGCGTCGCTCGACGGCGCGCCGTGCGTGGTCCGGGGCATCGTCTCAAGCGGTGGCGCCGAAGACGCGCAAGTGATCCTGCCCTTCGAAACGGCCGCGAAAATGGCCGGCTTGCACGATGCCGCCAGCCTGGTTGAAGTGCGCGCCGACGGCGAGCGATTGCCGGCCGTGCAGGCGGCCCTGGCCAAGGCGCTCCCGGACACCGATGTGCGCCTGCTGCACGCCGTGGCCGAGACTGAAGCCAACGTGGTCCTGAAGATTCGCTCCACCCTGTTTCTGCTCACGGCCCTGGTTCTGGCCATTACCACGCTTTGCGTCAGCAGCAACTTCAGCACGCTGGTGATGGAGCGCAGTCAGGAGATCGGAATCCTGAAAGCCATCGGCGCCGCGGAAAAGAAGATCGCCGCTCTGTTCCTGTCGGAATCCCTTATCCTGGGACTGGCATCCACCGCCGCCGGCTACGGCTTAGGATTACTGGTAGCCTGGTGGATCGGCCGCCAGATCTTCCCCGAATCGACAGCCGCCGGCGTTGGTGTAAACTATGGCGTGTTCCTGCCAGTCGCCGGCGTCACGCTGGCGGTGGCCACGGTCGCTACGCTGGCGGCAGCGGCGCGCATCTGGCGGATCAAGCCCGCCGTGATCCTGCGCGGAGAGTAGATGGGCATGGCATTCGTCGAACTTGAGAACGTCACGAAGGCTTACGACAGCGGCTGGGCCGCGCCGGTGAAGGCGCTCGACCGCGTGACCTTCACCGCGGAAGCCGGGGAGTGGATCGCGATCATGGGGCCGTCCGGATCGGGTAAGACGACGCTGCTGAACATCCTGGGCTGCCTCGACCAGGCCACCAGCGGCGCCGTGCGCATCGATTCCGTAGACACCTCCACCTTGACCCGCGCCGAGTTGGCCCGCTTTCGCGCCGAGACCGTGGGCTTCGTGTTCCAGCAATTCCACCTGATCCCGCACCTGACTGCGCTCGAGAACGTGATGCTGGCGCAATATTTCCACAGCATGACCGACGAAGGCGAAGCCCGCCAGGCGCTCGCGCGTGTAGGCCTGACCGATCGCGCGCGCCATCTGCCTTCGCAGCTCTCCGGCGGCGAGCAGCAGCGCGTAGCCATCGCGCGCGCGCTGGTGAATGATCCCAAGATCATCCTGGCAGACGAGCCCACCGGCAACCTGGACGCGACCAACGAGCACATCGTCCTCGATCTGCTGGCCGAGTTGCACCAGCAGGGCCGCACGATTCTGATGGTCACGCACGACGAGCAAGTGGGCCGCTGCGCCGACATCCGCCTCGACCTGGAACACGGCCGCATCGTCGAAACCACGCACTTCAGCATGGAGGTGAACCAGGATTTCGACGAAGTGCTGGAACAGCTATGGGCGGCGCGCGAACGCACCTTCCACGAGGAGCCCGAGCACTTCACCGCCGCACAGCATCGCAAGGTATGTGCCATGATGGCGCGCATCGGCCTGGTCGAGATACGCGGCGGCGAGGTCGGATTTACACTGCGTGGCGAGGAGCGCGCCCGCAGCGTCATCCGCCGGCACCGGCTGGCGGAGCGGCTGTTCATGGATGTGCTGGCCATACGCGACGAGGGCTCCATCGAGAAGAACGCGTGCACGTTTGAGCACATCCTGAGCCCGGAAGTGACCGACCGCATTTGCACTTTCCTCGGCCATCCGCGAACCTGCCCGCACGGCAGCCCCATCCCCGAAGGCGACTGTTGCCGTGGCGCAGACACTCCTGTCTGCCGCGTCGGCACTCTTGCCGACGCAAACTAATCTGACTTGTACTAGCAAGCCGCGTGGGGCGAGCTAGGCTCGCCTGTGCCGGCAGGAGTGCCTGCGCCACGAGCTACAACCTCCGCTGCCAGTATTTCCAAACTCTTCGTACGAGCGTTGCGCATGGTCCGCAGAAGCTGCACCTCCCGGAAACCGGCTGCGCGGAATTCATCGAGGAAGGCCCCCGCTTCCTTAGCGCCTGCGATTCAAGCGAACCAATCGGCCGCAGTGTGTGTGTCTGGCGGCAACGGCTGCCGTAGCACCAACTCCGCAGCATAGACCTCACCGCCCACACGAAGCACACGTGCCAGTTCAAAGAATATCGACGCGCGCGCCGGGTTCAGATTGAAGATGCCGTTGACCAACGCCACATCGATCGAGCGATCCCGCAACGGAAGCCGCTCGGCGTCCGCCTGGCAGAACATCGCGTTGACAGCTCCAGCCTCGGCCGCGGCGGCACGCGCCCTCCCGACCATTGCCGCGCTGAAGTCCAGTCCCACGACTCTGCCACGAGGTCCTGTGCGTCGCGCGGCCAACAGCGAATCGAGACCGGCGCCGCAACCCAGATCCAGCACCGTGGCGCCCGCTGGAATACCGGCAATCATGGCCACGTTGGAAACGCCGGAAAAGGCCTCCAAACTGGCCGCTGGAAGGCCCGCGAGCGTCTCCGCCGCGTATCCCAGACTGGCCGCGAACTCCCGTCCCACGGGGAACGCGTGAGTTCCCCCCGGGGCTTCCGCAGCCGCGGAATACGCATCCCGAACCATGCTGCGCAACTTGTTCACTTCGACCATATGGACGCCTTCTTGGCCCAGATGCTTTCCCGATACCGGTGCTGGAACTGCTCGGCCGTCCGCCCCAGCGCCGTGTGGTCGTTCGTTCCCTTGTAATGCGCGACGCCCGCCCAGTATTGGCCCTCCGGCGCCGCGGCGGTCTCCGGGTAGCGCTCGACAATTGAGCCGTATCGGGCTTCGGCATCGGCCCAACGCTTGTTCATGAAGGCGGCTCGCGCCAGGCCGAGTTCCAATTGGGCCCGGAATTCCGCGGTCGGAAGATAGCCTTCGATGCGGAATCGTTCCACGCCTCCCGGATCGAAAATTAACACGGTGGGAGTCCATAAAACATCGAAGCGGTGGAACCAGGCGGGGTGTTCCTTGATGTGCGCTTCTACCGGCAGGAAATTCTCATTGATGTACTCTGAGGTGGCAGATTCCGCATACGACTCGGCCTCCAGCCGAGCACATCCGCCTCAAGCCGGCGCGGCGCTGAAATCCAGCAGCAACGGCCGGCCGCTTTCCTTGGCCTGAGCCAGCGCGCCATCTACGTCTTTGCTCCATGCAACACTCATATGCCCTCCTGGAGACTCATTGTACGCCCGGAACTGAACGCCTGCCCCGCCAGCATGCCCGCCCCAGCGAACCCGCCCGCATGGCAGCCCGATCCCGGAAGGCGGCTGCTGCCGCGGCGAGACACACTCTTGTCTGCCGGGGGACCCTCTCGTGGGCGCTCTTGCCGGCACAAACTATCGGCAAACTATCGGTTGCGCGCCGCCTCGCCGGGTGAGATGATGCCCCCATCGAGAAACTCTATGAAAAACTGGCTAATACTCGGAATCCTGTTCCTGACCTTCGGAGTTGGCGGCGCGACGCGCGCGCAGCAGCCCAAGAAAAAGAAGCTGCTCTTCATCGGCGAGGTGCAGGGCTTCCAGCACGATTCGGTGTCGCATGCTATGGCGACCATCGAAAAACTGGGCCAGCAATCCGGCCTGTGGGACACCTTCCTGCGCACCGACACGCAACTGGTGACCAAGCAGAAGCTGACGAACAACGCCAAGAACCTGGACTACTTCGACGCAGTCATGTTCTACACGACCGGCTCGCTAAAGATGAACGACGAGCAGAAAAGCGCGCTGCTGGCGTTCGTCAAGGAAGATGGCAAAGGCTTCCTGGGCACGCATAGCGCCACCGATACGTTCTACGATTGGCCGGAATATGGCGACTTGATCGGCGCCTACTTCAACGAGCATCCCTGGATGCAGGTGCACTGCGTGATCAACGTCGAGGACCGTGCCTTCCCCGCCACCAAACACTTCCCGCCGAACTTCCCCATCTACGACGAGATCTATCAGTTCAAGGCGCCCTACTCGCGCGACAAACTGCGCGTGCTGATGAGCGTGGATCCGAACTCGGTGGACCTGACCAACCCGCGCGTACATCGCACGGATAAGGATTTCGCCGTCACCTGGGTCCACCAATACGGTAAGGGCCGCGTCTTCTATTCCTCGCTGGGCCATCGCGAGGAAGTTTGGGACCGGCCGGATATACAGCAGATGTGGACCGAAGCCGTGAAGTGGGCGATGGGGATGACCGATGGCGACGCCACGCCGCGGCCCAAGCCGGCGGAATAGGTGGAGGTGAAGGACATGTCACGGAAGACCATATTGCTCGCTCTCCTGCTTGTCGCTGGTCTGACAACCGCCGCATTCAGCCAGAATGAAGCTCCTAAGGTACCGTTTCAGAAGTACACGCTTCCAAACGGCCTGCAGTTAATTCTGCACGTCGACCGCAAGCTGCCCATGGTGCACGTGAACCTTTGGTATCACGTCGGCTCGAAGAACGAGCGGAGAGGCCGCTCGGGTTTCGCGCACTTGTTCGAGCATATGATGTTCGAAGGCTCGTTGAACGCTCCCGGCAAGACGCTTCAGATTTTCGAAAAACTGGGCGCGAACCTGTTCGAAGGCGGCGTGAACGGCACCACCGATTGGGACCGCACAAATTACTTCGAAACGGTGCCTTCCGGCAGTCTGGAACGGGTGCTCTGGCTGGAATCGGACCGGCTCTCCACGCTGGCCGACGCCCTGACTCAGAAGAAGCTGGATAATCAGCGCGACGTGGTCAAGAACGAGCGGCGGCAGGGCCTCGAGAACGAGCCCTATGGCCGCTGGATCAAGCTGATCTGCGAGAATCTCTACCCATACCGCCACCCGTACGCCAACGATGTGATCGGCAGCCATGAGGACCTGACGGCTGCCAGCGCCGACGACGTGCGGGAGTTCTTCCGCACCTATTACACACCCAACAATCTCTCGTTGACCATCGCCGGCGACATCGATCCGGCGGAGGCGAAGCGCTTGGTCGAGAAATATTTTGGCGGCATTCCTCCCGGTCCGGCGCTGGACCGGCCGCCGCGCTGGGTGCCGGCCCTCGAGGGGGAAAAGATCATCGAAACCAACGACCGCGTGCCGCAAGAGCGGGTTTATTTCGCGTGGGTCTCGCCCGCTTTCTTCGAACCCGGGGACGCCGATCTGGAGCTCGCCTCGACGATCCTGACCGACGGCCTGTCCGCGCGTCTGAACAAAGTCCTGGTGTATGACAAGCAACTCTGCTCCGATACGGTCTCCTTTGAATTCGGGCACGAAATGGTCAGCGCTTTTCTGGTTTGGGCGACGGCTCGCCCGGGCGTTCCGCTATCGCAGATCGAACAGGTGGTGACCGCCGAGATCGCGCGCCTGGCCAAGGATGGGCCCACGCCGGCCGAATTGGAACGCGCCAAAACGAAGTGGGAGTACGGCTTCGTGACGGGCCTGGAGCGTATCGGCGGCTTTGGTGGAAAGGCCGACCTGCTGAACCAATACAACACGTTTCTGGGCGATCCCGATAAGTTCGCGGCCGACGTCGCGCGCCACCGGAACGTCACCGCGGAATCCCTGCGCCAGGCCGTCGCCAAGTGGCTGGATACTCCCAACCGATTGATCGTAAGGTTTCATTCCGAATCTTCGGCGCGCGCTACCGAGGTCGCGGAGCTCGACCGCTCCAAGCAGCCCGCGCTCGCGCCTGACAAGCCATTCGAAGCGCCGCAAGTGCAGACTACCAAGCTCGATAACGGGATGCAGGTATTTGTCGTCGAGCGTACCGATCTCCCCAAGGTCGCCGTCATGCTCGCCACCAGGGCCGGCAACGTTTACGATCCGCCTGGAAAAGACGGCTTGGCGGATCTGAGCCTGCAGATTATGAAGCGGGGCACACGTGCGCGCAAGGCTCTCGAAATCGAAGACGGCATGGGCGACCTGGGTGCTTCGCTCGACGGGTCTGCCACGCGCGAACGGGCGTCGCTGCGTTTTGAAGTGCTCAAAAGGAACCTGGCGCCGGCGCTCGATATCTTCGCGGATGTGGTGCGCAGTCCATCGTTCCCGGACGAGGAAGTGGGCCGCGAAAAGAAGAAACGGCTGGATACACTGGCGCAAGACGCGCAGGAGCCTAACGCGGTGGCCTCGCGAATCTCGGCGATGCTGGCGTTCGGGCCCGATCATCCGTATGGCCGGCCGGTCCAAGGTCTGCCCTCCACCGTCCAGCCGCTGACCCGCGAAGACTTCGTGCGCTTTCACGAGACGTTTTGGAAGCCAGGCGGCTCGATCCTGATTTTCACGGGCGACATTTCGCTTAGCGCGGCAACCGAATTGGCGCGCAAGAACTTCGGAACCTGGGCCGGTGCGGCGCCCGCGCCGCCCGCGATTCCGGAAAAGCATCCGATGGGGCCGGGCAAAGTCTACCTGGTCGACCGCCAGGACGCGGCGCAGACCGTGATCAACGAAATCCTGCCCGCGCCGCCGCGCGCGTCAGACGATCGTCACGCGCTGGAATTGGCTAACTCCGTTTGGGGTGGCTCGGCCTCCGGACGGCTCAGCTCCAACTTGCGAGAGGACAAGGGATACTCTTACGGAATCTTCTCGTTTACGGCGCAGTACGCGAAGTCCGGTATGTGGCGCGCATCCGGCGGCGTGCAGACCAACAAGACGAAAGAATCCGTGGTCGAATTCGTGAAGGAGTTGAAGCAGTTCGCCGGCGAGAAGCCGGTCAGCGAGCAAGAGCTGTCCGGCGCCAAAGCGAACCGCATACGCGGCTATGCGCAGGAGTTCGAGTCGCTCAGCAGGATTGCGGACCACATCGCGCAACTGTGGAGCGCCGACCTGCCCATGGCGGAAATCGAGCGCGAGCCGGGCGAGCTCGAAAAGACGACGCGCGCCGCGGTGAACGCCGTAGCCGAGAAGTACGCGCAACCTGGCAACGCCACGCTCTTGCTGGTCGGCGATCTGTCGAAGATCGAGGCTGGCGTACGCGATCTGAATTTGGGCGATGTGGTGGTCCTGGACGTGGAAGGAAAGCCGGCTCGAAAGTAGCGCACTTGAATGACTAGGCTCTTGTGGCTACTTCCGCTGGCCTGCTATTCACTGGCGGGCCAGGACTCCGGGGACGGAACCTGGAAGTTCGCGGTGTCCGGCGATTCGCGGAACTGCGGCGATATTGTCATGCCCGCGATCGCGTCCGGAGTCCTCGAAAGCCACGCGGAGTTTTATATACACCTCGGCGATTTCAGGGCGATCTACACCTTCGACGAGGACTTGGTCCCCCCGGCCAAACTGGGGTTGCCTGCCAAGCCGCTGAACATCAGCGACTACGAGGATCGCGCGTGGCCGGATTTCATCTTGCATCAACTCGATCCATTCGGGAGTCTTCCGGTCTTCCTCGCTGTCGGCAATCACGAGACGATACCCCCAGCTACACGCGATCGCTATCTCACGCAATTCGCCGATTGGCTGGAGGCGCCGGTGCTGCGCGCGCAACGTCTGGCTGACGATCCGAGGGATCACGCGCTGCGGACCTACTATCATTGGGTCAGCCACAACGTGGATTTCATCGTGCTCGACAACGGCTCCGAGGAGCAGTTCACCAGCGCGCAGCTCAAATGGTTTCATGCGCTGCTGGATCGCGACCAGACATCCGGCCAGATACGGACCATCGTGGTTGGGATGCACGCGGCTCTGCCCGGCAGCTTCGGCTACAGCCACAGCATGAGCGACTGGGCTAAGGGCGAAAAAAGCGGCCGCGAGGTTTACGAAGCGCTCTGGCACGCGCAAGAATCGGGGCATAAGCGGATCTATGTGCTCGCCAGCCATTCGCATTTCTACATGGAGGACGTTTTCCGGACCGATTACTGGAAGGAGCGCGTGTTGCCCGGCTGGATCATTGGAACCGCCGGGGCCGTGCGCCACCGTCTGCCGGCCGGTGTCGGAACCGGCCGAAAAGCCATGACGAACGTGTACGGATACCTGATCGGCACGGTTGCGAGTGACGCGTCCATCTCGTTTGCGTTCCAGCAGCTCAGCGCGGAAGATCTGCTACGCGCCAACCAGGGGAAAGTGCCCGAGGCCCTGGTGCACTGGTGCTACGACGAGAACCACCAGTAACCTGTGCGGTGCAGGCGGAACCGCCGACCCTACACCGAGTCGCGTTTGGCAGGCGAAAGCGCCTGCCCCACCCCGGCCCTACTGGCGCGCAGCCACCGCGCGCAGCCGCCGCGCCTTCAACACTTCCAGGCCGGCGGGCAACAGCGACACCGCGATAATCCCTAAGATGACTTTGTCGAAGTAATGCCGCACGAAGCCGACGCCGCCGAGCTCGTAGCCCAGCATCGTCATCAGGAACACCCAGCCCGTCACGCCGAAAACGTCGAACGAAATGAAGCGCATCAGATTCATGCGGCCCACCCCCGCGACGAACGCCGCGAAGGTCCGGATGATCGGGATGAAGTGGGCGTACATCATGGTCCTGCCGCCGTGTTTCTCGTAGAATTCGTGCGTGCGCATCAAGTACTCGCGGCGGAAGATGCGGGAATCGGTCCGATTGAAGATGTGCGGGCCGGTGCTCCGCCCCAACATGTAACCGGCCGTATCGCCGAGCAGGGCGGCGCAGATCAGCAGCACGTTCACCAGCGCGATATCGAGCCGCCCGGCCCCGCAAACCACGCCCACCGTGAACAGCAGCGAGTCGCCCGGCAGGAAGAAACCCACCAGCATACCGGTCTCGGCGAACACCAGCCCGAACAACACGGCATAACCCAGCCATCCTGTAAGCAGCGTGCTGAGCAGTTGAATCAGCCGTTCGGGAGTCGTCAGCGAGCGCAGGAAATCCAGAAAGGAATGGATCATCCGGTCAGCCGTGATAACTGGCGATCAAGCGGTCGACGACATCCTGGTGGATTTTGACTTTGCCTTCTTTGATCAGCGCCTGGCGCACACCTTCTTCAAACAAGGTATTGCGGGCCTGGCTCTTCTGGCTCTTGATCTGGTCGCGAATGGCAATGCGCTCGGCCGCCAGGCTGTTCATATCGGCGGGAACCCGCTCCACCACCTTTCCCACAACTCTCGAATCGGAGATCCCGTTGGGCCCGAAGATGGTGCCAACCGGCTTGGAGAACGCATCCGGCAGCATGGCGGCCGACCCGAGCCCCTCAATGGCGCCGTTGCGATCGACCTCTGCGGAAGTCTTCACTTCGAACCCCATGGACTTTGCGGCCTTCTCCAGATCCCCGCCCATCGTGCGGGCCTTATCGGCCAGTTCGTTGGCTTTCTTTTCTGCCAAGGTATTCACGCGCTGTTTCACCAGAGCGTCGCGGACCTTGTCGCGCACCTCTTCGAAGGCGGCCGGGTGAGCGGAAATCACGGCGGTGCAGACAGCGATGGCGACTTTATTGCCCGTCACCACGACCTGTTGTGAGACCTCCCCTTTTTTCAAGCTGGAAACCGCATCGTCGAACTCGTGGCTGACGCCAATTCCCGGTACCGCTGTGCCAGACCCCACCTCGTCGGCCTTTATGTACTGCACGCCCAGGTCTGCGGCCACTTTCTCGGGATTCTGCGAATCCTTGGTGAGCGCCGCTTGCGCCTTATCGGCGGTCTGCTGCATCAGTTCGTTCACGCGCTGCTTTTTGTATTCGGCCGCCAGTTGCGGCTTCACTTCGTCAAACGGCTTAAGCCGAGGCTCCTCGTGCTTCAGCAACAGGATGATGTGGTAGCCGTACTGCGTCTTCACGAGATCGCTGATCTGGCCGGGCTTGAGCGCGAAAGCGGCCTTTTCGAATTCCGGAACCATTTGGCCGCGTACGACTCCATCGTACTCGCCGCCCTTCGCCGCGGAGCCCGGATCCTGGGAGTTCTTCTTGGCCAGCTCGGCAAAATCCGCGCCGCCGCGGGCCTGCTTCAGCAGTCCTTCGGCCTTGGCCTTGATCGCCGCTTCCTCTTGCGGGTTCTTATCCGTGGTCGTCAACAGGATATGGCGGATGTTTACGGTTTCCGGCGAGCGATAGTTGTCCCTATTCTCGTTATAGACACGCTGCAAGTCGGCATCGGTAGGCTGTATGGATTGCTCCAGCTTGGCCTGATCGATCAGCAAGATGCCGAGACTGCGCTTCTCGGGGACCTGGTAGAGAGACTTGGTGCCCTCGTACGCTACGCGCAACTCTTCCGGGGTGACCTCGACCTCCGGCTTCAGCTTGTCCGTCGAAATCTTGACATACTCGATTTTGACCTTGTCGTGGCGTTTCTTGTACTCCTGCTCGATTTCCTGCGGCGTTACGATCGTGCCTTCCAGAGCGACATCGCGCATTTTGGTGACGAGTAACTGCCGGGCCATGTCCCCTTCAAATTGCTCGATGGTGAAATTCTGCTGTGCCAGCGTGGCGGCATACTCTTCCTTGCTGAAGTTGCCTTTCTGGAAGAGCTGCGGAAGCGTGGCGCGGATGGCGGCGGCCAATTCGGTGTCGGAAATCTTGAAGCCCAGCCGCTGGGCCTCATAGGCGAGCGCCCGCTCGGTGACCATGGAGTTCACGAACTGCGGAACGTAGTGGGGCATGAGCTCCGGAGGCAACTGGCGGCGCTTCAGGTTCATCTGGACAATCTGCTGGACTTCGGGCAGCGTGATGACTTCTTTGCCGATCTCGGCGACCACCACATCCGACGCGCCGCTTCCGGTGTTGTAGCTGGGCACCAGGTAGGTCAGCATGGAAAAGGCAACCAGCAGAAGCAATCCACCGAGCAGGATGCGCACGGCTTTGTCTCGGCTGCGAAACAGATCAAACATGTAACGTAATCTCCTGCGATAAAGGGAAATTCCAGTATAGCGCGGGTTGACAGACGAATGCGTCTGTCCAACACTGTAGCAAAGCTGGCGGGCTATGTCGGGATTTCTTCGGGTTCATTTTCCGTTCGCGTCAACGTTTGCGTCGGCGTTTTGTCAGCAGGGGATCTTCGTTTTCGAACACGCGGCGGGCGTACTACAAAGCCGCCTGCCGGTTTGCCGACTGGTGCGACGGCCGGGGGCTGCCCGGCCTGGCGGACGTGAAGCCGCCGCACGTGGCGGCGTACATCGAGGGCCTGGCGGGCGGCGGATGCAACATCCTCGCAATCATCGAAATCATATTGCATCTGGTCGCACTCGGATGCATCCGCGGAGGGAGGGGCCGGAGATTCGGCGGGCGGCTCGGGTTCGGAGGCCGCCGATTCGACAGGGGCTTCCGCTTCGACGGGCGATTCGGCGGGATCGTCCCTTTCAATGTTATAGAGGCCGGGAAGGCTATTGTAGTCCTGCTCAATGATGGCCGAGTTGAGTAGCTTCTCGCCATCCGGATTGGGGGAGGGCTCGGGCATGGTCCAACCGGTCTTGGGCAGTTGGGGGCGCTGCAAAATAAACATGGCAGTACGCAGCAGGACGGCGGGCGACGATCTGGGGTTGTCAAGGACGGCGAGGAGGGTTTCCAAGGCGCGGTTGCTGAGATGGTGGAGGTCGTCGCGGCGGGCGAGGACGAATTCGGCGCGGGCGCGATGGAGGGCGGTGGAGAATTCCTTTTGGGTCTTCATCCAACGGTAGACGGTGACGCGATGGGCGCCGTAGGCTTCCGCGCCAGTAAGGGTGGATCCCCCAGCCAGAGCGTTGACGACGCATTGCTGGACCGTGGAGAGGGAGGGGCGATCTGTGGTGTGTTCCACATCCTGCGAAGAGCGTAGCATGCGGGCGTTGGCGGAAACGGGGGTGGAATTTGGGTTGGTGGTCTGTTTTCAGGGGGATGGGGCGGTGAGATTCGTGATTCGTGTTTTGTGAGCAATGCGACTCGCGCGCACCAAGTACTGGCGTTAAAATAGGCTATTGCAGCGTTGTTGCGGCATCGGACGGTGCAACATAAAGCGCGTGCGCTGTTTCCTGGACGATCCGGGTGCGCCGGGGCGGGGTTGGAATGGCTGTACAACGGCTTGAAAGGAACGCCGATGACGATCACTGTTGATATCACACCCGAGGTTAAGGCGGAACTCGCCCGCCAGGCCGCCGCCCGCGGCCGCGCCCTCGAGGCCCACACCGCCAGCTTGCTCGAAGAGGCTGTCCATCCTCCGGCGGGAACTGTAGTCAATTCCGAGAGGCAGGGAGCTAAGAACCTCGTGGAGGTTTGCGCCATGGTTAGGGGCCTGACGGACGATGTGGACTTCAGTCGCAATCCTGACACTGGACGCCCGGGAGACCTTTCATGAGCGGATTTCTGCTCGATACAAACTCCCCTCCGAGCTGACTAAGCCAAGGCCTGAATCTCGGGTAAGGGATTGGGTTGACGCCCAAGACAACGCTTCTTTGTACCTGAGCGTGGTTTCCGTTGGAGAACTTCGCAGGGGGTTTACCGTGCTTCGCCAGAGCAAACGGCGAGCCCAGTTGGAACAGTGGTTTGAACAGTACCTCCTTCCGTTGTTTGGCGGCAGAATCCTGCCGGTGACTCAAAGCGTGGGTAACCGCTGGGGTATCCTAAGCGGCGAACGCCAATTAAGAGGGACTCCTCTCAACACCGCTGACGGCATGATCGCCGCCACGGCCATGGAACACGATCTCACTATCGTGACGCGGAACGCGAAAGACTTTGCCGGTCTCGGTGCGGTTCTCCTCAACCCCTGGGATACGCTATAGAGGCCGCGGCGCCGGGAAGGTGGACATTGCCTCTCATTTGGGCTACGATGTAGCTCAGGGGACCTTAACGCCCATGCCTGAAAATTCCGTCGTTCGCGCTCGCATCAATGAGCGCACGAAGAGGGAAGCCACGGCGGCGCTGAAGAAAATCGGGCTCACGGTGTCCGATGCTTTTCGGCTGCTGCTGGTGCGCGTCGCGGCGGAGAAGGTCCTGCCGTTCGAGCCGCTCAATCCCAACGCCGAAACCGTCGCGGCGATGAAAGCCGCACGCCGGGGCGAGCTAATCAAGGCCGGTAAGCCAGACAAGCTACTGCGAAGCCTGAATGCGGGAGGTTAAGTACACCACCCGCTTTCAGCGTGACTACAAGCGAGAAAAATTCGGCCGTCACAGCAAGAAGCTGGACGCCCTGCTGATGGAGGTCGTCAACTTGCTCGCCGCTGACACGCCGCTATCGCGCAGGAATTTCGATCACCCACTGTCCGGCGAATGGAGCGATCACCGCGACTGCCACATCCGGCCGGATCTCGTTCTGATCTATCGCAAGCCTGATCACGACAGCCTCGAACTTGTGCGCCTTGGCTCGCATAGTGAGCTTGGGCTGTGAAACGGGCCAAACGTTTCAGGTTCCGTGGGCCGCATTATCCGTAAAGCAATCCGCCCCGTTCGCTTGTGCGGTGTTTCCTTTTGCGTCCCGAAATCGAAATGTGAGAGCTTGGGACGGGGCTTATCGATTGAACGCGACAAAATTCGCCGTCGGTCAATCCGCCGATAAGGAGCCTGCCGCTGTCGTCGGGCTTAGAGGAACTCCTGGCTGGAATCTCAAAGACGGTGGATGGAGCTTCGGCCCCACAGTCGCTGTGGAAGTTACGCCGATAGAGAATTACTTGGAACTTGAGATGGGCGTTACGGCGACTTCCGGCCATCGCTCGACCGAATGGGACACGGACCTTCTGTTCAAGAAACGTTGGAACCTCTCCGAAAAAGTGGAGTTTATGTTCGGGGTTGGTCCAGAGTGGGTTCATACGAGGGAATACGGCATGACGACGAACTCCCTCGGCGGTGAAGTCGTGCTGGATTTTATGTTCTGGCCCTCCGCGAAGCATCGAGTCGGCTGGTACCTCGAACCGGGCTACGAGTACAACTTCGGGCGAGGACACGACCGATCGATTGGCATAAGCGGCGGCCTACTGATCGCGATCCCACGAAGGCACTAAAGACCCCTTTGTGAGACACGGATTGGAAATGAGGATCTCCCCGCACGCAGCTGATTCTCTACGCTGCGGCGACAGTGCGGAGTCGCGCGGCTCAATTTTCAAGAGCGGTGGATGCAACCCCGCTGTCTCGGCGAGGGTCAAAGAGGCCACCGAAGGTCCGCCCCTACAGAACCCTCCGCTGCGCGTCGCTGTTGGAGTTCCGATTACGCCCGACATGTCCTTAATGAGATAAACTAGTCTCAAATGCGAGAATGCGATTGGCAAGACCCCGACGAGGAGGAACCGTTATGCTGACGCAACAATCTCTTGCTCTTCTTGGCTTTCTCTGTGCATCACAGGCCGCGATAGTCGGCGCATGGGCCGAGAGCCAAGGGGCGCCGGTTGTCATTGGCGAG
Organism: Bryobacteraceae bacterium; assembly: GCA_049514955.1. GTDB lineage: Bacteria > Acidobacteriota > Terriglobia > Bryobacterales > Bryobacteraceae > Bog-159. Next base: position 7,221 of record JBEKUO010000013.1, on the reverse strand, counting down.
ACTGTTCGGCTACAGTCGAGCATTCTGAAGGAATCGAGATCTCTACTCATCTCGAAGCCCGACGGGTATGACAGCGGTACGGACCGGTATCCAGTTCTCTACTTGTTGGACGGCGAAACGCACTTCCACTATGCCAGCGGAATAGCCGGTTTTCTGGCGGATGACGACCGAATGCCGAACATGCTGGTGGTCGGGATCGCCAGCGGGGATATGGCACATCGTACGCACGACTTGACGCCGCTATCGACAGCCGAGACCGACAACCGCTTTTCGCCGGGCAACGGCGGGGCGGATGCTTTCCTGTCTTTTGTCGCCGATGAACTGATCCCATTCGTCGACAAGACTTATCGCACCCGGCCCTACAGGTTACTCGTGGGCCATTCATTCGGCGGCTTGTTCGGAGTCTACACGCTGATTACGAAACCAACCCTTTTCAACGCATATATCCTCGCCGACCCAAGTCTTTATTGGAACAACGAGTCGGTCGTAGCGCGCGCGGAGTCTTTTCTTTCGGGCACCAAATCTCTCCAGGCGGACTTCTACATGACGGCGTCCAGCGACTCGGGGAAGCCTCCAGCCGCGGTTGCCAGGTTAAGCGCGGCGCTCGGCAAATCGGCCCCCGCGGGGTTCCGCTGGAAGTTCGATTGGATGAAGCAGGAGGACCATATGTCGATCCCGCTGCCGGCCATTTACCACGGGTTGGAGACCATATTCGAAGACTGGCGCCTGACCGATCCATTGGAGCTGTTCGACAAAGGCGGCATCGAAGGGATTCACAGGCGCTATCGAGAGGCGGGCCGGAGATTCGGTTACCCCGAACGGATCACGCCGCCGTTCACCGTTTCGCTGGTGGTTGCGGCCCTGATGCGGGCGGGGCGCCTGGGGGAGGCTTCCAAGGTACTGCTCGACGATCCCAAAGCCTATCCTCCTCCGTGGAACCAACTCGATGCTCTGGCCCGCGCTTACGAGAGTCGTGGCGACACCGGGCAGGCGGCTCGATATTATCTCCTATCGCTAAGACAGAACCCGGAGAACGATTTTGCGAAAAAGAAGCTCGCCGAGATGGGCGTCAAGATCCCAGCGTCACCGTAGGACTAGCCATACCGAAAAATCCGCCGGGCTTGGGCGGCCACTCGGACCGGTGCATATTGACATGAACTTTTGTGAAACACCGCCGGCCGGCTCCAGTAGCCGGTAGTGGGTCAGTTTGCGCCGATTACCAATCGGCGCGCAGGATGCCATCCTGCCCTACAAGCGGAACACACGGCGATATCTTCTTCAATGCGGGTTAGCAGGCGGAAGCGCCTGCCAACAGTCATCGCACCAGATCGACCACCGCGTATGCTCCCATCTCCGGAATGCTGAACTCTGTGGCGCCCTCCCGCGCGTCGTAGTCCGCGACCTTGGTGCTCTCGTGTTCGAAGGCGGCCAGCTTCGCTTGCGCGTACGAGCCTAACACCCGCACGCGCAGGCCCTTCACAATCCGGTTGCCGTAATTGAGCAGGTGCACCCTGGCTTGCGCGCCGTCGCCGGTCAGCCTGGCCAGCACCACATTGCTGCCGTAGATCCGCAACAGGCGCTTCTCGTCGGTGAGCTGGCGCCGGATCTGCATGGCGAAGGCGTACGGATCCGCGGCGTCTTCCTTGCTATATCCGCCGGCGCCCAGGCGGATGTTCAGATCGTATTGCGGGTCCGGCGCCGGAATCACATGGAACAGCAGGTTGTGGCGGGCCATCAGGTTCAGGACCTCGCCCATCAGATCGGAGCCGTCGTCGATCACTCCGATGTTGGCCCTCACAGGTAAGCGCGGCTGGTCGATCGCGCCCAGGAATTTCAGCATGTGCGCGAACGCCTCCAAGTCCTCGGGCACGGCGCGGACGGCCGCCTCCACTCCGTAGGCGAACGCCTCCCCGGCGGCCACGGCTGCACTGCCGCGTGGCACGTCGTAGAAATAAGCGCGTCCCGGCGCGCGCTCAAACTGCCAACCATTGGCATCCACCCAGGGGACCCGCGTAGCCGAGGCCACGTCCATGCGATATTCCACCTTCGGCGTGGTAGCCTTTACGGCGCGGGCGGGATCGAAGGGCGATGCCGTAAAGCCTTGCCGGCGCCAAGCCTGTTCCCGGCCGGCGGGAATATACAGCCGATCGATGCCGGCTTTGTGCAATCGTTCCGCGGTATCGGCGGGCTGGTCCCAAAACAGCCCGGGCAGCAGAACGGCCAGAAGTAACGCCGGCATCAGACCTCGACGCTCGCGACTTTGATCTTGTCGAGCTCATATACGCCCAGCCCGAGGTGCGCGGCGTATTCGATGTGGCCCGGCTCGCGAACGAAGCTGTTCACGTTCGGATTGCGGTCGTGATCGCCGCCCGTATTCACGTACTTGGGAGAACGATCCCACACAGAGATGGCATGCTCGGCCTTCCGCTTGTCGTCGATGATGTCCAGCAGCAGCCGGTCGACGGCCACCGGATCGGTGCCGAATATCATGCGCTTCGGATAGAAGCGGAACTTGCGGCTGGGAGAAAACGGACCGCCATGCCAAACGCCACGCAGCCCGTCCATGATCTGCAGGACCGTACGAGAGCGCAGCGGCTCTACGGCGGCCAGCGTGCCGATGAACGAATATGTGTTGGTCACAGTTCCGGAGTGGGAGCGCGCGACGTTGGAGAAGCTCCCGTACGCGATGTTCTTCAAACAGCCGGTAACGCCGGCGGCGCCGTGGTCCTTCATATTCGGCACGTTCACGATTTTCGTGAAGCGGTCGGCCACCAGGCGAACCAAGTTGGAACGGGTGTCATCCTCGTCGAAGAACGATGTTTCGACGTAGGTCGCCGGGTCATACCCATCCGTTTCGCCGCGGTTGGATTCGGCCGTCCAGATATGCACGCCCTTCGGCACATATCGGTCGTAATGCACGGAGTCTACCTGGTTTTTGAACCGCTCGTAGATCCAGATCTGGTCAGGCTTCACGCCGACCGCAGTCAGGTTCCGCACGATTTCGGCGACGACTTCAGGGGTGGACATGATGCCGGGCGCACCGGAGCAGTTCACCTTGATCCCCACTACATCGGAAGGGGCGATGAAGCGCGCCCAGGAGTCGCGGGCGTCCTTATCGCCGGTAAGCGCGCGCATGCCCTGCGCCATCGTCTCGCGCACCACCGCGGCGTCGGGTTTTTCGGTCTGCACGTCGATGCACTTTTCGGCGTGCACGGAAGCCACCTGCCCAGGATAGGGACCCGGCATGCCGGGCTGCGCGGCAGGTTGAAATCGCGAGACTACTTTATATTTTGGAAGCTTACGATCACTGGCGGCCAGGGCGGCTGGCGCGGTGGCGGCTACCTGAAGAAACGTACGCCGGTTCATCACTATCGATCATAACCGCTTGCCGGTAGGGCTGGTTGTGCTATGATTTTTATACCCGGCCAAGGGCTAGCCCACGGAGAGGTGGCTGAGTGGTCGAAAGCAGCGGTTTGCTAAACCGTCGTAGGGTCATAAGCTCTACCGGGGGTTCGAATCCCCCCCTCTCCGCCATAAAAAGCGCACAAGTTGCGGCGAAATTCTCGCCCTGGAATCCCTCTCCAGAAGCCTTGCGCGGCTGAGTTACGCAGTCGTCGGGAAAACAAGTTGAAGCATAAGCACTGACAACGACCCGCCGGGCCAACTTCACTCGCCTATCGGCGGCTCGCCTCGTCCTCGCCCGGCATCGTGGTCACAGTCACCGAATCCGTCAGCTTGAACGTCAGAACGGTTTCCGACGGGAGTGTCAACGACCCGCCGGGCCAACTTCACTCGCCTATCGGCGGCTCGCCTCGTCCTCGCCCGGCATCGTGGTCACAGTCACCGGATCCGTCAGCTTAAACGTCAGAACGGTTTCCGATGGAAACGTGATGCCCTTGCCCTTCTTAACCCCGCGAGCCACGCCGCCCGCGCCGGCCCCCGCGAGTGTGCCGACACCCGCGCCTTTGCCGCCGCCGGCGATGGCCCCGATGATGGCGCCCAGCGCCGCGCCGCCGCCCACCGTCTCCGCCGTACCTTTGCCGCGCCCTCCGCCCGAGCTGTCATAGTCTTCGGTATTCAACGGATATACGTGGCCGTGCGAAGTGAGCTTGGTCAGCGACAGCTTGAGTTCGGCATGACCCGTGAAGCGTCCCGCGTTCGCCACATCCACCACGCGCCCCTCCACATCCGCGCCGGAGGGAACTGCTACTTCGCCATCGATCCGAATCGGAGACTGCAGCGTGGCGCGAAAAGTATCGCCCTCCTTGTTCTTCGTGGAATCGAGCGCGTCGATTAGCCGGATGGCGATCGTTTTACCGGCAGGAATGGTGTACTTCACCGGGGCAGGCGGGGGAGGGGGCGTCGGCTTAGGAGCCTCGGCCGGAGCTTGCTTCGGAAGAGTCGGAGGAGCGGCCGCCGGAGTCACCGGCCCGAATGGCGAAGGCTCTTCCGGGGGAACATTCGTCGCAACCTCTTTGGGGGCCGCTTTAACTGGCTTCGGAGCCGCGTCCGCGGACTTGCGCGTGGGCCGGGTTCGCGGCTTGCTGGCTGTCACCGGCGCTACCTCCAGGTTATTGATCACGTAAGTGACCCCGGCAGTGTCTTTAGCTTCGCGCTCGGCTAGTGCCCGCGCCGCATCGCTCGGAACTTCGCCGGTCAGCGTCACGACGCCATTCAGACTCTTCACGCTGACTTGGCCGTTGATGGCTACGTCGCTCTTGATCTGCGATTGAATGGTTTGCGCAAGCTGGCTGTCGTCGACTTTCCGCGAACAGCCCACCGCTATCGTCAAGCCAGCCGCCAACAGGACCGTGAGCGCGCACCTGCCGTTCCGTTGTAGCATGCTCAAAGCTCTCCTTCCGACACCACTCCCATGCGAGACGCTGCCTGAGCAAGCTTCGTTACAGTCAGGCTTAGCGCCGTTCGCCGAAACGATGCCACGCACCGTCCGCGAAGCCGCGGCCGATCACGACACCCACTCCCGGCCCGTACACGTACCCATTCGGATAATACCCATACCCGTACGGGTTCGCATAAACGTAGGGGTAAGGATTCCCGTACGGCTCGTATCCGTACGAGTAGGGGTCGTATCCGTAGCCGTAGCCATCATAGTAGGGATACCCGTATCCGTAGTACCCAGGCCAGCCGAAGCCGAAGCCCCAACCGCCCCAACCCCATCCGCCGTATCCATAGCCATAGCCCCGGCCGTATCCATAGCCATAGCCGCGACCGTAGCCATACCCCCCGCCGTAGCCAAACCCGCGGCCGCCGTAGCCGTATCCTCTGGCGCCGCCCGCGTATGCCCCGCCACCGCTATAACCGCGAGCACCGCCGCTAAAGCCGTGGCCGCCGCCGCTGAAGCCGCCTCCATGACCTCCGCCACCCCCATGACTGGAAGCGGCGAACGCCGGAATGCCCAACAGCAGCACAACTGCAAACAGAATGACGATTTTTTTCATAAGTCACCCTGCCCCTTAGACTATCACTTTTGCAACAAGGTTTCGAGTGGCTGAAAACCACCAGCAGCGGTGCATTGCGGCCAGGAAAAACCGAACTCTGGCTCCTTAGTTTCATATACTTATGGGTGCTCCGGAATTGGCGAAACGGATGCATATAAGGATGCGTCGCCAGCTATGAGGCAGAGGTTTATGAAGACTAATCCAAGCAACCCGATTCGCACTGCCGTTCGTACCACCTTTTGTACGATGGCCCTGAGTTTTCTGGCCGGCTCCAGCCTGGTGCTGGCGCAGGAACAGCCGCCCGCGCCGCCGCCCGAGCCCCAGCAGCAGGACACCACGACCAATGGCGGATGGCGCAAAGCCAGCGATCCGCCGCCCGCGCCGCCTGCCGAGGCGAATCCACGCATCACTATGGATCCGAACTATGCGCCCGACCCGCCGCAGGCTCCGAATCGCCAGTATTCGAATCAGCCGCCATACAATCCAGGCCCAATTCCGCCCAAGCTGACCCTTAAGCCCGGCACGTTCGTGACTGTGCGGCTGAATCAAATGCTGTCGTCCGACCACAATCAGACCGGTGACGCGTTCGCCGCCACCCTGGTCAAGCCCTTGGTCGTCGACGGTATAGTGGTCGCGGAGCGCGGCCAGACCGTCGGTGGACACGTGGTGGAAGCCAAAAAAGCCGGCCGCGTGGAGGGTACCTCGCGGCTTGGAGTTCAGTTGACCGACCTCACCCTGTCGGATGGTCACCCTGTCACGGTGCAGTCCCAACTGATCAGCCGGAATGGTCCGACGTCGGTCGGACGCGACGTAGCTGCCGTAGGTGCGACCACCGCGACTGGCGCGGCCATCGGCGCAGCGGCGGACTGGGGACGCGGCGCGGCAATTGGCGCCGGAGCGGGCGCGGCCGTGGGAATCCTCGGCGTGCTGCTGACTCGCGGCCGCCCAACGGTGCTTTATCCCGAGCAGGTTCTGACGTTCCGGATCGATCAGCCCGTCACCGTTTCCACTGAAGCAGCTCCACAAGCGTTCCGCTGGGTGAATCCGAACGATTACGACCGGCCTTATGACATGCAGACGCGCATGGGCCCCTCTGGCCGGCCGCCTTATGGTCCAGGTTACCCCTACAGCTATCCGTACGCTTACGGCTACCCCTATGCGTACGGCTACCCATATCCGTACGTGTACCCGTATTTGGGATTCGGGTGGGGTTGGGGTGGCTACTACGGTCGCGGCTTCTACGGCCGCGGTTGGGGCTGGCGCCGCTAAATCATAAATCATAAAAGGGGGTAGGATCGTCATATGTCGAAGAAAGCTCCGTTGCCAGCCTCTCTGATCGCGGGCCTGCTATGCGCCGCCGCTCTCGCACAGGGTCCGCCCCCGCCGCCTCCTCCGCCGCAAGATTATCCGCCGCCCGCGCGGCTTGGTCCGCAGCAGTTGGATCAACTCGTCGAGCGCATCGCCCTCTATCCCGATCCGTTGCTGGCGCAGGTTCTGACTGGATCGACTTATTGGAACGAGATCGCCGACGCGGCCGCATGGGCGAACCAGCATAGCTATCTGCACGGCGACGAGTTGTCCAGAGCCATCTACGACGATAATCTTTCTTTCGATCCCAGCGTGCTGGCGCTACTCCCGTTCCCCGGAGTGCTGGACATGATGGCCCGCGACCCCGCCTGGACCGAAGCACTCGGGAATGCAGTGCTGGCGCAGCGTCCCGAGGTCATGGACGCCGTCCAGCGCATGCGCCAAAAGGCCATGG
>JBEKUO010000012.1:0-29409 GCA_049514955.1 Bryobacteraceae bacterium | reverse complement strand
ATCGGAGGCCTGAACCAGCCCCCCATCAGGCCAGGCGGCGCCTGTCGAGTAGTCAAAGCTGTATAGCGTAGTGTAGGTTTGCGCCGGCAGGGCGCCCCCCGCGGCCACGCAGAGAACGCAATGAAAACACGCCCTGGCGCCGGCGAATTCTTTGATCGGATTCCAGACTTTCATGGGATTCCAGACCAAGGTCGCACCTGGAGTTCCCGGCGTCAAGACCTAGTAGGACCGGTTATTGGGGTTACTTTTGAAAATTTAACAAGCGGTCACAACGTTACCCCAATATCCTTTATGGTGGGAAGAGGAGAGCTTGCGCAATGGGCTCATCCGCTTTTACCAATGCGTTCGCTGGGTTCCGGCGTATCCCGATGGCCTTCGCCGTGAGGTGCCCATGAAACTTGTCTTTAGATTCTGGCTTCTCCTCGCCGTGCTCTGCTGTGCCAGCTTCGCCCCGGCACAATCTCAGACCGATTCCAGTCTTATTGTAACGATTGATTCCGGCAGGCTCGAAGGGGCGCACTTTTGGGTAGGACCGGATGAATTGATGTTCCTCGGTATTCCTTTTGCCGCGCCACCCACCGGGGGACTGCGCTGGAAGCCTCCTCAGGCAGTCGAAAAATGGCAGGGCGTGCGCCAGGCGAACTCGTACGGAGCGGCTTGTCCGCAGGCAGTGGACCCGGATGAGCAAGCCTACACAAAGGAACTGGCCGAGATCTTCGAGCCCTATTACACCTATCGCACCGACGAAGATTGTCTTTTTCTGAACGTGTGGACGACGAACCTTCCGGCGAATCACCCCTCCGCCGCGAAGCTCCCGGTAATGTTCTGGATTCACGGCGGCGGGAACATCGACGGCGCCAGCCAGGTGCAGCCCATGGGGCCCACGCTAGCGCGAAAGGGAGTGGTTGTGGTGAGCGTGAACTACCGCCTAGGCGCGCTCGGCTTCATGGCGCTTCCCGCGCTTTCGGCCGAATCTCCGCATCGCAGCTCGGGGAATTACGGAATTCTCGACCAGATCGCCGCGCTCGAATGGGTGCAGCGCAACATCGCCAAGTTCGGCGGAGATCCCGCAAACGTCACCATCTTCGGCGAATCGGCGGGCGGTATCGACGTCTGCTACCTGATGTCGTCGCCGCTGGCACGTGGCCTGTTTCAACGTGGCATCATAGAAAGCTGTACCTGTAGCGACTACATTTCTCCCGAGTTGAAGATTCCCTCACACTATTTCGGCGGCGACGGCACGTCAGAGGAGATTGGTCTGCACCTTATGCGGGACTTGAATGTTCCGGCCGGCCCCGACGCTTTGGCGAAACTGCGCGCGACGGCCCCGAAGGACCTCGTCGCCGTGCTGGATCGTGACCTTACAGTGAACTTCATGGCTGGCGGCACCGTCGACGGCTGGGTGCTCCCCGAACAGCCCGCGGCGGCGCTTGCACAAGGACGGTTGGCAAAGGTGCCAGTGATCGTCGGAAGTAATGCCGATGAGGCGACTGTCAACGTCGAAGAGGACTTGCGAGCCACTCCAACTCTCGGCCACTACAAAGCGTTCCTGAAGAACGAATTTCTGAGTGACGCTGACGAATTCTTTCGCATCTATCCAGCGGCTACAGACGCGGATGTTCGCGCCGCCTTCATCGCTCTCGACACAGACTACGGGTTCGGCTTTCCCGTCCATCGCTTCGCTATGAACACGGCACGCGCCGGACAGAAAGCATGGTTTTACTACTTCACTTATCCGGGGAAAGGAAAGTACTCCGGTCTCGGCGCATATCACCAACTGGAACTCAAATTCCTTAGCGGATGGTTCCATCCCAGCCGGTGGGGCGTGCCGGACGCAGAAGACAAGAAGCTCGTCGACATAATGACGGGATACTGGACGCAGTTCGCGAAGACAGGCGACCCGAATGGCCCAGGTCTTCCGCCGTGGCCGGTCTACGATTCGAAAACGGATCAGGTGTTAGAAATCGGGCACGAGGTAAAGCTGCGGCCAACACCCCACGTGGACCGCTTCGCTGTGTTCGAGCTCAGCCTGAACAGAAGGCTCGCCTCGATACCGCGGGCGGGCGAAACGCTTCGGGGCACAACTCCGCAGAAATGAATGCAGAAAATAGCGAGAATCCAGAATTAGAGCACGGTGCGATCCTATATCGCCGATGTAGACGTTTCTCTGAGAAACAGCATCGTCTAATCCGGATTCTGGTCGAGTGACGGCGCATACGGAAGTAATCCACACGAGCGGGAAACGCGAGATCTACGCCAGCCAAAAGCCGCCGCGCCGCGCACGCGCTCGTTTCACGCCGGCGGAAACTCGGCGAGTGCTTCGGCCGGCACGCCCGCGAGGCGGCGTGCTGCTTGCGTCGGAGTTTGTGCGCATTGAGAATGCGGACTTGCCCGCCGCGGCTTGCGCTACCATCAAGAGTTGACAAGACTGCTCGAAAGCGAACGCATGATTGCCCGAGCAGGAGGACGTTCAGTTACTGCCAGGGTAAGGCATCGAAAGGGGCACTACACAGACCCGGCAAATCTCGAAGCAGCAGGAGGCTCATGAGCAAACGATTGGAGTTCGATATTGTCTGTCCGAACGACCACAACCAGACAGTTACGTTCAGTCAGGAAGAATTCGAAGAAGCGCTGAAGTCCGGCGCGTTGGTGTTCCACTGTAACACATGCGATACGGACTGGCATCCATCCAGTGATGAAATTGCCGGTCTTCGGAAGCAATTCTCGAAGGAACCTTGACCCACTCGTTCGTCTATTCTCGGAGTCTCCTAGCTCTACACCTTCGCACTCGGGCGAGGTGTGTGCAAGCTGGAGCCGGGCGTGATACGCTGCCCGTTTTGCTGGCGGAATGGCACAATATGGCATACCCTCGGGGGGTACTCAAAAAACGCGATTTTTGAGCATGTCGGTGGTTTCACCTTGCGGGCGTGCCCGCCAAAGCGCTCGCAGCGCGGTCTAAAGGCCGCCCCCCACGGATTTTACAAAGTGTTGACACTTTGCGCACCCGCGGGCGGGCGCACTGTGCCTACGCTGGAGAATATGAGTCTAATGCATCGAATTGCGTTTTTGGTCCTGATCTCCGCCGCGGGCGCCGCCGCGAACGCGCCGGTCGTGCTCCAGGACTTCGGTATCGGCAATCTGGACGGAGGCAACTGGCTATATGCGGGATTGGCGATGGATAACGCCGGCAATCTGTACGGGGCCGCGTATTATGGTGGCGTCTATAACCACGGCGTGGTCTACAAGCTCTCGCCGAAAACCGGTGGCTGGAAGGAGACCGTCTTGTACACCTTTAAGGGGACCCCCCGCGGGCAAGACGGCGCCGGTCCGTATTCCGCGCCGGCGCTGGACAGCGCGGGCAACCTCTACGGGACCACAGCCTACGGTGGCGTTGCCGCTAAACCCTGCGGCTCCACGGGCTGCGGCGTGGTATATAAACTGACGCCCTCCGGAAGCACCTGGCAGGAGACGATACTGTACCGGTTCACGGCGACGCCGGATGGGTTCCGGCCGTATGCGGGCGTCGACATCGACGCGGCGGGCAACCTTTATGGCATTACCAGCGGCGGCGGCACCGACAACCTGGGCACGATTTTCGAGCTGAGTCCGAACACATCCGGCGGTTGGACGGAGACGGTGATTCATAGCTTTGGCGGCGCGGATGGATCGAATCCCGAGGGCATGCCCGTGCTCGATGCCGCCGGGGATCTGTGGGGCACCACGTACGCCGGAGGCACGCACAATAAGGGCGTGGTCTACAAGCTCTCGCCGCAAACCGGCAGCGGCTGGAGCATTCATGTGCTGTATAGTTTCAAAGGGGGCACGGACGGCGCGAATCCGTTCGCGGGGGTGACGATGGGGCCCCACGGGTCGTTGTTCGGCACGACGAGCGTTGGCGGGACGGCGCTTTCCGGGGTCGCTTACGAGCTGTCTCACAATGCATCCGGTAGCTGGACGGAGACGATCTTGCATACGTTCCTGGGCCCCGGTGCAGGGGATGGGGCCAATCCGAACGGGCTGATTTTCGATAGCCACGGCAATTTGTTCGGGACGTCGGTTGCGGGCGGCACGGACAACCCTGGAACCATCTTCGAGATTTCCCCGGCCGGCAATGGCGCCTGGCAGGAGCAAGTGCTGTACAGCTTTACGGCTGGTCTGGATGGGGCGTATCCATCGTCGAGCCTGATCATGGACCAGCTCGGCAATCTGTACGGGACGACGCTTTATGGTGGGCCATCGGGGAGCATCGACGTGGGCGGTGTGGTGTTCGAGTTCACACCGTAAGATCAGGTACCATACCGGGGCAAAAGACCTACCGATAAAACGAACGACGCCTGCTCGAAGTACTACTGAAAATGCAACGAGCTGTCGTTGCGAAAGGGCGTTTCATGGTAGTGAAACGCTCCCGCATGCAACACCAAGGGGGTACCCGAAAAACGCGGTTTTTCACGCTCCCAGGCAAAATTCGCCCGTTCGGCACGGTCACGAAGTACGGCGCCGGGCGGTCGGACATTGCGGTCGTTTCCGCGTCCATCTACGTAGATAATAGAGGGTCGGATCCAAGTTCCAGATCATGCACAGGAGGATGGGACAGCCCGGCCGGTACCGGCCAATTCATTCCGGCTTGAAGGAGAAATGACCCCACTATTGAACGAATTTAGCTACGCTTGCCGAGGCGGCGTGCTGCTTGTGCAGGGCGTTCGTGCGGGGGCCAGACCAAGAAGCGTCCAGCGGCGCTTCGCGCAAGCTGCAGCGCCGCTCCGTGTAGGCAGCTACAGCAGCCAGAACAGCCCGCCCGCGCTCGATCCGCGCCGGCGAAGATTCTGCGAGCGTTTGGGGCGGCAGGCGCACGAGGCGGCGTGTGGGTTTGTTGATTTTCGCCAGTCGGCGCGCGATCCTCAAAACGCGGAGGCGCGGGCAATTGTGAGGATTGTGAGAAGCCTGGCGTTTGTTACCCTTCCCGCCAGCCGAATGTGGTCGCCTTCCAAGTGCGGCGTGTGTCCACATCGCCTAAAGTGACGGGCCACGGTCTGGAGGAAGAAACCATGGCCCAACGACTCACCCGGAATATTATTGCTTACTGCTGCGGGCCAGCGCAGGTATATACCGACCTCTTCTCGGGCAAGCGGTATCTAGCAGCCGCTCTCCAGCTTAGTCTCCGGTTCCGCAGGTGCAGATGCCGTAGCCGCTGGCGTTACTGAGAATCGTCTTGCAGATCCCCGCCAGATGAGATACTTCGGCGGAGCTCAGCGTCGCGTCCTGGAAGTCGGTCTCCGTGACGTAGGGACCGAAACCGGTCGGGAGCTGAATGTGCGTTCCCCAGCCGCGGACTGCCGGCGTCGGAACGGGCTTCGACGGGTTGCAAGTCGGCGCACCGGTGGAAGAGATAACCTTAATCGAACCGAAGGTCAGAACCTCTTTGGTCAGCGGGTTCGATGTAAGGTTACCGTTCACCGAAATAGTGCGCAGGCTGTCCGGAGTCAGGCTGCAACCGCAACATTCTAATAGCTCCTGGTTTGGATCGAGCACATAGATCATCGCGCAGATGTTGCCTCCCGAAGTTCCCGGATTGGTCAGATACACCGTACCATCGGGCACTCCGGCAGTGTTGGCATTGGAAAAGTAGTTTACCTTAAATGTATCGGCCGGAGGTGGCGTTTGCGCCCAGATAACACTGGACGAGAGCAGCACTCCGAGGACAGCTAAGGCGATTAGAGTCAGCAGTCTTGAAATTCGCGTTCGATTCATAGATCATCTTCCTGGGAAATAGCCACTGCCGGCCGACATAACTAGCGACCGGTCACCTGCTGGAATCTTATACCGACTTGCTCTGTCAAGCAAGAGGCGATTTGTGCTGGGGGATGCGTTACGTGCGCAAAAACACTTCCAGCCATACCGGTACTCGCTACGACATCGCAAATGGCGGCCCACTCGATGGCGACGAAACGGCTTTTGTGGGGAGCGCGAAAGTGTGTACTTCTATTGCACTGCCGGCCCTCTGACCATCTGCGCTTGGGTGTGCGATTAACGAACGAGAGGGTTGTGGTAGAGGCGGGTTTGGCAAGACCCTTAGGGTGGTAGTGGACGTAGCGCATTTTCGCGGCACAGCACGGGCAAGGAGGTCCCTCAATGTCCACGTTGTTGATGGCGGTTGTCGCGTTGACATCGGCGAGCGCCGGGACCGGCCTTGCCGTCCTCGGACTTCAGCGCTTTCTTCTTGCGCTTCAATACCGCGCTGAGCACGACGGCCGCTGGCACGGGCGCCAGTAGCGCTTGATCTTCGTCTGCGAGGCGTGAACAGCCCGCTAGATTTCGCGCGGCGCCGGCGCCTGTTGCACCACCAGCTTGGCGCTTGACACCTGGGAGGGGAATCTCGGCGCAGGGGTACGCAAGGTAGCTCTCTGCGCGCACCATTGAGGTTTAAACTGCTATGCTTCCGACCGACGATGCTACGATGCGCGCCTCGCGGTAAATTGCTGCGGGCCTCCCCCCTGGCCTTTTCTTCCTTGACCGCCGCCTTGGCTTCCACCGGGACCTCCCGGGCCGCCTTCGCGTGACCTTGTGAACGTAATCTGGTTGCCGACGACGGTCCCCTTATACAGGATCTTTACCTGGTTCCCATTGAGGTCCATGACTTCAGCAAAGGAGATCTGGCCGCCATCGATCTTGCCTTCGGCAATCTTCATTTCGCCTCGCGGCCCGCTGATCGTCCCAGTCAGAGTTGCGCCGTCAGCTTTGAAATTGAAGGTCACTTCGTGTGTCTGTCCGCCCCGGCCGGCCACTTCCGCTACCCACTTGCCGGTGACATCCGCGGCAAGGGCGGTCATCGTGAGCAAGCTGAGCAGGGATCCGGTGGTCAGTAATGTTCGCATGCAGAAGCGGCGTTACCGGTGACGCCGATGTTACGGCTCGATGCTCCACGGAAGGCATGTTGTACGGCTGGATCGACCAAGGGCACGCTACGACAGCCAAAACCGCCCGCGGCGCACGCGATCGCTCCACGCCGGCGGGAAGTGGGTCAAAACCGCTGCCGTAATGCGGCCCACCCCCGATCAAAAGGCCATCTGGGTTTACGGCGCCAACAGAGCCTTCACCTGTGTTTCGTTGTCGGTCGCTCCGTTACCCTTTCTGCCGTAAATCACAACCACGCAATTTCCGGCATTCACAGTCACAGGAGCGGCGAAAATTCTCTCTACGCGCGTTTCTGAAGCGTTGCTTTACCCGTTCCGTCCCACGGGATCTCATATTCCAGAGGCGCGCTCTCCAGATGCAGGGCGTTGTCCGAAAGCCAACTGTCCAACCGGCGCTGGATTCGGGAAGCCCTGGCTGTACGGCAGCCGCGCCCGCACGCGCCTGATTGTGGCGCCTTTGGCGCGCTGCAAGTATCTCGGCGACCTGGGACATCTTGCCGCCCTCGCGCGGACCGGCGGCTTCCTTAGCCTTCGCCGCTTTCTTGGCTTTGGGCGCAGCCTTCGCCGAGGGCAGCCTTCTTGGTCGGCTCGGCTTTCGCCGGGGCGCCCTTGGCGGTCCGTGCGCGGCCCTTGGCCTTCTGTGCCGCCTTGGCCTTGGCGGGCGCGGTTTCGGGTTTGGCTGCCGCCGGCTCCGGCGCGACCATCTGGCCGAGTTTCTCCACGCGTTCCCAGATCTTGCTGGCGGCCGTTTTGGGGTCCTTCAAGCTCTTCAGCGGCTTGACGCCCGGCAGGCTGTTGTAGGTTGCCAGGAGTCGCTCGGCGGGCCAATCAGCTCCTGCTGGTTGGTGAACAGGTCGAACCGCGTGGCGCTGGCTGCGGCGGTCTGCTCGGCGTTTGCAAATCCGGTGATGTTGTCGGTTTCATCGATGGTGCATATGGTCCTTTTGGTTCTCCTTGGTGCCGCGCTCTGCGCGGCATCACGGTGATTGCTCCGACGCGTTTGAAACGCAAGGCTTATCTGAAATGAATCGACGGCGGCGAAGGACTGGCGACGTCGGGCGCGTTGACACGCGCACATGCGCCAACTGAAGGGCGGACTGGCAGCTTATGGCAGCTTCTGGCAGTAAAATCACGCGAAAGCAAGAGGAGGCCATAGCCGCACCGCTCACTCAACGCAGTGTCGAAGAGGCCGCCCGTGTGGCCAAAGTGGGAGTCCGGACGCTGTACCGGTGGCTGAAGGAGCCGGCTTTCGACGCCGCGTACCGCAAGGCGCGGCGCGACAGCTTCGGGCAGACCATCGCGCGCCTGCAGCAAGGCTCCCCCGCGGCCGCAGCGCTGCTGCTGAAGATCGTTGTAGATGCATAGGCGCCGTCATCCACGCGGGTGAGAGCCGCTGAGATAGTGCTGGACAAAGCAGCCAAGGCTATCGAACTGGAGGATATTGAAGCGCGCCTCAGGAGAGGCGAAGCAGCGACGGTGAGACGGCGATGAGGGCAATCAGCAGACCAGGGAGCGAGTAGCGCGAATGCTGTTAACAGTGCGTACACCTTGGACGTACTAGAGATAGTCTCCACTGCTGGGCACCCAGGTCCAGAAGCAGTTGGAGCAAAAGAGGCGATGAATGGAAAAAGACACTCGTTTCGTGGTTGGATGCTGCGTGGCGATTATTGCCGCCCTACTCGTGGTCGGAGTCGTATCCCACATCGTTATTCGGCACGTTGTGCAGACATCCGTCCTTTGGATCGCCATCGTGCTGGGCATCCGCAACTCAAAGTTGACCAAGTGGGCAGCTCTACCCTGCTTCGTGTTCTGGCTGGTGCTAATGGCCGCAATTTGGTCGTTCTTGCTCGGCTGGACCGCCTTCCTCTCAGGAACGTTCTCCCCAACCGAAATCGCCATGACGATCATCGTTGGGTTGGCTTCGCTGGGCGGCATGATTCGGGCGGTATCCATGAAAAGCGCCGTGCGAGCCGTCGGGGTGACTGCCACAGTCTTGGTTGTATTGATATTGCAAGTGGCGGCGTTTCGCTTGAGCATGCTTCCTGAAATTGCACGCCGTTAAGCGCCGGCGTGTGGCGTTGTCTAATTCCGATATCTGGCCATATCAGGGCGCTCGAAGGAAGGAGATGGGCCAACCATGCACTCCCTGAACGTAGACAAGCACGGGGGCTTTGCGCCAGGACGCGCTTTATCGGCATTCACCGAAGCGCTGGCGGCTCGAAACACCGTGCGCCTCTATCGCTGAACGGAAGGTAGAAGCAGCGTATGGTTCTCGATCGATGAACACGGAGAGCGGCCGTCTGTACGGATTGTCGGAAGGCATTTGCGGCAACCGCGAAGCAGATCGCAGCAATTCGGCGCCAGTGGCCGGAAATCGTGGCGATCTGCCGTCGTTGCTATCGGAGAAGGTGCGCACGATTTGCGCCTCGGAAACATGCGGTCTAACGCGCCACCACAGCCCGTCTCACAGTCTTATAAAGAAACCCGGTCAATTTGTCCGGACCTCCTGCCACGATAAGGGGCTGGGCCAAGCTGCCGAAGGACGTCCTGCGCGGCGATCTGCCGCCGGCCGCAAGCTGGTGCTTGCCTCCTTGGCTGCCGAGCTTTTCCACCGAGATACGGTCGAGATGACTCACGCGGAAATCGGTGTGTGCTGCGGAGTCGGCGAACGCCAGGTACGACGGAGCCTGCGAACATTGGTGGCTTCTTTTGTTCGTGAAGGTCAAGGTTTCCGAGCCCACAAACAGCCTTCGCAGAATGTGACCCCGGACACTAGTGTGTCAGGTCGTAAATGAAATAGTTCATCGCGATGCGGTAAGCGAGCGAGGCCCACTTCTCGTCATATTTCGGATCGTCCGACCACTCCCATGCGTCTCCCAAATCCATGTTATGGCAGATGGCGACCATGATCCTGCCCTTGTCGTCGCGAATGCAACGCCAATGCGGCACTTTGCCGGTGGGACCTTTTTCGTAGGTGATGCCCGTCTCAAAGATTTGCGCTCCGGGAACCTGAAAGCGGTCCTGCAAGTCATAGATCGTGTGAAAAATCGGGTCGTCGTTGGGGATTTCCTCGATGGGCCGGTCGGGAAAGACCAGCCTCATGCTGTGGACGAAAGTTTCCCACTCGTTCAGCGGCTCGCGGGTCGCGTAATCGGGATACAGCTCCGATCCGTGAAAATCGTCGACCATCAGGAAACCGCCGCGCAACAGATATTCCCTCAATTGGTTGGCCTGCTCCTGAGGAAGCAGCCAATGGCCGACCTCGACCGCGTACATGACCGGCCAGTTGTAAACGTCGCCGGTGCCGTCCAGATCCACGATCTGTTCGACCGAACGCGTATCGATTCGCGTCAGCCGGCGGACACCTGCGAGCAGATGCCGGTCGGATCGCGGGTAATCCATGGTCCACTGACCGGGCCAAGGGCGGTTGGGTCTCAGGCGAAGGCGCGAATGGTCCGGATAACCAAAAATATCGGGATAGCGAAGACGCGCCCGGACCCATTCGTGCTGCTGATCCTTCCAGTCGGGAGGAAGCTGGAAATCCTCATACTCGATTGCCGGGTATTCTTTAAAGGGTCTTTGCGCGTATAGCAGGCCCAGGAAGATCATGAATCCGATAGATCCCGCTGCCAGCGAAGTACGGAAGGACATTGACGTACACTTTCACCTGTCAGAATAACACTTGGTAGCCGCGGCGATCCGCTTCTCCCACCGCGGCTTCGCCGGGCCGGTGACGCATGCTCCGATAGACGTCGCGACGCTCCGTTCTGATGGCCGGCGGCATGGTTGTGCTGGCGGCCTCGGCGCTGTTCCTGTGGAACGATCGATTGGAGAGAACCCGGCGGATGTTGGCGGCACGCTACGCCGGTCCGGCCCACAAACTTAACCACAGATCGTCGATTCTTGCGATGTCGATTGTGCGTGAAACGGGCGGGATCGGTTGCCCGGCGTTTGTAGTGGCCGGCTTCGGGCTTAACATCGCTGGCAGGGCGTGATGAGATTTTCGAGAAGACACAGGCAGACGAAGAACTGCTGCAACCCGATTTTGAGCCGGCGCAGCGCAACGCGCTACAATTTCCGCTTGCTGCGGCACTTTAATTGCATTCCGCGGGCAACCGGGAGATTTGCAGTCCCGTACACTGCTGGAGGTGCGTAATGAGCCAAGGATCCGCGCCCGATGCCAAATCAGATGCTTCGCCGTTCGCGGGTGTCTCACGCAACGTCTTTCTCCTGTCGCTGGTCAGCTTGTTCACGGACTTCTCGAGCGAGATGATCTATCCTCTCGTTCCGCTCTTTCTCTCGATAACACTGGGTGCACCGGTTGCCGCCATCGGTGTGATCGAAGGTCTCGCCGAGTCCACCGCCAGCATATTCAAATGGATATCCGGAGTCCTCTCGGATCGCCTGGGCAAGAGGAAACCATTTCTACTCGCGGGATACGGGTTGGCGGCGGCAACCAAGCCGTTGCTGGCCTTGGCGTTCGCGTGGCCGGTAGTGTTGAGCGCCCGGGTCCTGGACCGGTTCGGAAAAGGGCTGCGGGGCAGCCCGCGCGATGCGCTGATCTCCGATTCCACTCCTGCGCAATTCCGTGGCCGGGCCTTCGGATTCCATCGCAGCGGTGATAGTATCGGCGCCGTGCTCGGGCCGCTGGTGGCACTGGGCATCCTGGTCTCGATGCATGAGAACTACCGCGCTGCGTTTCTCCTCGCTTTCCTGCCGGGCCTGGCCAGCACGCTGCTGATTCTTCCGGTGCGCGAAATCGCAGCCGAAAAGAAGGCTGGATTATTCCTGCCGAGTTGGCGGTCGGGTCTCAGTAATCCAGCGCTACGGAGGTTCTTGATCGTGACCTTTGTGTTCGGCCTCGGGAACTCGTCCGACATGTTTCTCATCCTGCGCGCGAAGCAACTTGGCGGGAGCAGTACCACGGCAGTCCTGCTATTCGCGTTCGGAAATTTGATAAATGTGCTCTGTTCGTATCCGGCTGGGATCGTTTCGGACCGCATCGGACGCAAGAAGGTGCTCGTGGCCGGGTTCAGCCTCTTCGCGGTTGTATACCTTGGATTTGGGTTAGCCAGCTCGGTAGCGTTGCTGTGGATTTGCTACGGTTTTTATGGTGCGTATCTTGGCCTGACGGACGGAGTCGCTAAAGCGTTGGTCGTAGATCTGGTGCCCCAGAGCGAGCGGGGAGGGGCTCTTGGTTTGCAGGCTATGGTCTTAGGAATCTGCACGCTACCCGCCAGCCTGCTCGCCGGAGTCATCTGGCAGTACGCCGGCCCGCAGCTCGCGTTTCTCTTCGGATCCGGAATGGCGCTGGTGGCTACCGTACTGATGCTCGGGTTGCCTGTCCACCCCGTGGTTGCACGACCACGCGAAACTTGAGAAAAGCTCCGACGTAATCCGATTGCGGACAATTGCGGACACAGTTTCGCGGGTACAGCTTCATGCCCTGCGCGTTGCCGCCTAAGCTATAGGGAATCGGGCGAAACTCGAGATTCTTTACCGCGGCCCTGGCAGCCCTTACAGGATGCGAGCCCATGAAGGGCGGGCGACGGCAGGTGCGCTATCGCAGGACTCGCGGGCGACCGCGCAACGAAAGCTGGCCGGAGGATGCCTCGTGGGGGCATACCGGTAGAAATCATCAGGTGGCTGAACAGATCTCGCCGCTGCAGTCCACGGGATTGAAGGATCGCTCGATAAAGCACTCGCCGACTCGCCTAAGCGAAAAACAGTGCAGCATGACCATCGATATGTTTACTGCGCCGGCGCGGGGACGCGGAACCGGCCAGTGGCGCCGCCGATGGTGAGAACCGCCTCGGCATATGGTGTGCTGCTGGACACGCCCGCCGGGTACATGAAATTCAACTGATCGATGATCTCCCCGGGCGCCGCGCCGCAATAAACCACAGTCGTAGGCTCGCCTCCGATGGTGAGTTGGCAAGACGTGGGACCGCCGGCCACTTGTAGCGGATCGAGCGATCCCCCGGTGAATACCACGGGCACGCCGTCCTGCTCCGGAGCGTTCTTGGGTCCCAGTCCGTTGGCCCAGAGCTGGTAGACCGTTCCGGCCTGGGCGTTGCATTCCGAGGTCTCGCACCCTGTGCTGGTCATCCATGCGATGCCGTTGGTGAAGTCCTCTAAGAACATCGAAGGGGATGCGCTTGCCGCAATCGTTATCGTCTCGACAGCGCTTGCGGCGGTGTTCCGCGTGACCTGTACGTTCACTGCGACTCCGGGAACGGTTTCCCACGGAATCTGGAAATTGATTTGGGTTGGGGAGACGTAGACAAGCGGTGCCGGCACGCCATCGACAGTCACGGTGACGCCGGCCAGCGTCTTGACGAAATCGCCATTGGCGTCGATGACGTCCAAATAGGTGTTATCCGCCAGGTTCGTACCGTACAGCGCCGCCAGGGAGCCCGGCGCTACGGTTCCCAGATACGAAGCCGCGTTGACGACTCTTCCCGGCGTAATGACGGGCGTTTCGGCTGTGGCTGCTACAGCCTGGTAGACGCGCACGTAGTCGACCACCAGATCCTGGTTGGGGAAAGGCGCGTTGGGATCGGGCGTGCCCACTCCCGGGAAAGTGTTTGGGCCGCCGATGGCCAGGTTCAGCAGAATGAAGAAGGGAGCGTTGAATACCCAGTCGTCACCCGCCGGTATCGAAGCCGGTGTCACGGTGTTGTATGCCACGCCGTCGACGTAGAACTGAATCAGGTTCGGCGACCATTCCAGCGCATAGATATGATAGTCGTCGTATACGGTCTCGCCGAACGGCAGGGTAGTCGCCGCCGTGATGCCATTCGCGCCGGAATAGCCGGGCCCGTGCGCAGTGCCGTTGTTGATGGAGGCGTCGCTGCTGTTGGTCCCGAAGTTCTCCATGATGTCGAGCTCGCCGCATTGCGGCCATGAGACCGTGGCGAAGTCTTCGCCCAGCATCCAGAACGCGGGCCAGACACCCTGGCCGTAAGGCAGCTTGATGCGCGCTTCGATCAGGCCGTATTGCCAGCTCAGATCGGTGGTTTGGGTGGAGGCCTCCGGCGCGCCCGTCTGCAGGCGTGTCGAGGTGTAATTGCCGCTGGAGTCGCGGATCGCCTGAATCACCAGGTTGCCCTGGCCGTCCTGAAAGACGTTGTTAGGGGAATTCGTATAGGTCTCCGCTTCCCCATTACCCCAGCCACCGCCGCCCAGGTCGTAGTTCCACTTCGTGGGGTCGGGCGGCGAGCCGGCGGTTCCGTTGAATTCGTCGCTCCAAACGAGTTGCCAGGCGGTCTGCGCCGGGACGGAGGCTGCGGCAAACAGGGCCGCGAATGCAATCGCAATTACGGTGCGCATACGTATATTATCTCTTGCTCCGGAACTCTCTATGAGGATTTTTTACGAGATAAACGACATCCGGTTGGCGGACGAGTTGTGGAGACGTTCGCGCGAACGTCGTACTATAAAACGAGTCGAATCCCCATGCACAGGATTGCCAACTTCTATCTGGCGGCGGCGATGCTCATCGCGCTGCCAGCCGTATCCGCACGCGCGCAGTCACAGCCCCTGGTACTCGAACGCGGCGGCAGCACCATCGTTTTCGAACCTTATGCGCCCAACATCATCCGCGTAACGCTCAGCCTGCTCAAGGACCACGCCACCGCCGCACCGGGCTATGGATTCGTGGCGAATCCATCCTCTCAGGGCTGGTCCCACCAGGGCGACGTTTACAGATCCGCCCGCCTGGTCGTAGCGCTGGAGGCCGGGCATCCGGGAAAAGCCCTGGCGACGCAAGTAGACATTGGCAAGTTCTTCAGTGGTTCGACGCCCGGGGCGCACATCACTGTGGCCACGCCGGACGGCAGGACCTTGGTCGATATGAAGGGCTGGTCGATGTCGGTCCCCAATTACAAGGACGGCAACGCCGGCGCGCTGCACGATAGGCGCGCATCCGACCAGCCGTTCTACCAGGTTGGGGCGAGTTTCGTCTCGCCGCCGGACGAGCATTACTACGGCCTGGGTCAGAACCAGGAGGGTTTTCTCGATCATCGCGGCCACACGGTCGACTGCCAGCATAACTACACGGCTCCTGGCGGCGCCAGCGTCTGCGTGCCGTTCGTAGTCACTAACCGCGGATACGGCCTGATTTGGGACAACCCTTCTAAGACCACGATCGAGCCGGGATTCAACGAGGAGACCAAGTGGACTTCGGAAGTGGGCGACCGCGTGTCCTTCTTCGTCGTCGCGGGCCGCACCACGGACGAAATCTACGCCGGATATCGGCTGCTCACCGGCGCCACCCCAATGCTGCCGAAAGCGGCCTACGGCTACATCCAATGCAAGCAGCGATACAGTTCGCAGCAGGAAGTACTGGCGGCCGCCAAGGGCTACCGCGAACGGCATCTGCCGGCGGACGTCATGGTGGTCGACTGGTTCTACTGGACCAAGATGGGCCAGATCGACATGGACCCGGAGAAATGGCCCGATCCGGCGGCCATGAACCGGCAGCTTCATGACATGGGGTTTCAGACCATGATCAGCGTGTGGCCGCGGTTTCGGCCGGAATCCCGCTATTACGATTTGCTGCTGAAGAACGGCTGGTTCGAGCGACTGGCGGACGGTACGCCCACCAACGGCCTGCCGTACGACCGGGCCGGATCCGACATCGACACGACGAACCCGGAAGCGGCGCGCTGGTATTGGGAAACCATCCGGGACAACCTGTTGAGCAAAGGCTTCGACGCCTTGTGGACCGATGAGACCGAGCCCGACTTGCCGCCGAATGGTAGCTACTTCCACATCGGGCCCGGCACGCAATACTTCAACGTGTACCCTCTGTTTCACACGGCGGCTATTTATGACGGTTTCCGGCGCGATATCGGGCATCGCGCGCTGATTCTCTCGCGGGACGCTTACCTGGGCGCGCAACGCAACGGAACCATGTTCTGGTCGTCGGACATCTATCCGACTTGGGACACGTTGAAACGCCAGATTCCTACAGGGCTGGACTTCGCCGCATCGGGTTTCGCTTACTGGACCAACGACATTGGCGGCTGGCAATATCTGCCCGGCGAGCATCATCCTGCGCATGCTCCGCTGCTCGACCCCAGCGACGCGCGCGACAACGTGGGCGGATATGACGACTACCCGGAGTTATACACGCGCTGGTTCGAGTACGCCGCGTTTCTGCCGGTCTTCCGCACACACGGCAGCCGTGAGTACAACGAAGTGTGGTCCTACGGTAAGGCGGCTGAGCCGATTCTGGAGAAGTATCTGAAGCTGCGCTACCAGCTCATGCCGTATATTTACTCGCTTGGATATCGGACGCATGAATCCGGCGCGCCTTACATGCGCGCGCTGTTCATGGATTTTCCGGAAGATCCGCGCGTGGCCGATCTTCGCGATGAGTATATGTTCGGTCCGGCGTTCCTGGTGGCTCCGGTGACGGAGCAAGGCGCCACGAGCCGGACGGTGTATCTGCCGGCGGGTACGGACTGGTACAACTACTGGACGAAGGAGCGGTTGCGCGGGGGGCAGACAATCGAGGTGGATGCGCCGATCGATACTTTGCCGCTGTTTGTGCGCGCCGGTTCCATCGTGCCGCTGGGCGCACCGGTCAGCAGCACCAACGATACGCAGAAGATCGCACGGGTACGCGTCTATGCGGGCGCTGACGGCAGTTTCACCCTCTACAACGACGATGGCAAAACCTACGCATACGAGAAGGGGGACGCGAGTATCACTCGTCTTCACTGGGATGATGCCGCGCACCGGCTCAGTCACGATGGTGTAGCGGCGTGGACCGGGTCTGACACGGATATCGTGGAGGTTATTGGGCGCTAGCGGCACGGCGCGGAAGCGGAGCCGCTCTTCGCCAGTCAAGCGATCACTCGCCAGTGAGAGTGCGCGGGACGTGATCTCGTATCCCTGGAAGGCCGCTCCCTTACGGTCGCGGCTCCGATCCGGGGCCGTGGCTCTGATCGGAGCCGCGCGCGTCAGCAAGCGGTCTTCCAACGGGTCGATGGTTTTCAGCGACAGTCATTTTCTGGCCGTGCCGGCCGGGAAGGTCAGCGAGCCAACCGCGTTTGAGGCCAGATCCAGAACAATGAGCCGGACTTTCTGGATCGAATCGTTGATGGGGTGATCGATAGCAATGGGGATGCCCTCTTTCATCACTCCATCCCGTTGCTCGCGGGTCAAATCGAGGTTGAAACTCGAGACAGTAGGATCGCCGATGGGTCCCGTGGCGCCCAAGTCGGCGGAGACGAAAGTCAACGTATCGGCGAAGTGGCCGAGTTGCTCGCGGAGCAACAGGTCCGCCGGGTTGATACGGATCTCGAGATGCAACGATTTCGGAATCCCGGCCGAGGGAGTGACTGTCGCGCGCAGCCCGACTTCGGCTGCGTCGAAAGGACTGTGATAAGCGGCGCCGACGGCGGTCTGCTGCTTGGTTGCCGCCGGCCGGTTATCCAGGTAGGCGTAGTAGCGCTGCTTGGCTTGGAGCTTCACGCCCTTTCGCTCGCAGGTTACCCGGACCTTGTGAAACTTGTTATCCCAGTTGTCCGGCGATGGCTCATAGGCAATCGAATAACTGGTGGCCGCATCTTGCGCCACCTGCTTTAAGACCACTGGGAGGTCTTTCTGAAAATACGCCTTTCCACCCGTGAGGCTCGCCATAAACTCGATGTCGCGGGCGACGCCCGGATCGGGATTACTGGTGTAGGAGAGCGGGTTGACAGCGGCATTGTCCCGGTCGAGGGTGACTGCCAAATGCGGCACGTACAGCGCGCAATCCACCCAATCGCCATTGCACGGGGTCTTGGGATTCCACACATTGGGGATTCCGTTGGTAATCCAAATAATGTCCCTTCCGCCGGGAAACGCAGCCAGTTGGTTTCCCAGGGTCTCGAGGGCGACGTAAGTCTTCTTGGCGCACTCTTCGTCGTTCATTCCCAACGGGCGGGCATGCACGGCGCCCTTCATCGTCTTGTCGAGCACTTTGGCGACCTGCTGGTTCCAAGTGTGGTCGTCGGCGGAAGTGCCGATGGCGTGAATCGCATTCAGAGTGCCTTCCATGGTCAGGATATAGAAGTAGAGCGAGTCACCCGACTCGATCTGCGGCAGGAGGCGGTCCAGACCGTGCCAGACGTCCAGCACATCGGTCTTGCTTTCGTTCAGCAGATCGAAAAGGACCACCGCGGAGTGGTGCGGGGCGGCGCTGCGATTGGAGTACTCGCCGGGCTTGAGGGATGCCACTTCCGCCTGGTTCCGGCGGAAGCAGACGATCGCCTCGGGCTTGCCTTGATCGGTCACTTTTAAGTCGTCTGCGGTCAAATCCGTGACCGGCTGGCCGCTGCTGTCGACCGCCACCACTTCGAGGCCGACCAAGGCGGCCGGCGCGGCCTCTGTTGAATTTCCGGCGCTGGGCGCCGGGGCTTGCGCGAGCAGCAGGGATGCGGCCATCGCGAAGCTGCAAATCGTCTTTTCGGCTATCGCCATAGATCCCTTCCCCAGACCCGAATCTCGAGGGCGAGACCCGACCGATTCAGGTACGGTGACACGATCACAGTCGGAAGAAATAACAGTCTAGCGCACCTGATGGACGGAAATTGCGCGGCGTCACCAGGCGGGCGGTGAGGCTTCGAGGCGCCGGTTTGCCGGGTTCGTCCGATTGCGCCTATACGGCGAACTGAAGTTCGCCCGGCCCAGCGGGCACCCCTCGCTGAAGCGTGCGCCACGACTAGCACGGCGAGTCCGCATCTGATAGGGTGAGGGGTGTGCTTGTCGCATTCCGCCGGTTGAATAGACCAGCCAGCTTCACCAGGATTATGCTTCGCGCGATGGTATTGCCCATGCTTTGGCTGTGTGTGCTCCAGGCACAGGAGCCCAGCCCTCCGCCCGCCACCGTATTCAGCGTGGGCACCACGCTGATCCAGATCGACTCGGTGGCGACCGATTCGAAGGGACGTCAGGTGACCAATTTGACGCCGGAGGATTTTCAGGTCCTGGTAGACGGCAAGGCGCAGAGGGTTACGCACTTCTCCTACATTCACCTGGACTCGCCGGACGTGAACAAGCCGAGCCTGTCGGCGGAGGCGTTGCACCAGCCGCTTCCGTCCGCGAATCCCGCGGACGTGATCAAACCCGCGGATGTCCGCCGCAGCATGGTGCTGGTGGTGGACGATCTGAGCCTCTCTTTCGAGAGTATGTACTCGGTGCGCCAGACCCTAACGAAGTTCATCGACGAGCAGATGCAGCCCGGCGATCTGGTTGCCCTGTGGGAGACCGGGCGCAACAACAGCGTCTTCCAGCAATTCACTTCGGATAAGCGCGTGCTTGCGGCTGCCGTTGAAAACCTGCGCTGGAATCCGCGGGGACTGGGGCTGGTCGATCCGTTCGAGCCGCTTCCGCCCAACCGGCCGAATGGCACACCTCGAAGCGGCGCTCCAGCAATGCAGCAGGAACGGCGCACGGAGGTAGCCAACGACACAGCCTACGTCAAGGTGAACGCCACCATCGGCGCGCTGGATACGTTAGGCCAGCTTATGGACGAGCTGCGGCCGGTGGGGGGACGCAAGGCGGTGGTCTTGTTCTCGGATGGTATCTACCTGCCGGGGATCGCCGTTCCGGGCGAGGACCTGGAGGCCGCGCGGCGCGACGAATTGATGGTCAGGTTCCGGCGGCTGATCGACAAAGCCAACCGCTCGGGCGCCGTCGTCTACACCGTGGATGCGCGCGGACTCGTCTATAGGGGGCCGGAAAAAATCGGCGGCCTCTGGCTATCCCAGGCGGGACTCGTGCAGCTTGCCGAAGACACGGGGGGCTTCGCCACCGTCAACAGCAACGGTTTGAGCGATGCAGTCCAACGCATCGAGGAGGAACAGAAGGGATATTATCTGATCGGATTCAAAGCGCCGGACAACATCAGCACGGGGAATCCGGCGTCCAAGGCCGATTATCATTCGATCAAGGTGAAAGTGAACGCCCCTGGGCTGCACGCGCACTCCCGTTCCGGATTCTTCGGTGAGACCGACGAAGCGGCGCGCCCCAAGTATGACACGCGCCAGGCGCAGATGATGGCAGCCGTGCAATCGCTCTTCAATAAGTCGGACCTGCACGTACGCATGACGGCTCTGTACCGGCGTACGGGCAAGGGACAGACCGTGGTGCATAACCTGTTGTATATCGATCCACGCGACATTACCTTCCGCACGGATCTGTTTGGCAGCCACTACGCCGCGCTCGATATCGTCATCATGGCTTCCGGTTATGGCGCCGATGGGCCGGCTGGCATCAGCCGCCATATTGCCATCGATGCGAATGACGACAAGCTAAAGCAACTGCAGAGGGACGGGCTGCTGTTTACTTTGGATGTTCCGGTGAAACAGGCCGGACCGTACCAGATCCGCGCGTGCGTTTTGGACAGCACGTCGCGCGCCACGGGATCCGCCGGACAATACATCGCTATTCCGGATCTGAAGAAGCAGCACATCGCCCTGACGACGCCACTGATCGACGACGTTTCGGCTCCGGGCGAGGCCCGCTTCAACGATGTGTCTTCCGCTCTGCGGGAGTTTCGCGCCGGGAGCCGGCTAGCGTTCGCATTTCATATCGAAACAGATAAAGGCGGCAGCGCGCCACAGGGCAAATTCGATGCGCAGGTTCAGCTCTATCGCGATCGCACCCCGATCCTGGACAATCCGGTGGCAGTCGCCCCCGTGCGTGGCGAAGACGGGCGCGCGGTGCGCGGGGAGTTGCGTCTAAGCGGGTCTCTGCCCGTGGGCCAATACTATCTGCAGGCTATGGCGACGGACCGCAGCGGCAAGGCTCCGCGCAACGCCAGTTCGTGGATTGAATTCCAGGTCGTCGAGTGAGCTGTTGGCGATGCGCAGGTTCGTCTCAGGTTTGCCGCTGTGCGCCCCGATTTTTCTGCTCGCCGCGGCGCCGCTTACCGCGCCCATTACATTCGAGGAGATTGCCGGGCGGGCGGGAGTCCATTTCATAACGAATAACTCTTCGACCCCTCAGAAGCACCAGCCTGAGCCGATGGTCGCCGGCGTCGCGATATTCGACTACGACGGCGACGGGTATCCGGATCTTTACTTTGTAAATGGCGCGGCCATGCCTTCGCTGGAGAAGACCGGCCCTCAATATTGGAATCGGCTGTTCCACAACAATCACGATCTGACGTTTACCGATGTGACCGAAAAGGCCGGCGTGCGAGGAGCCGGTTATGGGATGGGAGTGGCAGTCGGCGACTATGACAACGACGGATGGCCGGATTTGTTCGTCACGAATGTCAACGGGAATCAACTCTTTCACAATAACGGCAACGGCACGTTCACGGATGTTACAGCCAAGGCGGGAGTGGCCGGGGGCATGTTCGACAACAAGAAGATGTGGTCCACCGGCGCGGCCTGGGTGGATTACAACAACGATGGCTTGCTCGACCTGTTTGTGGTGAATTACTGCCAGTGGGATCCGAACACCGAGCCTCCTTGCGAAATCAACGGAAACCGCGTCTCCTGCAATCCGCGCTTATTCAAGCCGCTTCCCAATACGCTTTACCGCAATAATGGAGACGGCACGTTTACCGATGTCTCCGCCGAAACTGGAATTGCCGCCCACCTGGGCCGCGGGATGGGAGTGAGTATCGCGGATTACGACGGGGATGGCTACGTCGATATCATGGTCGCCAACGACGACGCGCCCAACCAGCTATTTCACAACCTCCGCGGCAAGCGCTTCGAAGAGGTGGCCGACGAAGCTGGCGTCGCGATGACGGAAGGCGGCAATGCCATCTCCGGCATGGGCGTGGATTTCCGCGACCTGTTCAACCGCGGGCTGCCGGACATCTGGATCACGGCGATGGAAAAGCAGACCTTCCCCCTCTACCGGAACCTCGGCCACGGACAGTTCGAGGAGGATACTTCGATGGCTGGGCTGGGGATGACCACGGCGGCGATGTCGGGATGGTCCAATGCCATCGTCGATCTCGACAATGACGGATGGAAAGACTTGTTCGTGGCGCGTTCGAACGTCATCGACAACGTGGCGCTGTTCTCTCCGCGCCAGTATGAGGAGCCCAACGCCATCTTCCGCAATCTCGGCAATGGAAAGTTCGAAAACGTCAGTGCCACCGCGGGCGCGGCGTTTCAGCTTCCAGCCGCAAACCGCGGGGCCGCCTTTGGCGATTTGGACAA
Source organism: Bryobacteraceae bacterium (assembly GCA_049514955.1). GTDB lineage: Bacteria > Acidobacteriota > Terriglobia > Bryobacterales > Bryobacteraceae > Bog-159. The sequence goes on along the minus strand of JBEKUO010000012.1, from coordinate 7,319 downwards.
CGATGGCCGCATGGACCTGGTCGTTTCGGTTCTGAACGGGAACGCGAAGATCTTTCACAACACCTCGCCGGGGGGAAACCATTGGCTCCTCCTGAAGCTGGCGGGCACGAAGAGCAACCGTATGGGGATCGGCGCAAAGATCCGGGTGACGGCGGCCGATGGTTCGGTGCAGTATAACCACGCGACCACCAGCACGGGCTATGCCTCGTCGAGCGACCCGCGCGTGCACTTCGGACTCGGGTCATCCCGCACGGCGAAAGAAATCGAGATCGTCTGGCCGAGCGGTATCCGGCAGGTGCTGCGGGATGTGGCCGCCGATCGCGTGCTCCCTGTTACCGAACCCAGTCGCTAATTAAGGTGATAACATACGTGACTGACCGAGCGTTAGCTTGTGAAATCATCGCGGTTCCCAAGCGCGAACTCGATAGGCAGGACGCTTAGCAGCGTAAGAAACTTGCAGAGAAGAAACGGAAAGCCGCGCGAACCTAATCGCCGCGTCGACTCTGGACGTTGGGCGGACTCGGATCGAGCATGCTCATAGAAATCGGACATGTGGAGGCGATCTTCCGGTATCCCGTGAAGTCCATGGGCGGCGAACGACTCGAGGTCGCCAAGCTGGGCTGGCACGGCCTCGATGGCGACAGACGCCTAGCATTCCGGCGGATTGATGACCGTAGCGGGCTCCCATGGCTAACAGCAAGCCAGCTTCCCGACCTGCTCCTGTTTGCTCCGCAACGCCGTGAAGACGGTGCTCAGGGAGACCTTCCTACGCATATTCGCACGCCGGATGGTGAAGAGATGCCTGTCTTCGGGGAGGCCTTGGCCAGGGAGGTCGGACGCCGGTACGGGGCTCCCGTGCAGATGATGCAGTTGAATCATGGCATCTTCGATGAAGCGAGCATCTCCGTGATCGCCTTCGATACGGTGCGCGAGATCGGACGACTGGCAGGGCGGATCCCGGACGTGCGACGATTTCGCCCGAATGTTGTAGTTCGTTTACTGCGATCGGTCCCCTTCCAGGAGGACGAGTGGTTGGGCGGTGTGCTCTCATTCGGCGAGGGGGACGAGGCCCCCGCCATCACCGTCACGATGCGCGACGTTCGCTGCTCGATGGTGAACCTTGATCCCGACTCAGCAAGTCCTGCGCCAGAAGTGCTGAAAGCAGTCGTTCGTGCGAACCAGAACAACGCGGGAATCTACGGCGCGGTCACTCGCACCGGTCGACTGGCGGTCGGACAGACCATACTCCTCCGTGCGGCGATCTAGAAAAGGGAACGTGGGTGATCGAAATACAATGTCCCGGAACCTTGCACAACCCGGCGGTGGATCGCTTCGAACTATCGCAGGAACGCTTAGAGGCGATCGTCCTGCGTTGCCGCGTGGTGAAGCCGTGCAAGGGTTCTGGTAGGAGCGCCGGAAAAGCTCTTTCCTGGCGCTGGGTCAGTCAAATATTATTACCCTAATTAACGCTGCGTGCTGTTCACCAGGCCAGGGAGGCTAAGTGGGTCCTCCACGGCTTTGAGGCGCACGAACTCGGCTTTCTCTCTTTGCGCGTCGGCCTTTCTCCCCGCGCGCCGGTAGGCCTGTTCCAGGTAGAAGTGCGTTTGCGCATTGTCCGGCTGCAGCTTTATAGATTCCTCGAAAAGAGGAATCGATTTTTCCGCCTGATCCATATTCAGCAGGGCGCGTCCGGTTTCCGCATCGCACAGCCAGCGATAACTTGCCGGAGCCAGCTTGCTGGCCTGCTGCGCCGAGCGGATCGCCAATTCAGGCGTGCCTTGCCGGGTTTCCAGGAAGGCGCTCACCAGCAACGAGGGCCAGTGCGCCGGGTTGGCGGCGATCTCCTTTTGGAACTCGGCCAGGGCAGCATTCTGATCGACGTCCATCAGATAGAGTCCATGCGCGTAATGCACGCCCGGCTCGTTGGGATACGCCGCAAGCAGTTGCTGATAACCTTCTTCGGCTTCTTTCGGGTGCTGACTCGTGGCTGACCAGAGAGCTTTGCCCGCCATAGCCGCGACAGTCTGCCGCTTCTCCGGCAGTTCGGCCGGCAGATGAGGCTCCGCCAGTGCGCAGAGTCCTACCAATTCGATCACAGCGGGTGAGTCGACATGATACTTAGTGAGCGGCTGCATTTGAGCCATCGCCTTATCGAAGAGAGACGCGCGAATCAGGATCAGAGCCGCGCATTGGCGCACGGCGGTCTCGAAGCCGGTATTGGATCCCAGTCCCAGCCGTTCGCCCTTGTCAATGTCGGAAAGCGCCTTCTCGAAGTGGCCCAATTCATACTCGCAGAGGCCTGTGAAACCCCATGCGGCGCCGTTTGCCGGCGAGAGCGCGGTCCCCTTTTGAAAGGCGTCGAGCGCCTCCGCATAGCGCGCCAGACGATAAAGGGCGCCGCCCAGGTAAAACCACCCTTCCGGCCACGCCGGGCGCAAGTCCAGCGCCTTCTTGTATAGCGCCGCGGCCTGGGCCGGGTTGCTGTCCAGAACCGCTTCCGCGCTGCGCGCCAGGTCGTCGAAGTTTTCAGGAGCGGGGGTTTGCGCCCACGCAGACAACGTTGCCACCAGCAGCCAGAAGGCGAACCACGCGGAACGGCTGAAGAAACACTTCATGATTGCGAGAGACTACTCCCTTAGCGTAGCGCGATTATACTGGAAATTGATGCCTTCCGGGGCCCTGCTGATCTTCGTCTGTTCCGTGGCTTTTGCGCAGGCGTCCGATCCCGAGCGGCTCTTTCATGATGCGGTCGCGGCCCAACAGCAGGGCAACGATGCGCTGGCGATAAAGGACTATAGGGAACTGCTCAAGCTGCGTCCGGACGTACCGGAAGTGCAGGCCAATCTGGGCGCTGCCCTGGCGCATGCCGGCCTGTATGATGAAGCCATCGAGCAATATCGCGCCGCTCTAACGAAGCGGCCCGGCAACAGCGGTCTCCGTCTCAACCTGGCGCTCGCCTGGTACAAAAAGGGCGACCTGCCAAATGCAGCCGCAGAGTTGAGTTCTCTGCATCAGGCCGAGCCGGGCAATGCGCGCGTCGCAACGCTGCTGGGCGATTGCTATTCCCGAATGGGCCGCAATAAGGATGCGATTGCGGTGCTCACGCCAGTAGAGGCCGCAAATCCGGATGACGTGACGGTCGCCGGGCTGCTGGGCGCGGCGTTAATTCATGACGGGCGGCCGAGAGAAGGATTGCCGAAAGTCGAGAAGGCCGCCGAAGCGGGTCACAATGCGGAAGCTTATCTGCTCGCCGCACAGACCTGGCTTGGCTTGAACGAATTCGAGCGCGCGCACGCGGCCACTGATGCTGCGCTCAAGCTGAATCCACATTTGCCCGGCCTTTACACGCTCAGCGGCAGGGTCAAGAACTACCTGGGAGATTATCCGGGCGCCAAGGCGGACCTCGGGCAGGCGCTCGCTGCGAATGCCGACGATTTCGACGCGCACCTCACTCTGGGCGCTATCCTCAACGCCGAGCGCGACTTGAATGGCGCACGCCTGCATGTGGAGCGCGCTTTGCAGATTGAGCCTTCCGCAATGCTGGCGCGCTATGAACTCGGTCGCATCGAGCGATCGCAGGGACATATCGAGGCCGCCGTGCGCGAATTCGAAAAAGTGGTGCAGGCGGATCCGAACTGGCTGCGGCCGCACATCGAGCTAGCCGCGCTCTACTATCGTCTCAATCGGCCGGAGGACGGCCGCAAGGAGCGCGCCATCGTGGAGAAGCTCAGCTCGCAGGAGGGGCACGATTCCGATAGGTTAAGCCCGGGCGCCGGAAACATCCGGCCCTAACAAGGGTAAGAATATACCGACTAATCCAGTGCGGTGCGCTATGCTGGATTCAGGGTGATCGTTGGCCGGGTCCAACTACTGTCGTTAACGGCTAAAAGGTGAGTTATCATGACTCAAAAGGCAATGAGGACGTTCACTGAGTTCGTAGCACAACCCGGAAGCGAAGGTTTGTTTGAACTGGCGAACCTCTTCTCTAAGCACACTGGCCTGCCATTCGTTGTTTGGATTTCATACAAGGGCAGCGCACAACATGACGTTCGGGTCAAAGTCTCGCCCGGACCCAATGCGCTCCCATCGCAGATGACTTCGGTTGCGATCCGTCCCAAGGTGCATGTTGTCGAAGGTAAGATGAGCGCCAATCATTTGGTTCTTTTGATGAAGTGGATAGAACTAAATCGCGATGTTTTGGTGAGGTATTGGGACGGCGACATCGATACCAAAGATGCCATTGACGCTATTCGGCCGATCAAATAAGGCACTGGATCATGAGTGGGATCGTTGCCGGATCACCTTACGCTGTGTCCGAATCTCGGTTTTGCGCTTCGGAACCCGCCGTCTTGGATTAGCGTCAACCTGTTTCCGATATTCCTTTTCTCGCTCCATCAGGACGGGCCGTGGAACTGCCAAGAGCTTTGCTACCGTACCAGTCGGACCGCTGAAAGGCTTCAGGGCCTTCAGCGCTTTCCGGCAGCGGCTTAGTTGGTGGGCGATCTGTTTATGAGCCCGATCCACACCTGCGAGATCAACGGAGTCAATTCGTTCGACTATCTCACCGAGTTGCTGCGGTACGCGGAGGAGCTTAAACCGAACCCGTCGGCGTGGATGCCTTGGAATTACCGCGAGACGCTGGCGCGGCTGGCCACGCCCGCCGCCGCGTAATATGATGAATCCTGCCTGGCCGAAAAGGATAAACTATGGCCATGCGGACCGGAGCCCACGAAAATGCCCGGAGAACGAGACTCCGGGAAAACCGGATCGGATAAGGTTTTCGGCCGGCTACGGAAACCGGCGAGAATGTTTCGCGGGAGACTCTCTACAACAAAACGGACCGGATCGGCAAGGTAGGCGCACGTTATGCCTATGGGTGTCCCTGCGGCGGCATGGTCCTAGAAGCGCGAACCGTATAGTCACCGAGCTCGGATCGGATGAGTTCGATCGTGACTCCGGATGCCGCGTCGTGGAAACTCGTTTGCCCGTCGAGCCGCATCGGCGCGTCCCACGCTGGTCCACATTTTCGCCTTGCATCCGCGCTGTTCCTGTCGCCACCGATCACCTGCAAGGGTCCGCGCCCGTTTTCCACGGATGTATCGACGGCGTAGATCAGTACCCCTTCGCTACAAAGGCCCACGTCATCGCCGGTCAGTTCCCTGACTTCCGCTACATAGGCGCGCGAATCGCTGACAGGTACGGTTATTGATTTCAGACCATCCGGGATTTCGACAGGAGTCAGAGTTGCAGTCCTTGTTTCGTTCCCCACGCAGACGTTCTGGTCGCTTGCGAACCAGCCGAGCTTGGCCATTTCCCATGCAGTGAGATGGGAAGCATGGAATCGGCCGCTCATGATACTCCACTCGCCAGCGCGCCTCTCTAAGTCCGCGATCCCGTATTCGTATAGTTCGGGCAGGCCGAACAGATGTTCCGTCTCGTGGGCTAGAGTCCCGGCCGCAACGTACCGTTGTGGCCGGCGTATGTCGTTCCCGAAAGTAATCACTTGGCGTAGTTCTCCGTCGCGCAGCTTTACGCCGTAGCCGGGCGGAGCATTCAGCGTACCGGTACCGAGAGCGCCCGGCGCTCGCGCCGCGACAATGTACACGATGTCGTATTTCAGAAAATCGATCTTTTCCGGGGCTGTGGCGTTTACCGCGTCCAGGATGAACACTCGGTGCTTCACTGCGTTCGTCTCGGGAAGTTGATATTCACGGGACGCTCTTGGCAGGCGAAACCACTTACGCACGGGCTGGATGTTCAGAACTGCTTTGCCCCCGGACTCGCGACGGATCCAGTCCACCGCGAACGGGGCCAGTTGCTCATAGAGATCCTGCGGTGTTTCGTCGTGATCCCCATCCGGGAAATCGACGAAAATCATGACGGCGCTGAGACTGCCGCGCGGGCGCACGCGGTCGTTATAATCGGTGGCGCCCAGCGTGTATCTTCCGAACGACTTCAACCCGCACGGAACAATCCCGTCGCTGGTCTCTTGATCGGCGGGCGTTCCGGTCTCTCCGGGTGTGACATCGCGCAGCGATACGGGAGTGAAGTCTATTGCCTTCCACCCATGTGCGGTTCGCGTCCAGACGTCCACATACTCGAGCTCGTAAACATATCGCCGGGATTGAGAGGACCGCGTCAACCGCGCGCGGGCGCGGACCGCGATATGGTCGTCCAGCACACCTTCCGGAGTGACAGCGCCTGTGCTCAGGGCCAGAGTGGCGCCGCCCGCCTGCAGGGGCTTGAAACCGCTGATTCTGGAGTCAAACGGAAGGATCGACTCGGCACCCGTGCGTAGCGGCCGTTCCAACACGTTATCGAGATCGTCGAGAGACCTGCCCGTAACATCCCGGTCGATGCGGGCGTACTGTGCGTGTATGTCTAGGGGAATCTGTTGTTCCGGAAGTTTCCCACTTCGCGGCATGGGTTGAAACGACACTCCTTCTACCCACGACTCTCCTTCTCCGGTGAACAGCACGCCGATGGTGATCGAACGAATCTCCGAATCGACATAAATAATAGCGTCATTTCGCTGCCAGTCGCCGGAATGAACCGCTTCGTCCCTGAGGCCCGCGGCGACCTGCCTGCGGCCGTCGAGACCCTCGATCACAATCCGCATCGCGGCGCGATCGTTTTCGCTTGCAGGCTGCACGCGAAGCCAGCCTCGCAGCACAACAACGCGTCCGCGCCAGGCCTCGGCATCGAATTTCTGCAGAAGGTTGCGACGCACCAGCACGCAACTCGATTCACGAAAACAACCGCTTCGACGCAGTTCCGAAAGCTCTCCGTTTTTGCGCGCCGCCTCGGAAACCGTCCAGCCCGAAGGCAACTGACCGGGGTCACCGCTTTTGAAGTCGAGGTTGGCCGGCCCTGACTGTGCAAAAGCGCAAAGGTTCACCGCGAATTGCAATGCCAGAGCGCGCATTCATCCTCCCGAATCGGCACCAGGCACGGGCTGGGCAGAGTGCTTTGTACTCTTTCCTTTTATCAAATTACCGCTCCAGATGCTTGCCATTACTGTCGACGCATTGCATGAACAGGTATGCGGCCATTTTCCTCTTACGGCTCGCGCCAGTAATCGCACACCATCCCTTTGTTAAGCAGCGTCACCAGAAGCCCGGTTGGCCCTTCTTACAACACCTGGACGTAGAACGGCCACAGGCGGATCCTCCGTAGCCCAGATTAAGAGGCAAGCTGATAGCAGAACTCAGGTCTGCCCGTTCGAGAGCTTCCATATATGCAACGATATGGAGTCGCTGCTTATGAAATTAGCGACCCCGGTCCGACGCGGTTCACAAACCAGCCTTCTGCGCAGGCAT
>JBEKUO010000011.1:0-29708 GCA_049514955.1 Bryobacteraceae bacterium | reverse complement strand
CCCGTCAGGTTGATGAAGCCCAGCGCGTCTTTCTGATCGTAGGAAGCGCCCATAGTGAAGCTCGCGATATCCAGCGAGTATAGCGAATAGGGCGATTTGCGGCTCACCGGTTCCAGGTTGCCCTTGTAGAGCCGCAGCGTCACTTCGCCCGTAGTGGTGGCGCTGGTGGTGGCGAAGAAGGCGTCCAGAGCTTCGCGCAGAGGCGTGAACCAGAGGCCGTTGTAGACCATTTCGGCGTAGTCGAGCGCCAGGCGCTGCTTGTAGTGCAGCGTCTGGCGGTCGAGCGTCAGCGATTCCAGTTCGCGATGTGCGGCGTAGATGAGGGTGCCTCCGGGCGTCTCATAGCAGCCGCGCGATTTCATGCCGACGAAACGGTTCTCGACCAGGTCGATGCGGCCTATGCCGTGCTCGCCGCCGATGGCGTTGAGCTTCCCGACCAGCGCCACGCCGGGCATGCGCACGCCGTCGACGGAAACCGGCACCCCCGATTCGAAGCCGATGGTTACTTCGCCCGGTGTGCTGGGCGCCTCCCTGGGGCTGCGTGTGAGCATCCATATGTCGTCCGGAGCGGCATTCGCGGGATCTTCCAGCGCGCCGCCCTCGTGCGAGATATGCCAAAGGTTGCGGTCCCGGCTGTAAATCTTAGTAGTGGATTGCGCGATCGGCACGTTGTGCGACTTGGCGTACGCGATGGCATCCTCGCGCGATACGATGTTCCACTCGCGCCACGGCGCGATCACCGGAAGATGCGGCGCCAGCGCCTTGTAGGTCAGCTCGAAGCGAACCTGGTCGTTACCTTTGCCTGTGCAGCCGTGGGCCAGGCCGTCGCAACCTGTGCGCAGCGCCACCTCCACCTGCTTCTTCGCCAGCAGCGGCCGCGCCACGGAAGTGCCCAGCAGATACTTGTGCTCATACACGCCGCCGGAGCGCACCAGCTTCCAAAGGTACCCGGTGACGAACTCTTCGCGCATGTCCTCGATGTAGACTTCCGACGCGCCGGTGCGGCGGGCCTTGGCTTCCAGGCCCTCGAGCTCATCGGGGCCTTGTCCGATGTCGCCGCACACCGCGACCACTTCGCACCCGTAGTTTTCCTTGAGCCAGGGGATGATGACAGACGTATCCAGGCCGCCCGAATAAGCCAGGGCAACCTTCTTAGGTTTATTCATAAGTGTTCGTGGCGCAGGCACTCCTGCCTGCCGCGCCGCGACTCTTCGCGGCGCAGGCGAGCGAAGCTCGCCCTTATCCAAGCATCATGAGCAGCAGCGCTTTTTGCGCATTCAGGCGGTTTTCAGCTTGATCGAAAACCACCGAGCGGCTGTGCTCCATGACGGAATCGGTGACTTCCTCTTCGCGGTGCGCGGGCAGGCAGTGCATGAAGACGGCGTCCGGCCGCGCCAGGGCAAACAGCGCATCGTTGACCTGATAAGGCTGGAAAGCCTTGCGCCGTTTGACGGCTTCCTTTTCCTGACCCATGCTGGCCCACACGTCGGTATACACGGCGTGGGCGCCGTCGACGGCTTCCGCGGGATCGTCGGTAAGCTGCAGCGAGGAGCCGTTGACGGCGGCCAGTCCATCGGCCTGCGCCACGATTTCGGGGTTGGGCTCGTAGCCGTGCGGCGTGGCGATGGCGAAATCCATTCCCAGGCGCGTGGCGGTCAGCATGAGCGAGTGCGCCACGTTGTTGCCGTCGCCGCAGAAAGCCAGCTTCAAACCGGCGAGATCGCCGAAGCGCTCTTTCAGCGTGACGACATCGGCGAGCGCCTGGCACGGATGGTAGAGGTCGCTGAGGGCGTTGATGACCGGCACCGAAGACCAACGCGCCAGCTCCTCGATGGTCTCCTGCGAAAAAGTTCGTGCCACGATGGCGTGCACCCAGCGATCCAGGTTGCGCGCGATGTCTTTAAGCGGCTCGCGCGCGCCGATGCGGCCTTCGCTGAAAACGGAATCGCCGCCGAGTTGCTTGATGGCCAGCTCGAAGGTGAGGCGGGTGCGCAGGGAAGCTTTCTCAAAGAGAAGTCCGAGGTACTTGCCGGTAAGCGCGCGGGCGTAATCGCGGGGGGATTGCTTGACGTCCAGAGCCAAGTCGAGCAGCGCAGACAACTCGTCGTCGCTGAGATCTAGGTCGCGCGCCAGGTCCGGCGCGGAGATGTGCGTAACGCGTTGGGGGATGGGGAAAGCGGCCACGGCGACACCTCTCAATGCATTTTTATTCACTACAATGAATAATTACACAAAGGGGAGCCGCTGTCAAGGGGTTAGTGGGACGTACCGTGGGACGGGGTGCGTTGCCGCGCCAAATGTTTGATTATTCAGTCTTTGGGATCATTGGGTTGCCGGGGGCGGGAAAACGGTTCACGCGGATGTCAAGGGAAATCGCGCGGCGGTGGTGTCCGCGGTGCGTTGCCACCGTCTCGCTACCGTGGGACGGCATGGTCGCCGGCAGCGTGGGTGCGTAGCGTCGACGTGAGAACGCGAGAGCCTCGATACTTCGCCACGCATTCGACACGCGGCGGGATACTAAAAGAGATGACCGAAAATCCCGACGCCTTCGAACTGCCCCTCTCCGTCCAGCCGGCGGATATCGACGAGATGGGCCACGTCAACAACGTCACCTATCTCCGCTGGGTGCAGGACGTCGCCGCCGCGCACTGGAAGGCTCTGGCGCCCGCCGCGGACCAGGCTAGGCTGGCGTGGATCGTGCTGCATCACGAGATCGACTACAAGCAGGCGGCCTACCTCGGCGAAGACATCATCGCCAGGACGTGGGTGGGCGCCGCCAGCCGCATCCGGTTCGAGCGCTACACCGAGATCCTTCGGGCGCGCGATCGCAGCCTTCTGGCCAAGGCCCGCTCGGTCTGGTGCCCCATAGACGTCGAAAGCAGGAAGCCTGTCAACGTCAGTGCCGAGCTGCGCGTGTGCTTCTCCCGGCCAGCCGTTCCGGCCGCGACGATTGCGGGCTAGGAACGCCGAGAGCCAAGAAGGCAGGCGAAAGCGGCTGGCCCCACCGCGAATCGCGTCACGCTACGCTCTTCTGTGCGACGTCGTCGACTTCCGCCCGCAGCAGCCGTGCCGGGTAGACCCATTCCAGCAACGGCGTAGTCATGAACGTCGTCACCAGCGCCATCAGCACCATGATCGAGAACATGGCCGAAGAAATGACGCCGATATCCAGCCCGATATTCAGGATCACCAGTTCCATCAGGCCGCGCGTGTTCATCAGAATCCCCAGCGAAGCGGCGTCGCGCCAGGGCGTGCCGGCCAGCCGGGCCGCCAGCATGGAGCCTCCAAGCTTTCCGGTAATCGCGACCACGATCACGATGGCGCTGTAGAACCAGATTGCGCCACCGCCCCCCACGCCGATGCGCGTGCGCAGACCCGTGAAGGCGAAGAACAGCGGCAGCAGAAGCACCACGGTCACCGATTCGAACTTATGCAGCAGGTAGCTCGTGAACTCCGGGCTCTTCGGCATGATAGCGCCCATCAGAAAAGCGCCAAACAGCAAGTGAATGCCCAGCCACTCGGTAGCCAGCGCGGAGGCCAGCACCAGCACCACGATCACGGCCACGATGTTGTCGCTGAGCCGCCCGTGGCGGCGAAACGAGCGCTCGAACGCCGGCAGGAAGCGCCGCACCACGAACAGCATCAGCGCGACGTAGACCAGCGAGCCGGCAATCGTCACCCATGCGGGCCGAGTGGCATGCGTCACCCGCACCAGCACCACGATATAGGCCAGGATGCACCACCCGGTGACATCGTCGACCGCCGCGCAGGCGATCGCCAGCGTGCCCATGCGGCTGCGCAGCAGGCCGCGCTCGGACAGAATCCGGGCCAGCACCGGAAAGGCGGTGATGCTCATGGCGGCGCCCATGAATAGAGCGAAGCCGGTGAAGGTAACGCTATCGTCGGAGAGTCTGGGGTAGAGATACAGCGCGGTCAAACCGCCGAGACAGAAGGGCGCCACGATGCTCACGTGGCTGGTCAGCACCGCTGCGTGGCCATAATCGTGCAACTCGGTAGGATTCAGCGCCAGCCCCACCACGAACATGAACACCACCAGCCCCACTTGGCTTAGCGCGTTGAGATAGCCCAGGCTTGCGGGCGGAAACAGCGCGGCTGACATGCCCGGCGCCACCCAGCCCAGCAGCGAGGGGCCCAGCAGGATGCCCGCCACCATCTCTCCCATGACCTGCGGCTGATTGATCTTCTGGAACAGGAAGCCCACCACGCGCGCCGCGACCAGAATCACGGCGATCTGCAAGACGAGCTGGAAGAGATTCAGCATCACTCGCCTCGCTTTTTCGACGTCTGGCGGACCGCTCGGAAGGCCACCGGCGCGCAACCATCGAAGTCCATCTTGCCTTCGAGCACGCGCTGGCCCTGCTTTCCGGTAATGGTCGCGGTGAGCGATTTGGCAGCCAGTGTGGAGCCATCAATAGTCGCATCGATGGTGGTGGCGCGTCCGTCATTCAAGGTGATGAGGGCGCTGGTGCCGGATTGCGAAATGTTAAGCGCGGGCTGCCGCAGACGCGCCGGGCCGGCGCAATTGGCTGCGGGATCGAATTCGAGCGTCCATTCGCCGCCAATGGACAGCGGCGCGGCGAGGCTTCGCCCCACCTCCAAAATGCCGAACAGGCCCAGTACGGGCAGGCCGACCAGCACCATGTAGGTGAGAACCAAGTGATTTTTGACGAGGTTAGCGATCCGACGATTCTACCGCCGGACACTTCCCTGGAGCAACGTTTACGAGTACCAGCCCTGGGGGTAACATTAGAGAAGGGTTGCCATGGTGTTGCGTGCATCTCTGCAGATAACGTCGCTATTCTGCGCACTGGGCCTGTGCGCCCAGACCCCGCCGTCGTTGGCCGTGGATGCCAACGCCAGCCGCCATCCGATCAGCCCTTACGTGTACGGTATCAACGAGTACAGCGACACTGGTCTGAGCTCCATCATGCGGATCCCGGTCCGCCGCTTCGGCGGCGACGCCACTACCAGTTACAACTGGCAAATCGATGTCAGCAACAGCGCCGCGGACTGGTATTTCGAGAACTCCGTGCAGAACAGTGGAGATACGTCCTCGCTGCCCAACGGTTCGTCGTTCGACCTCTTCCACGAGGCGAACCTGCAGACCGGCGCATTGTCCCTGGGAACCATATCCCTAATGGACTGGACACCGAAAAGCGGCAGCGGTTGCAGCTTCAGCGTCGCAAAGTACGGGCAGCAATATGAAACGGATCCTTACAATTCCAATTGCGGCGATGGACTCCTGCCCGATGGAAAAACGCAGATCGTGAACGACCCGGCCGACGCCTACCAGCCGATGGACGAGACATTCGCCCAGCAGTGGGTTGGCTACATCCTGAACAGGTACGGTCCCGCGAGTGCGGGCGGCGTTCGCTTGTGGAGCATGGATAACGAACCGGAATGGTGGTACGGCGTGCACATCGACATCTACCAGCAGGCCGCCACCTACGACGACATGCTGACGCGCAACCTGAGACTGGCGCAGGCCGTGAAGGGCGTCGACCCCAGCGCGCTGATCACCGGCCCGGTGCCGGGGGGCTGGTCGGGAATGCTGTTCTCCAGGGCGGATATGGATAGCGGCTGGGGTACGGCGCCGTATCAGTATTGGGACAATCCTACCGACCAGAAGGCGCACGGCGGCGTGCCGTGGATTCCATATTACCTGCAGCAGATGAGCCAGTTCGAGCAGACCAATGGCTTTCGCCTGCTGGATTACCTGGACGTGCATGGCTATATCGCTCCAGGGACTCTCAGCTCGACGCAGGGCGACAGCGCCATGGAGACTCTGCGCATGACTTCCACGCGCGCCTTCTGGGACCCGAACTACATTGTGCCGGACGGAGGAATTAACGACGCCACCGGCAATCAAGTTGCGCCGCAATTGGTTCCACAACTGCACCAGTGGGTGGACCAGAACTACCCAGGAACCAAGACGGCGATTACCGAATATAGCTGGGGAGCGCTGAACAGCATCACGGGAGCCATCGCGCAGGCCGATATTCTGGGAATCTTCGGCGCCTACAGCCTCGACATGGCGACGCTCTGGGGGCCCCCCGCTCCCACCGATCCCGGCGCGTTCGCGTTTGAGATGTTCCTCAATTACGACGGAAACGGCTCCGCGTTCGGCGGCACCAGCGTCTCGGCAACCGCCAGCGCTCCCGATACGCTCTCGATTTATGCGGCGCAGCGCGTGGATTCGGCGCTTACGATCCTGGTGCTCAATAAAACCACCGGCGACATTGCCGACACTGTGAGCCTGGCGAATTTCACGCCCGCCGGTACGGCGCAGGTCTGGCAGTACAGCCAGGCGAATCCCGGCGGCATCGTGCGGCAGGGATCCGACGTACCCACTGGCGGAAACCAGGTCGCGCTGACCTTCCCCGCGTACTCCATGACCCTGTTGGTGATTCCGCAAGCGCAGAGCGCCATGAGCGTGCCGCAACCGGTAGTGACCGCGGTCACCAACGCCGCCTCGTACGCCGCCGCCGGCGTCTCTCCGGGAGAGATCGTAACTATCTGGGGCCAGTCGCTAGGACCGGCGGCAGGCGCCCTCGCGCAACCATCGAACGGCCTGTGGGGCACTTCGTTTGACGGTGTGCAGGTTTTCTTCAACGGCAATCCCGCGCCAGTCTATTACGTGTCGGCTACGCAACTGAATGCGATAGTGCCCTATGAAATCGCGCCGCTTCAGAACGTGAACGTGGTGGTGGTGTATCAAGGGAATGCGTCCGCTCCGTTCCAAGTTCCGGTGGCGGCCGTCAAGCCCGGCATCTTTACCAAGAATTCTTCCGGAAGCGGTCAGGGCGCGATTCTGAACCAGGACTACACCCTAAATGGCCCGGCAAAACCGGCCTCTCGCGGCCAGTATGTCTTCATTTATGCCACCGGCGAAGGACTCACTAACCCGCCCGGCGTGGACGGCCGCATCAGTGGGACACCACTGCCTAAGGTCGCGCTTTCCTGTTCGGCCACCATTGGCGGCCAAAACGCGACGCTGAACTATTGTGGAGAAGCTCCGGGCGCGACGGCGGGACTGGTGCAAGTGAATGCGCTGGTACCGGAGTCGGTAACGCCGGGCAATAGTGTGCAGGTGAGCATCGCGATCGGAAACGTAGCCAGCCAGCCGGGAGTAACTCTCGCGGTGAAGTGACGGGGCGCACGCTTCGGCGCGCCGCGGCGAACTTCAGTTCGCAGGATATCCCCGCGTGGGCCGCCCAAGTTACAATATCATTACATTGCTGCGAGGGGCCATGTCCGCACGAAGAGCGATCGTAATCGCCGCAGTGGCGTGCGTAGGAATCCGTGCGCAGCAAGCCCCGTCAATCAATGCGGGAGGCGTAGTCAATGCGGCCAGCGACGCACCCGGGCCGGTTGCGCCGGGCAGCATCGCTTCGGTCTATGGAACTTTCCCGCTGAGCGCGTCCTTCAAGGCCACGGGTGTGCCGCTCCCCACGAACCTTTCCGGGCTTTCGCTGCAGTTCGGTGGGGCGACGGCAGCGCCGCTGTTTTATGCATCGGACTTACAGGTAAACCTGCAGGCGCCATGGGAACTCGCCGGGCAGGCGCAGACTTCACTTACGGCCACGCTGGGTGGCCAGACGAGTTCCGCGCAGACGGTGGCGCTCGCGCCATTCGCGCCCGGCATCTTCAGCACGAACGCGCAAGGTACCGGTCAAGGCGCGATCCTCGATTCTTCCAATCGCCTGGTCGATTCTTCGAATCCGGCTACGCCAGGCAGCACCTACATACAGATCTACTGCACTGGTCTGGGCCCGGTGAGCAATCAGCCGCCGACTGGTGCTCCGGCGCCGAGCGGTCCGCTGGCCGAAACGCCCACGACTCCGACCGTGACCATTGGAAACGTGGCTGCCACCGTGTCGTTCTCCGGTCTCGCGCCGGGCTATGTAGGCCTCTATCAAGTGAACGCGTTAGTGCCAGCCGGCACGCCCGCGGGAGATGCGCCAGTCGCGATCTCCATTGGTGGCGCAAGCTCCAACACCGTGACCATAGCGGTAGGACCCGCGACTGCGCCGCAATCGAGCGTCAGCGCCGCGGGCGGCATCACGCTGAATAACGTCTTCGTTCCGCTGCTATACAGTTGGAGCACGCCGATCCAGGTCCAGGGAAGTGGTTGGAAATCGGGCGAGACCGTCACAACCAGCTTGCATGGGCCGCTCAACTGGCCGGCCGCGCCGCCGGCCGATCTCCCCTTAGGCTCCCTCACCGCAAGTGCCTCCGGGAGTATCTCGGGTAGCTTCACCATTCCATACGACAGTGGCGTGGTAGGCCCCACGGCGCGCATTCCCAGGCCGGGGACCTACCAGGTCTCTGCTACCGGTTCGGTTTCGGGGACGGTGGCAGCGGGCGCTACCATCAGCATTTGTGTGGCGACCGAGCAGGGGTCCGGCTTCACTATCAACTGGGGCTCAGCGCGCGGCGGCCGCCTGGGCGTCTTTCCGGGCAGTCTCACCGATGACTCGCCGGAGAGAACCGACCCGGAATGGGTAACGGTGTGGCACGGGGCGCCGGTGTCGGCCTATGGGACCATAGCGGCGAATGGATCGAACCCCGACGGCCAACCTGCGCTGATTTCGCACACCGATTATCCGGGGACGCATTACGCGCACGACGCGAACTTCTATTTCACGCCGGATCCGGAATACCAGTGGCTGGTGGGGACCCACAACTACTATGCAAATGCGCCATCGCAGCCGGGCGCCGCGCCGGACATCATCGAGATCGAATGGGAGACACTCAACGCGGGTAACACGACCAGCTACGGGCAAGGCGACATCGGCCTGCCTATCTGGGCCAATCCTACGGTTGGCGACCGCCTGTTCGTCGTGGGCCGCTGGATACTGGATGCGGGTCATCCGGACACCGGAGACAACACCGAGATACACCCGCCGCGGCTGATAGCCACCATGCGGCAGCGTCCGGCCGCGGTGGCTGGAAGCGGCGCGCGCGCTTCGCAGGTGGACATCTACGTCAGCGGCCATGGCGGTGGCGCCAACCAGATCGACCCGCCCGGTCTGACAGAGGAGCTTGACCAAAGCGGCTATGGGGGCGGCCGCATCGAGGATGTATTAGATTCGGCGCAACAGCAAACTTATTATGCCGCGGGTCCGGCTTCTGCCCTACTGGCAGCCCTTGTAAGTCAGTTGGTGCAAGAGATGACTGGCGAGCCTCTGACCGGACCGATCGAGACCGTGGCGGGCCCCAGCGCATTCCCGTGGGGAACGGCCGGCGTCGAAGATATGCCAATCAATGACATGGATTACGACTTTGACGTCCCACTGCCGCCTCCGCCGCCCAGCGCTACCGCGATTCAGATGCAAAGCATCACGCATCCGCAGCACAGCACCACCGTGAATGAGATCGTGACTTATGAAAGCCCGGTGAATGGCTTGCCCACCGCAGCCCACGTGCATTTGCCTTACTTGGGCGCCGACAACGGGATCTACGCCCGGACCCTGCAGTTCGCGTGGAACCAGTTCAGCTCGCCGGGCAGTCACTTCCGGGTCCAGCTTACGGGCATCCAGGTGACTGACAGTTCCGGACCGTGGCAGTTATGGGCGGACGTGAGCGGGCAATGGGCCTATCTCTCCGGCCTGGCGCCGGGCTTGCTGACTACGCAGAACGGCCAGACCGTAAGCATTCCGGGCGCAAGTTATGACGTTTACGCGCAGAGTACGGATACGATCCGGCTATTGGTCCAGGGATACCGAGCCGAATGCATCGATACGCTGTTTGGGCAACTGTTTGGACAAACGGCGTACAACGGCGGGCTGACACTTATAACCCAGTGCGGCTACACCGATAACACGGACTTGGGCGGAGCATTGCTGACGCTTCCACCGGTGCAGGCGTCGGCGGGAACTTACACGATTGCGGCCATGGACAACAACAATCCTCCGCAAAGCCACTTTCAGGTGCAGGTCAGCGTGGAATACGTGTCGGGCCCGTAGCGGGTAGTGGCGCACGCTTTAGCAGGGCCGCCGGCTGCGCCGGTTTCGTGGCGCAGGCGCTCCCGCCTGCCGCGCCGACACTCTTGTCGGCGCAGGCGAGAGAAGCTCGCCAGGATTTGGCATTTGTCCACGCAAGCGCAGTTACCGCACCGCAAACCGGTGTCGAACAAGGCCACAGATGAGCGTGCGGTGCCCGCTGGGCCGGGCGGGCTTCAGTCCGCCGAATACCGACTGTGGGCTGAAGCCCACAGCAGCACGCTGAAGCGGGCGCCACGAGCCTCAGGGCTGCTCATAAGCGCCGATATCGATATTAGCGCCCTGCACCCGCGGATTGCCCGCGAAATCGAGTGTCCCGACCACCGGGGCCCCCAGGTTGATGCCCGCATTGACGGCCGGCGAGGAGGGTTGGACCTGCAAGTCCGGTATCGACGTGCTGAGAAATAGAGGATTCGCGAAGCTGGAGTGGGCATCCTGGCCCGTGGCGGACCGGTACGCCGCAAAGCCGGTATATTTCGTTCCATTCCAATCCCAGATTCCCGCCGAGGAGCCCGTAGATGAGAAATAGAGGTTGTAATCCACAGTCGCGGGAGTGGGGGACGAATCCGTGAAGTTATGAACGAACAGGCCCTGCGTAGTCGCGTTGACGATGTTGTTTTCGAAGATATTGTTCGTCGCGTAGAATTGAATCTGGAATTCTCCGCTGCCCGTATTCTTCGTGTCATCCATGAAAAGAGTATTATTTACGACCGTGCAATGGTCGGTGCCGCCGACGTTAGCGGCGTATCCACCGATACTGATGCCAGCCGAGTTTGCGCGATAGACCAGGTTGCTGCGCGTCGTGACATAGCTGGTGACATGGCCCGAGTGCTCGCTGGCCATTTCGATGGCAAGATCTACGTTGTGGACCAGATTCCGCTCTATGGTAATCTCGGTGCCGCCGTCTACGTAGATGCCATCCGCCGCGTACTGCCGGCCGTATGCGGGGTTATCGTAGGACGTGATGTTATAAACGACGTTGCCGCTGATCTCGCCGTTGCGCGCCTGGTCGTAAGCGGGGTCGGGAGACACGCCCTCGAAGCCGATCGCGTCAATCCCAATATTATTGTTGTCGTGAATGAGGTTGTTGGCGACGGTAAAGGTATCCACGTTGCCGTCGAGCGAGAGCGACTCACTGCATCCCGTCGTCAAGTGGTAAATCTGGTTGCCGCTAATCGTCAGGTTGTTAATGGAGGCTGGAGCGCTGCTGCCATAGACGGCCATGCCAAGCGCGTTGGCATTACATCCTCTAGCCGTCGTGACGATATCGTGGATCTGGTTTCCGAGGATCTGTATAAAGCTGTCTGCGCCAGTGATGTAAATGCCGATGGGTACGATATTGACGGTGTTGCTTGTATAGTTCCGGATCTCAAATCCACTGATGGCGAGATAGCTTTGGTTCAGGATGGTGAACAGGCCATACTGGCCGCCTGGAATCGACAGGCCGGTGCCGTCCAGCACGGCTGTCTGGCCCGGATAACTCTCAAACGTGATGTAGCCGGCGGTGGCGGAGCCGGAGTTCGGGAAGGTCACCGTTTCGTTATAGACGCCTCCCATCACGTACACGGTGTTGCCCGCTACGGCGGTATTCGCGGCGTGCTGGATCGTGCGCCAGGGCGAACCAAAGCTGCCGTTGTTGCTATCGCTCCCGGTGGTGGCCACGTAGAAGGCAGTGCCGGTTCCGATGGTGATGTTGGCGTTGGCGACCGCGGCCGGGGTCTGCTGCGAAACAGCAGTCACGATCGCGATGGCGGGACTGGGAATCGCAGTGGGCGCGGTATAGACTCCGGCCGCTGTAATTGTGCCGGTTGCGGAGCTGCCTCCGATCACGCCGTTCACTTCCCAGGTGACGGCGGTATTCGTCGTGTTCACCAATGTGGCCGCGAATTGCTGAGACCCGCTGGGTTGCACAGACACAGACGCGGGCGAAATGCTTACTGCCACTTGCGGAGCGGTAAGGAAGACGATGGCCGATGCCGACTCGGCCGAATTCGCGTGCGAAACCGCTGTGACCGACACGGCGGCAGGGCGGGGAACAGCCGAAGGGGCGGTGTAAAGACCCGTGGCGCTGATCGTGCCAACGGTCGAGTTACCTCCAGTTACCCCGTTCACTTGCCAGCCGACTCCCGTGTTACTCGAGTTGCGCACCGTGGCGGTGAACTGGCGGGTCTGACCTATAGCCAGTGTGGCGGAGGTCGGGACAATTGCGACGCTCACCGTGGCTGCGCCAAGGGCGGCCGGAAGCGCGGAGAGCGCCAGCATGATAAATACGGCAATTCGGTTCCAGCTCATATTCGGAGGACTCCTGTGCCTAGTTGCTGCCGATCCCGATCTTGGTTCCGATCGCCTCACCTGAGACAATCAATTCCACGCGGCGGTTCTGCTGCCTGCCGGCGGCGGTTTTGTTGGACGCGATGGGCGTGGTATCGCCGAATCCGGAAGCGCTCAAGCTTTCGCTCGTCAGTCCTTGCGAGCCCAGATACGCGACTACCGCCTCGGCGCGCTTCACCGAGAGCTTCTGGTTGAATGCAGGCGTGCCCGTGCTATCGGTGTGTCCTTCGGCGGCCAGCTTCAAGCCCGGATGCGCGATCACGATGCCCGCGAGTTTCGCCAGCTTCTCGCGCGCCGCCGGCCGCAGCGTGTACTGGCCGGTATCGAACAGCACGTCGGCCATGGTGACCACCAGTCCACGATCCGTGTCCTTGGTCTCCAACACCGCGTTGAGCTGCTGCAGAAGCTGCTGGCGAAGCTGTTGCTTTTCCAGTTCGGCCTGTTGGCGCAAACGATCGGCTTCCGCCGCCTCGCGCTGCGCTTTCTCGGCTGCGGCCTGCGCCGCCTGTGCGGCAGCCGCGGACTGCGCTTGCGCCGCCTCGGCCCTGGCGCGCTCGGCAGCATCCCGGGCCGCGGCCAATTCCGCTTCCAACCGCCGTTTATCCGCGGTGGCTTTCTCCGCTTCGGCTTGCGCGCGGCGGGCGGCTTCGGCCTTGCGCGCGGCTTCCGCCTGCTCGCGGCGCTGTTGCTCATCCTCGGCCTGGCGCTTGGCCTCGGCCTCGCGCGCCGCGGCGGCCACGCGTTCCTTGTCCAGGGCTTCTTCCTCCTCGCGCTTGAGGGCGATCACGCGCGCGTCTTCGGCCGTTTGCGCGGCCTCCCGCGCAATCATGATGGCCGGCTTCCGCTCCTTCCGCCTCAGATAGCTCTCGGCCTGCTGCAGCGCTGCCTGCGCCTTCTGGAAGGAATCCGCCGCGTACTTATCGGCGCCCGACGACTGCGCGATCTGCACCGCGTTGCGCGCCTCATAGATTTCCACCGGCACCTTCGGATCCGGCGTCAGTTGCAGAACGTTGGCCAGCTTCTGATATTGACCGCGCTGCAGCAGTTCGTATTTCGCATCGATAAGCTCGAACTTACCCAGCGTGTCCGGCCGGACCTCATTCTCCATGACGATCACGTCGCTCGGCTGGGTCACCGAGAAGTAAGGCTCAGCAGTCACGATCAAGCCGAAAACCTGCAGGTCCGTGGTGACTTTCAAGCTGCTCTTGCCGCCGTCGAGCAGGACCTCGCCGAGGTTCTTGGGCCGCCCCTCGGGCGAGACCGCCCACAGCACATAGGTCAAGTACTCGGCGCCGAACTGGTTGGCGGGACCCACGTCGCGAAAGGTTGCGTCAATGCTGATGGCGCCCTGCCGGCTATCCACCTTCGCATGGCCCTTGGCACGCGGCATCGCCGAAGTGCCTGCGAAGTCTATCTCCGTGGAGCCGCTGCGATGCCGGTAATTAATAGCTTTGGTCGAGTGCGCGACTACGTTTACTTTGAAGACCGGCGTGGGCATTTCGGTCGTTTGCGTCTGCGCGGCCAGGGATGCGCCGAGCATCGCGGTCAGGGCGCAGAGCTTCGCAAGGAGCCGTCCCTTGTGGCGTGCAGTGTGCCGAAAAACACAAATGTTCATGATAGTGTTTGACCTCGCTGTTCGTCGTTCCATCGTACTAAAGAACCCCGGAGCCAATCAATTTGACGAGGGTGCATACTGGAACGAAGCCCGATGGAGAGCATAGACTACCTCCGCGAGTTAGCCGCCGTGGCGCCGGACCGCGGCTCGGCCAGCCTGCATGAGCGCCATGCCGCGGAGTGGATTGCGCAGCGGCTGCGATGCATGGGCTACACGGTGAGCGAGCAGAATTCCACTAATTTGTCGGACCCGGTCTGGGCATCCCTGTATTTGGCGGACACTGGGAGTGACCGGCGGCCCGAGAGAAAAGGAAGGGTGCATCCGGCCGCGATCCGCAGGAGCTTTCTAAGGCTGGGAAAGGCGGGCGTTCGCATTGTCAATCAGACCCTTCCTGCGGAAGCGACCTTTTCTAAAAGACACCGCAGCCCAGAGGTTCGTTCCCAATGGTGACAGAGATCGGAAAACGCCCGCGTGCTCGCGTCGCACTTAGGAACGGTTTATGGATCGGCCAGAAGCCCCCTAGCTGCTAAACACCACTTGGAAACTGACCCGCTAACGGCGTTTGAGTTCGGATGCGCGCCTCCTCGTATCGCGACCTTCGCCCTCAATCGCGGCTAACCACAACCCCGCGCGCCGCCACGCGCACAGGCAGCACCGTAGCGCCTTCGCACTGGATGGCTTCGCTCACCCGTTCCTTGGCCCCGCGCTCCACCAGAAAAAAGACGCAGCCGCCTCCACCCGCGCCGCAGACCTTGGCGCCCACTGCGCCGGCGCGCCGGGTGACCTCCACCAGCCGGTCGATCAGCGGCGTCGTAATCCCTGGTGCGTTCCTCTTTCGGTTGGCCCACTCTTGCCGCAGCAACCGCGCGACTTCGTTCCAGTCGGGTTTCTCCAGCGCCTGGCGCACGCCGCGGGCGATTTCCGCGATGCGGTCGAAATTGCGATGCACGGCGCGATCGCCATCGAGGTGCGCCTTCATGACCTCCCAGTTGTTGATTCCGGAATTGCGCGGAACTCCGGTATAGGCCAGGACCACGCGCGCGTTGAGGTCTTCCAGATCCACCGCGACGGGCTTGCGCGCGATGCCGCACTCGGTCAGCTCGATGGCGCTCACGCCGCCGTACATCGCAGGGTAATAATCCTGGCAGCCGGTGGGCACGCGAATGATCTGGGCTTCGATGTTCTGGCCGATCTCCCGCAGCTTTTCGAGCTTATGGCCGGCGTGGGTGAGCTTGTTGAGCGCCGCGGCCAGCGCGATGATCAAGGTGGATGAGCCCGAGATGCCGGCGCCTGCTGGAGCCTCCGAGTCGGTGACCAGGTCCAGGCCGGTCGTAGGCGCGAAGTAGCGCAGCATATAAGCGGCCAGCGGCAGCTTGTAACGTTTGGCGGCACGGAGCGCGGCGAGCGACGCGAATTCCTCTGCGTCCTTCAGATCGCGCGACCGCAAGGTGATGCGCGCGTCTGCGCGGGTTTCAATCACGCAGCTTGCGTAGCGATCCACCGCGAAGTTCACAGTGACCGGGCTCGCGTGGAACAGGTACAACGGCCATATGTCGATGGTGCCGCCGGCGATATCCACCCGGCAGGGTGCTTTTGCTGATATCTTCATGTGTAATGCCTGCCCGCCGTATCCTGCAGCTAGGCGATCCGCTGTTGCGCACCGTTTCCGCGCCGGTGAGCGCGCCCTCCGAGGCGCTGCCGATCTTCACGGATTTGCGCGCCACGCTCCACGAATTCCGCCGCACGCATGGGTTCGGTCGCGGGATCAGCGCGGTGCAGATCGGCGAGCTGCAACGACTAATATATATCGAATTCGAAGGCGCCGCCTACGCCATTCGCAATCCGGAGTACGAGTGGCAGAGTGCCAACAGGTTCCGGCTGTGGGACGATTGCTTCTCGTTCCCCGATCTGCTGGTATTTCTGGAACGCAGCGAAACCGTCACAGTGCGCTACGAGGACGAGGACGGGAACGTGCGGCGCATCGAAGCTACCGGCGCGTTGTCCGAGTTGTTGCAGCACGAAATCGACCATCTGGACGGAATTCTGGCGATCGACCGCGCGATCGACCGCCACAGCCTGTGCACGCGCCAAGAGTGGATGCGGCGATACGCGCGCGAAGCCGAGACCCTAACGCCCGCGGCTCCATTACGTCCAACCTGCTAAAATCAAAAGAACAGTCATGGCAGCAAAACAAAAGCAACCTAAGGAGCCTATGCCGCCCCTGCGCGTCTGGGCAGGACCGGTGGCACTAGGCTGGCTGGTCCCCGGCGGCGGTCATTTCCTTCTGAAACGCAACGGCAGAGGTGTGCTGTTGCTGGTCTCCATTACCTTGATGTATCTATGCGGGCTGATGATGCGCGGCGCCATGTTTCAACCGCAAAGCGGCGATCTGCTGACCATCGTCATCAACGTCGGAGGATTCATCGGAGATGCGGCATCCGGCATCTTGTACCTGCTCACGGTGTGGCTGGGCTACAATCAGCCCGACGTGGCGGGGTTAGTGCATGACTATGGAACCAAGTTCCTGGTCACCGCGGGCCTGCTGAACATTCTGGCGATGGTGGATGCATTCGAGCTCGCCGCCGGGAGGAAGAACTGATGCCCAAAATGACCCTGTCCCACTTTGAAGCGTCGCTGTTGTTTGCGCTCTTCACCTCCATTGTGATGGGTGTGGTAACCAAGCGCGACGACCGGGAGCGGTTGCGCTATGGGCTGTATGTATTCGGCTGCTTCGTGGTGGCGCTATTCGGGATTGGCTGGCTGATGCACTTCGGCCACGGATAGCTGTGGGGCAGGCGCTTCCGCCTGCCAACTGCTGTAAGCGGAGCGAACCACTCGGCCGTGGCGACCCCCGTCATTGACCCCTTCTGTCAATGGGGTGGGCGTCCCCCGAGCGCCTTTAGGCTTCTCCCTGCCGAAAACGGAGGAGCTTGCACACCAGCGCGTTCTGTTCGAGTCGGACTCCCTATGTTTTGATTGTTGGATCAAAAATAGGAGACCGTCACCTGCTTCGCAGAAACGCTCCTGAATCAGGATACCATACATGTGTGGTGTCCCGCATATCTTGCCGTCGAATCGGAGCCGCAACCGTGAGGGAGCGGTTATCGGCTTGAGCCCCAGGGAGTCGCCAGCTTTATCCAGAAGCCCTTGGCGCCGACGCGGTAAGCTCAAGTGAATGACCCTGGTGACTCATTTTCAGATGCTGGCCCGCTACAACCGCATTGCGAACGAGCGGCTTTTTGTGAAATGTGGGCAGTTGGATGATGCCGAGTACCGAAAGGTACGTGCGGGGGCTTTCGGCAGCATTCATGGATTGCTGAATCACATTCTGCTCGGTGATCGAAGGTGGATGGGATTGTTCGAGAACGGCGAACGCGTGACCCCGCCACTAAACCAGATTCTGTACGATCATTTTTCCGTTCTGCGGAGCGCGAGGGAGCGGGAAGACGCACGGATTGAGGCGTTCTTCGCGGGGCTCGATGCCGCTTTTTGGAGCCGGTCGTTCGCCTACACGAATAATCAGGGCAAAGACTACGTGGAGGCGGCGCACGTGGCGGGCAGTCATCTGTTCAATCACCAGACGCACCATCGAGGGCAGATCCACGTGATGCTGAGTCAGACCCCGTGACGCCTCCATCGCTCGACTTGCACCGCATCGTCAATCCTTAGAGAACGCGGACTGCTCCGACTCCTCCCATGGATTTCGGCACTCGGCAACTCTACTTGGCCACGATTTTAAAACCTCAATACCTCGCCGACTTGGAGGCCACATCACCACATCAGAATCAAACCCACGCACCGCCACGCCACATAACCCAGCGGAAGGGCTTCTCCCAGCCGCACCTGTGCGGGATAAAATCCAAACCGTATCGCCAGCGCACAGGCGACGCCCGCCGCCACCCAATAAGAATTGAGCCCGCCCGAGAAACCGATGGTGTAGCCCACCAGGACCGCGTAATATGCGAGCGGCCAATTAGCGGCGAGCGCTCCGGCGAAGCGCCGCCACAACAGCAAGATGGTCCCAACGAGAATGATCAGAGTGATGGAGTTGAACAGAGTGAACCGGAAATACTCCATGCGCTCAGGGTAACGCGATCATACCCATGCGGCAGTCGCGATAGTCGTCGACCGCCTGGACGATTTCATCGCGCATGTTCATGACGTTCGCCGTCCGGCAAGATTGCCCCGCTCCGCAGTGGCTACAATGCATGCATGCGCCCTCCCAGCCCTGAACTGCTTCAGTTCCTGTCCCCATACGACAAGCCAATTGCGGAGCTCGCCCTGGCGGTTCGGGCGATGGTGCTTGAGCAAGCCCCGTCCGCCATCGAGACGATGTACGACGCCTACAACGCGGTAGCCCTTGGTTATACGTTTACCGGCCGTCTCAAGGAAGGGTTCTGTCACGTGGCGGTTTACAGCGGTCACGTGAATCTGGGGTTTAATCGCGGCGCGGACTTGCCGGACCCGCGCGGCGTGCTGGAGGGCTCGGGGAAGCAGGTCCGCCACATTCGGATTCAGCATCGCGACGACCTGGCGAAGCCCTGGCTGCGCCGGTATGTGCGCGCGGCCATCCGGCAGGTCGGTGGTCCGCTGACGCCGGATCGCGAAGGTTACAGCGTCGTGAAGGCCATCTACCCGAAGAAGCGGCGGCCGCGTAACTCACCTGCGCCGGATTAGCGGCGCGGGTTCTACGCGAAAAAGCGGCGGACAGATCCCGCGGCTTCCAACACGGGCTCCGGACCGGCTGCAACGCTGCGGCGGGCAGCCATGGCCTTGCCGATCCGCATCTCTTTCCAGTCGTATTCGAACTCCGCGCCGCAATCCAGACACACCACATACGCAGCGCCGCGGCCGCGTCCCGCCGTCAACGGAAAAGTGGTCTTCCGGTGAGCACATCCAAACAAGAGATTGAACATCGCACTCAGCATCGGTTATTTTCCTTTTACGCAATCTCACTGCAATCGGAGTGCCGGAGTTGATTCCAGTACAGGTATTCCCTCGTCGCCGCGCAAGTCGTTCGACGAAGCTGAGATAGCTCTGCAGACGACCGTTGGGCCGCGGACTAGAAATGCAATCCGAATCTGTGGAAATCGGGCATTTTCGTCACCGGAAGGACGCGCCGACACACCCTCAAGGCTTTGTCGCATAAAGTTGCAGGATCTGGGCACGTACGCGATCCGGGTGAGCACTCGCGCGGTCCAGAGTTCGCCTACGTGCGCCGTCGACCTCAGCCTGTATTGAATCCGCCGCCTGACGGAGGTGATGAGCGTGGCGCCGCAGAGCATCGGCCCGCCGTTCCAAATTGTTGGCGATGGCGTGCAGCTTCCGGGCATAGGATCGAGTGATTTCTGGTTCTCCGGAAATAGGCGTCACTTTGCGGATGGCGCGAGCTTGTTCAAGGATCATGGCGTCGAGATTCCGAATACGACGAATGCAATCGGCGCGCCACCGTACCGGATGGTTGCTGGCACTGCGATTGCTTCCACGTTCGCTCGTTATGCCGGTACACGCGGTTTTCTTCAAGCAGGTTCCTGGTTCAAGAGGCCGGTCGTCGCGATCTCGTAAAAAAAAGGCCGGCCCATCCGACCGCCGCCGGGCCATCCGTTTTCCGATCAATATTCCCGTGCACTTCCGGAGTGGAAAGGAACATGGCTGGGGAGAGATCCTCAATATCAGCAGCAGTGGAGCGCTTTTCACCACCAGTCGAACCTTGGCCGTGGCCGCGCCGGTGGAACTACACATCGGTTGGCCGGTCCTGTTAAACGAAAAGGTGCATTTGAATCTGATCGCGCGCGGACGGATTGTGCGTACCGAGCCGGGAAAGGCCGCCCTGAAGTTCGCGAGGAACGAGTTCCGCACCTGCAGTTCTCTGTTCCGGCTGCGGGCCTCCACGCCCGAATTTCGCAATGGCGCGGCGCCGCCGGAATCAGCCCCACGGCCTGAGGCTGAAGCCCTGGGTTCGGATCATGCGCTCGGGTGAGCCGAGGTGTCGCAACGTGGCGGCCGGCGCGCGCTTGCGACCGGATCTCCGCAGCGTCTCAGCAGTGAGACACTACAAGACTCTACTCGGGCGCCGCCACGAAGCGGTAGCCCACCCCGCGCACGGTCAGCAGATGCCGCGGATGTGTGGGGTCGTCTTCGATATAACGCCGCAGGCGCACGATGAAATTGTCGATGGGGCGCGTGTCGGTGTCTTCTTGCAGCCCCCATACTTCTTCCAGCATGGCCTTCCGCGACACCGCGCTCCCCTCGTGCCGCACCAGGTAGCGCAGAAGGTTGGCTTCCATCAGCGTTAGCGGAAAAACCTGGTCGCGCACGCGCAGCTCCAGGCGGTCGAAGTGCATGGACTTGTCGCCGAACGTAAACGTGTCGGTCGCCTCCGGCGGCGCGCTCGAGTGGTTCAGCGACGCGCGCAGCCACTCGCGCCGGCGTAGCAGGCCGCGTATGCGGGCGATCAGAATGGCCAGCTCGAAAGGCTTGGTCAGGTAGTCGTCGGCCCCGGCCGCGAAACCCCGCAGTACGTCCTCGGGGTGGCTCCGCGCCGTCAGCATCAGCGTGGGAACGAATTGGCCGCCTTGCCGCATTTCCGTCATCACGGCGAAGCCATCCACTCCCGGCAGCATGACATCCAGAATCACCACATCGATTGGCGAGGGCTGGGCGCGCAGCAAGTCCAACGCGGCTTCCCCGGTTTCCACCACCTGCACCTGATAACCTTCCGCCTCCAGATTGAAGCGCAGCCCTTCGGCCAGGTGCAGCTCGTCTTCCACTACTAGAATCCTGCTCATTTGACGATGGGAAGTTGCAGCACAAAGGTGGCCCCGCGTCCCAGCCCCTCGCTTTCCGCCCAGGCGCGGCCGCCGTGCCGCTTGGCGACGGAGCGAACGATAAACAGGCCCAGGCCGGTGCCTTTCACGCGGGTGGCCAGCGCCCCCGGCACGCGGTAAAAGCGCTTGAAGATACGCTTCAGCTCAGTCTTTTCGATGCCTGGCCCGTGATCGGTCACTCGCACTGTTACGTAGTTCCCGTCGCTCCTGACAGTCTCCACGGTCACGTTGACGTCGCTGCCGGAATACTTCACCGCGTTATCGATGAGGTTGGAAAGCGCCGCTTGCACTTCATCCGGATCGCCCACGATCGTGACCGCCGGACCTGGATGGTATTGCAGAGCTCCGGGCGGCACGTGGTGCAGCGCGCGGGTACGTTCCACGCATTGCTCGATCACCCCGCTCAGCTCGATGCGCGAGACGTTGAGCTTGCGGCTGGCGGCGCCGATGCGGCCGGTGCGCAGGACCTGCTCGATGGTCTCCAGCAGCCGTTCGCTATCCTCCACCATGATGCGGTAGAATTCCTTGCGCTTAGCTTCGTCCACCGCGCGCGTCTGCAGCGTTTCCAGATACAGCCGTATGGAGGCGATGGGCGTCTTCAGCTCGTGCGTGACCGCGTTGATGAACGCGTCGTGCTGGGCATTGCGCCGGATTTCGTGCACCAGAAAAGTCGTATTGAGCACCACGCCGCTCATGATCGCGAACGCCAGTATTGTACCGAGGAACAGCAGTATGCCGGTGCGCCAGTTGAGCAGCACCCAACCGACGTACAACAGGATTATGACGGAGATCAGGCCGATGCCGAGCGCGATGAAAAAAGCGACCGACTTCTGCCGCCCTGCAACCACCATGACTTCAGCTTAGCAGGCGCGTGGCGCAGGCACTCCTGCCTGCCGCGCGGGCACTCCTGCCCGCGCAAACTATTTCGCCGAGTGCGGCTGACTTGTCTTTGTGGCTACGCCGCGTCCCGTTCCGCCAACTCGCTAGTGACCTTGGCCACCTTGATGCCCTTCGCAATCCCAAAGAACTTCAGGATCTGGATCTGGATCCATGAGGCATCGAACTCATACCACGTTAACCCATGCCGGGCCGAAGTGGGATGTGCGTGATGGTTGTTGTGCCAGCCTTCGCCGAAAGTAATCAGTGCCACCATCCAGTTGTTACGGGAATCGTCCCGCGTAGCGAATCGCCGCGAGCCCCACATATGCGTGGCGGAGTTGACCAGCCAGGTGGCATGCAACCCGATCACCACCCGTAGACAGACACCCCACAGCACCATGGAAACCCCGCCGATCGCAAACAGCAGGCCTGCCAGCAGAGCGTTGGGAAGCCAGTGGTTGTTGTTCAGCCAGACGTAGAAACGGTGCTTCGCCAGATCGGGGGCGTACTTCGACATGAGCTTCGTGTTGTTATGCTTGGCCTCGCCAAACAGGATCCAGCCCACGTGCGCCCACCAGCCGCCATCGCGCGGTGAATGCGGATCGCCGGGCAGATCGGATTTCTGGTGGTGTATACGGTGCGTCGCCACCCAGAAGATCGGCCCGCCCTCGAAGGTCAACGCGCCGCAAACCGCAAACATGTACTCAAGAGCCAGCGGCACTTGGTACGACCGGTGCGTGTGCAGGCGGTGGTAGCCCATACTGATTCCCAATCCCGTGGCAAACCAGAGGAAGAAAAGCATCACGGCGAGGTTCACCCAACTGAACATGAAGAACGCGGCGATGGCGCCGATATGCAAAAACACCAGCACCAGGGTGGTCGTCCAATTCAGGCTCTCGCGTTGCGGAAACTCGATCAGGTCGGTAGTCAGCTTCTCGGCTGTAACTGTGGGCACACATTCACGCTAACAGGGATTCCGCTAGTCGTTTGTAAGAGTTATGTAATTTCGATTGTTATCGTTTGGCTACCGGCCGGGCCGCGCATTCGACCGCCGGTACCGCCCGCGAAAGCATAAATCGTCGTCTGAAAAGGCCCAAAATCCCCGCCCTAACGTTACAGAAGCTCTGCAAGCCGGGCGCGACCACATCATCGCTCTTCAAGCACGCTACCAGGCCATCTCCGGGCCACGCGGGTCTAGGCCGGATGTCGAGCCGGCCATTTTCCTTTATAATCTTTGACTGGCGAGGATCCTTCCCACTTCCATGCCCCTGAAGCTCACGCGCCGCACGTTCGTCGGCTCCCTGGCAGCCTTGCCGGGCTTCGCCTTCGAGTCCACCAAGCCGGACTTGGTTCTCTACAACGGCAACATCTTCACTGTCGATACCGCGGAGCCGCATGCGCAGGCCGTGGCCATTTCCAACGGCCGCTTTCTCGCCGTCGGCAGCAATAGCGATGTCCTCAATCTGGCGTCCGCGGGAACGAAAAAGCTCGACCTCGGCGGCAAGACCGTTCTCCCCGGCTTCAATGACGCGCATTGCCATCCCGCCCCGGCTGGCTTGAACATGGTGGTCGCCGTGAACTGCGATCTGCCATCGATCGCCGCAATTCAGGCCGCCCTGCGCGCCCGCGCCGCCAAAACGCCGCCGGGCCAATGGGTCTTCGGCTTCCAATACGACGACACAAAAGGCGCCGAAGGGCGTCCGTTGACCCGCGCGGACCTCGACGCTGCCGTCCCCGATCGGCCTGTAAAGGTGACGCATCGCGGAGGCCACACCGCGTTCTACAATTCGGCCGCCTTTCGCCTGGCGGACATCGACGCCAAAACGCCGGACCCGCCGGGCGGCAGATTCGATCGCGACTCCGCCGGAAACCTCACCGGGCGCGCCGCCGACAACGCCAACGGGGCGTTCCACATCCCGGATCCCTCCAGCCGCGACAATGCGCGCGAGGGCATCAAACTCATCACCAAAATGATGGCGCGCACCGGAATCACCTCCATCACCGAAGCGGACGCTTCGACAAACGACCTCCGCGGGTACCAGGATGCGCGCGAAGCCGGCGAACTCTCCGTGCGCGTCTACTGCCTCATGCACTACGGCGCGCTGGACAATTTGATAGCCTCCGGGATTCGCACGGGGCTGGGCGACGAGTGGATACGGATCGGCGGATGCAAGATGTTCTGCGACGGGTCTATATCCGAGCGCACCGCGCGGCTTTCGCGGGCCTACGAAGGCAGCCCCAACGATTTTGGCCTCCTGGTGCAGACCGAAGAAGAGCAATACGCGCATGCTCGCAAAGCCCACCTGGCCGGCTGGCAGGTTTGCACGCACGCCAACGGCGACGTAGCCATCGACCAGACCCTGCGCGTCTACGAGCGGCTGCAGCGGGAAGCGCCTCGCCGCGATCCGCGGTTCCGCCTGGAACACTGCACGCTGGTCAACGACGCGCTCGTAGCCCGCATTCGCGCGCTGGGGGCGATTCCCACGCCCTTCTCCTCGTACGTGTATTTCCACGGCGAGAAGATGCATTTCTACGGCGCCGAGCGGTTGAATCATATGTTCGCCCTGCGGAGTTTTCTGGACGCTGGTATACGCCCCACACAAGCTTCGGATTTCACCGCCTCGCCTTTCGAGCCCATGATGGCGCTCCAATCCGAAGTGACTCGCACGGATACTCAGGGCCGGGTGTGGGGTCCCCAACAGCGCATCACCGTGGAAGAAGCGATTCGTGTCGGCACGGTGAACGGCGCGTATGCGTCGTACGAAGAGAAGATCAAGGGTTCGATTACTGCCGGAAAGCTGGCCGATTTGGTGGTTCTGGGACGTGATCCTCTGCGGGAAGATCCGCACACGCTTATCGAGATTCCGGTAGAACGGACGATGGCCGGCGGCCGCTGGACTTGGGAGGGGTGAGTAGCCCATTCACTCGTGCCTGACGCGGGAAAACTGTTCGCGCTGGCCTCAGCCGCCTCACCCGCGCGCCGCCTCGCCCGCGTTTTGTACCGACGGTTAAGATGTGCTCTAATTCTCTTTTGCCCTTTCCGGCGAGGCGCGAAGATTAGCCGCCCGGAGGAAAGACGTTCTACCAGGCATCTTGGAGGCTGGCATGAAGGATCAGAGGCTACAGATCGCGGACATCGTCAGGCACATAGACGACGCGACGTTAGGTCTCCTCAACGTCCCCGAATTCCAGCGGAAGTACGTCTGGAGGGCATCCAAGGTCGCTGACTTGGTGGACTCCTTATGGCGTGGCTACCCTATCGGTACTCTTCTACTCTGGGAGTCTTCGTACGAATCTCCACAAACCGCCTTAGGCAGTCAAGGGCGCAAGTTGTGGATTGTCGATGGTCAACAGCGCGTAACTTCTCTGGCACTCCTATTCGGAAAGAAACCATACTGGTGGTCCAACGCTGCGCAGTGGAATAGGTTTTACGACAAATACAACATTCTCGTGAATATTGCCAGGGACAAGGACGACCTGGAGTTTGGGCTAGTTAATCCCGTTCGAAGGCGATCCAACGAATGGATCTCTGTCCGGAGTGTTCTGCACTCGCCTAACCTCTCCGAACTGGCAATCGAAGTGAGTGGAAGACTCGGCAACAACCTACGTTTTGCCGAGATTCATGAAAAGCTCCAGTCCATCAGGCGAATCGAAAACGCCCAACTTTATGAGATCATTGTTGACCATGAACTTGAGGATGTGGCGGAGATCTTTGGCCGGTTGAACACGGCCGGAACAAAAATTAAGGAAAGCGATATTATCGTCGCGCTCGTGGCTGCAAAGCAGCAGGGCTGGATAAGACAGAAATTCGATCCATTCCTCAAGGATCTTGAGCTCAGAGGCTTTGAGTTTGATCCAGGCGTCGTAGTCAGGACCCTTGCGATAATCGGGCATGGCAGCGCGAGACTTAAGGATGTCCCGGATTCATTCTGGGAACCCTCCAATGAGTTTGATGAGCATTGGCGCAAAACAAAAGAGGCAATCTCCATAGTTATCAGGAACCTCATAGAGCACGGCGTGCTTTCGAGCGACCTCTTACCGTCGCTGAACGTGCTCATCCCTGTCTTTGTGATGAGGGCTTCTTTTCCGCAGGACTTTACCTTTGCGAAGGCCTTTGGTTGGATACTGCTTGCGACGAGGGACGGCAGGTATGGTGGCTCGGCGACCACCATGCTCGACAAGGACACAAAGCAAATTCGAGGGCACTCCTCGTTTGCCGAGGCCATTGATGAGCTGATCTCTGGTTTGTCAGCGTCGCGCGTGTTCACGCCCGATGATTTTCGGGAGGAGTACACGGACAAGTTCCTCAGGCTCATCCTATATCTGACGGTGTACAACAACAACGCTAGAGATTGGGTCAATCAGGGCGTTCGAATCGGTTTTGACAAGGAGGATAACGAGATTAACGAAGGCTTTAAGCCCGAATGGCACCATATCTTCCCAAGAAAGATAGTGAAAGACGTATTCGACAGTAGTCTTGTTGACTCCTTCGCGAATATTGCCGTGCTGAACGAGAAGGCAAACAGGTCGTTTAGCGCTAAGCCTCCGCGCCAGTACCTGCAAGAACACAACGTCGCACGCGCGAGATTGGATGAGCAGGCGATCCCTCCCGACGAGTTTCTCGAACTTAACCGATTTGAGGAATCTCAGGCTGCGCGCAGAGCGGCTAGCTGAGCGGGCAACCGAGTACCTCCAGGGGCTCGTCGGTGGCGATCTCGCCTAGCGCGGCGCATACGCGCGCCATGCCGCGCGCTTGGCGGCCGAACTGGCCGGGGAACCGGCAAGCTACGGCAGGAGATCGTAAAGGTCTTGCATAAAACGTACGGCTCTTTTGAGAGTGCCCAGTTCGTCCGCCGTCATGGGGTCTGGGTCGAAGTGCATTACGTCGTTACGGATCAAGCGAACATCTTCTAGGAGGGCCGTGAGCACTCCAGGATCGATCCTCAATCCGAGCTTTGACCAAGTTTGATGATTCTGGAACAGCCGAACGTACTGCCCAAATGTCAGGTCAGCGACATTCTGAGGCTTGTAAATGGACGGGGGTGCGTGGTCAAACACATCGAAATCCGCAATTGTGAGCTTGTTCCCAAGCAACTGCCTAACGTGAAGCTCAATCTCTCGGAGTAGAAGGAAGGGTTCGGCTAGCGCTTGGAACTGAAGACTAAGGTCGCTTGCGGTCACTATTCCAGTGATTCTCCGGTCGCGCTGATCACGCACAAGCACATACCCATATTCCACAATTGTCGGAATCGCATCGAACAACGTTCTGTTCGAATCCACTATCCGCGCATCTTCGCGGCAGTCCCCGACCTGTTCACATTTGCACCCGAGCGCCTGCTTGGAGCCGACAGATTTCCACGTTACGACGCCCTTTACCTCGCGCTCCCCCTGCATGACAGGTAATTGGGAGAAATCGTGCTGAAGCATAAGCGTAATCGCCTTAGTGAGCGAGTCATTCTGATTAACGACAATCAACTTCTTGTTTGCCGCGGGTAAACTGCCGATTCGGAATGTTGGATCATCCGATGATACGTTTTGGGGGTTGTCGGGCTGCTTCGGCGTTTCCGGTTCGGCAGAGGTCGGTGCCGACTCTGCCTGTTCTTGCGCCTGCTGAACAGCCGACGGCGTGCTTTCGAGAACAATCTCTTCCAGGTCGCCGTTTAGCTCGGTACCCGAGCTTCGCGAGGCGGCTGTCGTCGTTAGCATGCCGTCTTTTAGACGGAGCCAAATGAGCCCGTCAATCCATGCAGTTTCAAAATCAGGATCGGTCCTGACGTCAAGGGAATCAAGGATAGTACGTATTGCCTGAACCTTCGCAGATCCGCGCCGCTCCGCACCGAAGTGCCGCAGGAAATCTCGCACGGTAATGCGATTGATGCGATGTCCCTCTTTCAGGCGCTGCGCGGCAATGAGGATCTTCTCGGGAGCTTCCATGTAATTTTGATCCTGCTTGGAGTTTAATATCACTTTATGATAACGCGTTCCTCTCGCTATGTTCCGGCATCTCGGCTCGGGAAAAGGCTTCTCTGGTTTCCCTTGTAGACTGTGTAGCGACAGAGCCAGATGGACGTGTAGCCGGCATCCCACGGTGTAGCTCAGGATCACGGTACCGACGAGGTCGATGTGCTACAATTTGGTAGATACACATGGTTTTCGCGTGGGATGAGAAAAAGAATCGTATCAACCACCGAAAACACGGCATTTCATTTGAAACGGCGGCGCGGATCTTCGAGGATCCGAACGTCGTCTCGTACCGGGATCGCGTGGTTGACGAAGAGGAGCGCTGGCATGCGATCGGTTGCGCCGGCGGTATCGCGATCCTGTTCGTAGTTCACACAAGCGAGGAAGAATATGGCGAAGAAGAAATCCGCATCATCTCGGCAAGAAAGGCGAGTCCGCGCGAGCGCGCTCTGTTTGCGGGTCTCTGGGTAACGTGCCAACACGAAACGCATCGAAAGGCACGGGCGGCTGCGGTTACCGTGTTATCGCCGGATTGCGGCAGGGCGGGCCCTGGGTTCGGGTTGCTGAAGCAATCGACGGCGGCGAGCCGCGTCACCTGAAGACTCCGAGTGCAGTCGGGACACTTTCTGCAGAAGCGCGTCTAACTTGACATCGCAGTTTGTAGAGAGGAGAACCACGATGAAAAACTTGCGTGTCACGAGCCTCGCCTTCGTTGCCATAAGCGCTCTGGCCGGTCTGGCTCAAACCGAGGCATCTGCCGACAATACCCCGCCGAGTTACGACCTGAAGCCGCAGGCGCTTCAAGATTTGCAGGTCCTGCAGAAGCAATTCGCGGATCTTGCGGACGCCATTCCGTCCGAGAAATTCACTTGGCGTCCGGGGGAAGGCGTGCGCTCCTTCAGCGAAGTATTTCTCCATGTGGCTTCGCTCAATTTCTCGCTCGCGCCAACGTTCGGCGCCACGCCGGCTCCGGATTTCACTCAGAAGGGCTATGAGAAATCCACCACTGACAAAGCAAAAATCATCTCTCAACTGAATCAGTCGTTTGAGTACGTTCGTGCGGCGCTGGAAAAGAGATCGAACAAAGAATTGCAGACGATCGTAAAACAGTTCGGACCGGATGCCAGCGAAGGCGATGTCGTCTTCCTGGTTGTTTCGGACGCGCACGAACACTTGGGTCAAGCAGTCGCTTACGCGCGCATAAACGGCATTGTTCCTCCGTGGACGTTGGCGCAGATGAAGAAACAATCGCAGCAGCCGTAATTTTGGTGTGGATTCTCGGAGCATCACAAGTTTTTGTGTGAGCGCTTTCTGTACCGCAGAGAAACAATGCTGCCGTAGCCCTGGAAAAGCTGTGGGGTTTAGCTGGGGATGGGGAAGGTACATTCGAATGGAGCGGCACGCGCGGCACGAGCGGAGCCATGAACGCAACTTACTATGAAATGGACAACGGATCAGCGGCGATCGAGAATCCGATCGTGGTTGCGCCGGTCATGACCTGCGCCTACCACCTGTATGGCACGGACCTCCGGATAACGCACTACTGCGGCTCGCAGAATAGAAAATGTTTATAAGGGCGGCCTTATGATCGTGACCCGAAGAGAAGCGATTCGCCTTTTTGGCTCGCTGCCGGCGGCGGCGTGGGCCGCGGCAGCTCAAAACGATTCCGCGCCGCCCCTCGCGGCGGGAATGCCGGCGTCGCGCGAAAGGATAGCCCTCATTGACGCGTTTCGCGGCAAGATTGCTGGGCTTGACGAGAAGTTCGAGAAGCGCACCCATAGGAGTTCCTGGGCGATGCCTTATCGCTTGTTCCGGCCCTCAGAGACTGGGAAGGCGCCGCTCATCTTATACCTGCATGGAAGCGGCGGCTTGGGTGACGACAATCAAAAGCAGCTTGGCTTCGGCAACATTTTTGGCACCCGCTTATGGGCGATTCCGGAGAACCAGAAGCGTTTCCCCTGCTATGTCGTGGCGCCACAGACGGATCGCGGATGGGCGAATTATAAGGCGCCTACGGCGGGAGGACCGGCGGAGGTGGCGCCGGGCTTCGGCGACGGGGCAAGCCTGGCG
>JBEKUO010000010.1:0-30740 GCA_049514955.1 Bryobacteraceae bacterium | reverse complement strand
GACAGCCTGGAACTGGCGCAAATGGACACCGGCGTGCGGGCCGCGGAGGTGGCGGCCAAGGAAGCCAAGGAGAAGAAGGAACTGGAAAGCATGATGACGCCCGAGGAGCGGGAGGTCAAGCAGGCCGAACGAGCCAAGGCGGAAAGAGAAAAGAAGAAGGCTCCCACGCTGTACCGGCCGGGTGAGAAGCCGGATGACAAGCCCGATCAGAAAAAGGACAATTAGGCGCGCTATATGCGCAGGGTCCGGGTGTCGGAGGCCGGGGCCAGGGTTTTGTTCTCCCTCTGGAACGATCTGGCCAAATCGTTCTTACGCCGTCATCGCTGTGGCGTTCCAGCGGCATACCCGCTTTTCGAAATAACTGACATTCGCTAACAGCGCGGGTCCCGCGGCGCGGAAGCCGAATGTGGCGTCTTCGACCGGCCGTTTGCGGGAGCAGACGGCTTCAGAAGAAGGATAATTAGGCGCGCTACGCTCCCGGCCGGGTGTCGGGGGCCGGGTGCAAAGGCCTTGTTCTCCCTCTGGCACGATCTGGCGAACCGCTCTTACGCCGTCATCGCTGGGGCGTTCCAGTGGCATACCCGCTTCTCAAAGTAACTGACATTCGCTAATAGCGCGGGGCCAGCGGCGCGGAAGCCGAATGTGGCGTCTTCGACCGGCCGTTTGCGGGAGCGCACAGCTTCGTAGAACACGCGATGGTGCTCGCGGTGCGCGCTGTAGCCTTCCGGCGGTTCGTAGCGGGATTGCTTGTCCGCGCGCGCGGCGGCCCCAGTCGGAGCCTTTTCCGGATACTGCTTGCGATACTCGCGAAGAAACTGTTCCTGAAGCGCCTTGGGAAATGTTTCGATGGTGTAGCCCGGCTCAGTCTCAGGCGGCGCGTTCGAGAGCATGAGATCGTTGTAGCCAGTGGTCATGGTTCCCTCGCTGCCGACGAAACGGAAACCGAAGCGCTCCTCGCTCAGGCCGCTCTTGAAATCGACACGCAAGGCAAGAGTGAATTCCGGGTGCGTGGGCTGGCCAGGGTAGTCGAGCAGGGCCAGCATCACATCAGGTACGTCGCGCCCGTCCTTCCAATAGCGCAGGCCGCCGGTGGCGAAGATGCGTTCCGGGCCGAGCGAGCCGGTGGCGAAATGCAGTCCGGAGAGCAGATGCACAAACAGGTCGCCGGCGACTCCCGTGCCGTAGTCCCGATAATTGCGCCAGCGAAAGAGGCGGACGGGCTCGAACGGGCGGCGGGGGGCGTGGCCCAGAAAGCGGTCCCAATCGATGTTGGCCGGCGAAGCGTCGGGCGGAATGGAGTACTGCCAGGCGCCCAGAGCGGTGTTGCGATCCAGCCAGGCTTCGACCATGTTGATCTGCCCGATAGCGCCGGATACGAGCAACTCCCTGGCTCTCTGGTAGACCAGCGACGTCACGTATTGGCTGCCAACCTGGAGGATTCGGCCGCTGCGCTGCTCGGCCGCGATCACCGCCTGGCCTTCGTCGACCGACTGGATCATGGGCTTTTCGCAATAAACATCCTTGCCGGCCTCCAGCGCTTCGATTGTGATCCGGGAATGCCAGTGGTCGGGAGTGGCGACGATTACGGCGTCGATGTCCTTGCGCGCCAGAATCTCGCGGTGATCGCGGGTGGTCAAGATCTGGCTGCCGTAGAGTTCCTTGGCGCGCGCCAAGCGGCCGTCGTAGATGTCGCAAACGGCCGCGAGTTCCACGCCGGGAACCGTGAGGGCGTAGCGCGTGTCGCCCGAGCCCATGCCGCCGAAGCCTATGGTGGCGATACGTATGCGGTCGTTGGCGGAAACCTTCGCGTCTTGCGCGGCGAGTTGTGAGGCAAGCTCCAAAGCTCCCACGATTTGAAAAAACTGGCGTCTGGTGTTGGGCATCGATACACTCCGAGTGCAGCTTGGCGGTCTTCTATTGTGGCGCTACCGGCGGCTACCAGCCGCGCGCAGCCATCACTTCGCGTGCGAGCGAGACGACTTCCGGATTCACCAGCTTCCGGTAATCGTCCAGGCGGATGTGGACTACGTCCCGATGGGTGCCGGCGTTGAAGGCGATCGTCTCGTCGGCCAGCAGGCTGCTGTCCAGATAGACCGGCATGCCATATAGATTCCCCAAGGGAGGCATCGCTCCCAAATCGCAATCGGGAAAGAGCTGGGCCAGCTCCTTTTCCGTGGCGAGCCGGGCATGCGAAAAGCCCAGCATCGCGCGCAGCTCCTGAAAATCGACAACTTTGCAGGCGGGGAGCACCACCATGCGGTAGCCGTTTTCCGCAAGGAAGACGACCACCTTGGCCACCTCCTGAGCAGGCAGG
This sequence comes from Bryobacteraceae bacterium, assembly GCA_049514955.1. GTDB lineage: Bacteria > Acidobacteriota > Terriglobia > Bryobacterales > Bryobacteraceae > Bog-159. Next base: position 28,426 of record JBEKUO010000010.1, on the reverse strand, counting down.
TGTTCGGCTGCGGCGACTTCGCGGGCCGTATAAGCGAGCGGGTGAACGGTGTGGGTGTAGGCCACGCCGCTGTGGTCCAGCAGTTCCTGGATTCGGACTAACAGCGCCATAATAACCTCCACTACTCGTGATTGTACTCCCCGGCGCGGAGGGCGGGCGATGGAGACGTGGGGACACGGGGACACGGACACGCGGGCAGAACCAGCCGCTGCGGTAAGATCGACTGCATGGCTAGCGCGATGGGCTGCATCTTTTGCAGGATTGTGGCGGGAGAGGTCGCGGCGGCTACCGTTTTTGAGGACGAGCACACGCTGGCCTTTCTCGACCACCGGCCGCTGTTTCCGGGCCATTGTCTATTGATCCCGAAAGCTCACTACGAGACCCTGACAGACCTGCCGGAGGAGTTGACCGGCCCACTGTTCCAAAACGCGCGGCTGATCGCGGGCGCGATGGAGCAGGCGCTGGCGAGCGATGGCTCATTGGTGGCGGTGAATAACCGCGTCAGCCAAAGCGTGCCGCACTTGCACATCCACGTAGTGCCACGGCGCAAGAAAGACGGGCTGCGAGGATTTTTCTGGCCCCGGCAGAAATACGAGAGCGCGGATGAGATGGCGCGCGTACGGGACAGCTTACGCGAGGGAATTCGCAGGATTCGCGCGGGGGAATCGGGCTAGGTCTGGGCTAGATCACATCGCGGCGAGAGCCGCTCGGCCACTGTGCAGGGCCGAGGCATGATCCTTGCGGCGGACGGCGCTCAGCATGCACTTGACATGCGGCACCGCCTGCTGCAACCTCTCGGAGACCGGCGGGTGCCCATGCGAATTGGCGCTCTGCCCGTCCGTCCGGTAGGCCTTGTACAACGGCCGCGACATTTGGTGCATTTCATAGAGGCACGACTTGAGGGATTCGATCTGATCGTCCCAGAGGGCCCCGTCGCCCGACTCCAGCGACTGAACGATACCTTGTAAGAGCGTCTTCGTGCTGTTGTACAACAAGCTCGCCTCCTACCACCGAGGGTGGTTCCTGTAGCCGCCTCTGTTCGGGCGGTCCCGCTTCCCCTGTTTCCGGTCTGTCACGAAGGTTGTGCGCGTCACAGTACCGTGAGCTACGCACACCGCGCAGACAGCTTCATCCGGAGCGCTCAGGCTCAGGTGAGCGGGAGATCAAATGTCGAATAGTCCTAGTATAGCACGAACGCCCTGGCGAACGTTAGAATCCGGATATGGACTATGTGAATCTCGGTTCGACGGGCCTGAAAGTTTCACGCATCTGCCTGGGTGCCATGACCTATGGATCGAAGCGCTGGAGGGAATGGGTGCTCGAGGAGGAAGAGAGCCGCCCCTTTATCCGCCGGGCGTTGGAGTTGGGCATCAACTTCTTCGATACGGCCGACATGTACTCCCTGGGCGCGAGTGAAGAGATCTTGGGCCGCGCGCTGAAGGATTTCGGCCCATCGCGCGACCGTGTGGCGATCGCGACCAAGGTGTTCAACGCCATGGGCGACGATCCGAACCAGCGGGGGCTTTCGCGCAAGCACATACGGCACGCCATCGACGACAGCCTGCGGCGTCTGGGGACCGATTACGTGGACCTCTACCAGATTCACCGCTTCGATTATGAGACGCCCATTGAGGAAACTCTGGAGGCATTGGATGATGTGGTGCGTACGGGCAAGGCGCTGTACATCGGAGCTTCTTCGATGTTCGCGTGGCAGTTTGCGAAGATGCTTTATACGGCGGACGAGTTGGGGTTGACCCGCTTTGTGACGATGCAGAATCATTACAACCTGATCTATCGCGAAGAAGAGCGCGAGATGATCCCGCTATGCCGCGAAGAGAGGATCGGGATCATTCCGTGGAGTCCACTGGCGCGCGGTTTTCTCGCGGGCAACCGGCGCAAGGAAGATTTCGGTGAGACCGTGCGATCGAAGACCGACGAGTACGCGCATGGGATGTATTACCAGCCGTCGGATTTTGCCGTCGTCGACCGGGTCGGCGAGATCGCACGCCAGAGAGGCGTGCCGAATGCGCGGGTGGCGCTGGCATGGGTGCTGCAGCAGCCGGGCGTCACCGCGCCAATCGTGGGAGCCAGCAAGATGGAGCACCTGGAAGATGCGATTGCGGCGCTAAGCCTGAAGCTGGAGCAGCGGGAGTTGCAGGCGCTCGCGGACCCGTATCAGCCGCACCGGGTGCTTGGGCATTCTTAGCCGGCCTTGCGGCCGGCGGAGTTGGGGGGCGGGGTTGTGATTCACTTGCAGCCTTCAAAGACTCCGCCCGGCACTCCGGTATATCCTAGCGCGCCCATGCCGGCTGGCGAGCTGTAATATGACCGGGAAATCCAATCTTTCAGATTGGTGAAATGCGCGTGACCGGGATAGGCCGCCGGCGCATGGTCGTCCCATGTTTCGAGCGTGTGCGGATACGCCATCAACGCGACCACTTCGGTCTGCTGATCGGGCCGGAGATGGACGAACGCCGCGCGGTAGCCCTCGAACGATTCGCCATCCAGGTACGCCAGGGCATCCAAAAAACTGCGCTGCGTGTCATGCGTTTCCGCGGCCAGCACCTGATCCACGAAGCGATTGACGAGCGCCGATTTCGCGCCGGGCGTATCGGTCTCCGGGATGAGGATGTCGCTGAACGCAATGAGGGTTTCGTTCTGGTGATCGTCCAGGAATAGCGGTTTCCAATCCGCGCGCGCCAGCTCCTTGGAGGCGTCGTAATCGGACGGAAACTCACGCGCCGGCGCGATAGCCTCGGAGGCGGCCGCAGCGGCTGCTCCGAGAAAAGTTTGGCGAAATAGATCGCGCCGGTTCATTTGGGAATTATAATACCAGTACGATGCAAGCGACACCAGCATCCGAACTGTACGACGCGATCGTAGTAGGCTCCGGCGCGACCGGCGGCTGGGCGGCCAAGCAACTGGCGGAGGCCGGCTTGAAGGTGGCCCTGCTCGAGGCGGGCCGCAACGTATCGCCCAAAGAGTTCACGGAGCACATGCCGGCTTACAAACTGAAGTACCGCGACATGTCCCCCGAGATCGCGCGCACACGGCCGATCCAGAAGCAATGCTACGCCTGCATGGAGTACAACTACGACTGGTTCGTGGACGACCTGCAGAATCCGTATAGCACGCCCGCCGGCAAGCCGTTTACCTGGCAGCGGCTGCGCATCGTAGGCGGCCGGACGCTGGTCTGGGGACGCCAGAGCTACCGCATGAGCGACCTCGACTTCAAGGCCGCCAGCCACGATGGCTACGGCGAGGACTGGCCGCTTGCGTATAAGGACATGGAGCCTTACTACGATATCGTGGAGCGGTACGTGGGCATCAGCGGCGCGGCGGAGGGAAATCCCACGCTGCCGGACGGCCAATTCCTGCCGGCCATGAAGATGACCTGCGGCGAGGTGCAGTTGCGCGAGCGCGTCAAAGCGCAGTTTGGCCGAACCGTCACCATCGGGCGCACCGCCATTCTGACGCAGAATCACAACGGGCGCGCCGCGTGCCACTATTGTGGGCCTTGCGAGCGCGGATGCGTGACGTTTTCGTACTTCAGCAGTCCCTTCACCACCGTGGCCGACGCACTGAAGACGAAGAACTGCACGCTGATTACGAACGCCATTGTGCGGAACGTCGATATGGACAACGGCAGGAATCGGGCCACCGGCGTCACCTACGTCGATCGAGTTTCGCACAAGGTTTATCAGGCACGAGCGAAGAGCGTGATTCTTTGCGCCCAGGCGATGGAATCCACGCGTATCTTGCTGAACTCGTCGACACGCGTTTATCCGAATGGCCTGGCGAATTCGAGCGGCGTGCTGGGGCATTACCTGATGGATCACGCAGTGGGCGGGGGCGCCTCGGGCGAGTTGCCCGGCTTCGATCCAACGCCGCCTTCGCCGAGCGGGCCGCATCGCGCCAATGGCATCTATGTGGTCCGCTTCCGCAACGTGCTTGGAGGCCCGCGGCATCCCCGCTTCGTCCGCGGCTATGGCTTTCAGGGCGGCGCGAGCAGCGGGTTCAACTTCGGCGCAGAGGGCTTCGGCGCGCATTACAAGAAAGCCGTGCAGGCCGGGGTCTATAGCATCGATCTTGGGGCGTTCTGCGAATCGCTGGCGCGCCAGGAGAATTACTGCGATATCGATCCCGAGTTGCGGGACGCCTGGGGCATCCCCGCGCTGCGCGTCCAGATGACGCACGGCGACAATGAGAAAGCCATGATGGAAGATGCCGCTGCTTCCGCCGCCGAGATGCTGGAAGCCGCCGGGGCGAAGAATATTCAGATCAACTCCGGCCTGGCTATGCCGGGAATGGCGATTCACGAGGTGGGGACTGCGCGCATGGGCTCCGATCCGAAGAAGTTCGTGCTGGATCCTTACAACCAGGCGCACGACGTAAAGAACCTGTTCGTAATGGATGGCGCGTGTTATCCGTCGTCGGCCTGCCAGAACCCGACTCTCACGTTCATGGCCCTGACGGTGCGGGCGTGCGATCGCCTGATCGAACGATTCAAGAAGAACGAAGTTTAGAAATGGGGTGCAGGCGCATGGTAGCATTTGAGACGTAGCGCACGCTTTAGCGTGCTGGAGCGAGCTTCAGCTCGCTCTGCCGATCCGTGGGCTGAAGCCCACGGCGGCACGCTGAAGGGTGCGCCACGGCTCATGACCTGCGCGGGTGTGTTTATGTTTCGATACCTGTTCATTGGCAGTCTGATGGTTGTGGGTGCGGGGGCCGCTGTGCCGCCCGTGATCCCCGGCGACTCCGAGCGCGGCGCCAAGCTTTTTGAGAACGAGCGCTGTGTGCAGTGCCACAGCGTGAATGGCAAAGGCGGGAAGATGGCGATGGATCTGAGCGCGCGCGTGGATCGCGGCTTCACGCCCGCGCTGCTGGCCAGCGCCATGTGGAACCATGCGCCGGTGATGTGGGCATCCATGGAAGGCGCCGGAATCGAGCGGCCGACGTTGAGCCCGTCGGATGCCGCCGACCTGTTCGCCTATCTGTATTCGACGCGATTTTTCGACAAACCCGGCGACGCGGCGCGCGGCAAGCAGGCGTTCACGGACCGGCACTGCGCGGAATGCCATGGCATTACCGAGTCGCTGGCGGAGGGCGCGCCGCCCGTCGTCAAATGGGGATCGCTGGGGCAGCCCGTAATCCTGGTGCAGCAGATGTGGGACCACAGCAGCCGCATGCGGGAAGCCTTCGAGCGGAAAAAGTTCGGGTGGCAGGAACTTACGGCGCAGGAGTTGAGCGACATGCTGGCTTACCTGCGAAACCTGCCGGCGACGAAGGGCCTGGAGGCGCGCTTCTCGTTCACGTCGGGCGAGGGAGGGCAAGCCGTATTCGAATCGAAGGGCTGCGTGAAGTGCCATACCGGCAAGCTGGCCCTGGAAGACCGCCTGCACAACCTGACGCTGACCGAGATCGCGGTGGATATGTGGAATCACGCGCCCAGAATGATCCAGCCGGTGCCGCAGCTTTCCGAAGACGAGATGCGCCAGTTGCTGAGTTATCTGTGGATGCGCCAGTTCGTGTTTGCCAAAGGCGATGCGGGGAAGGGCAAGCAGGTGTTTGCCGCGAAGCGCTGCGCGGAGTGCCACATGGGCGGCGAGCACGGCGCGCCGTCGCTGCCGGGGCAGGCGCGGGGATACTCGGAAATCACGATTATTTCGGCGCTGTGGAAACACGGGCCGCAGATGTTTTCGCGCATGAAGCAGGCGAAGATGGTGTGGCCGCGGTTTAATAATCCGCAGCAGATGACGGATTTGGTAGCGTATTTGAATTCGGTGCAATAGGGCGGTACATCGCTTTCCTGGTGAAGCTTCAGCAAAGCGCATCCCATCTATGGGCTCACCGAAATCGCCACCGGCACGCTCAACTCGCTGCCAACCTGAAACTCCAGAGATGGGGAGTCCGAAAAAAGATAAGTAACTTCGCCGGGCAGTCTCAGATTGATCTGCAGGCCGCCGCTGATCAGCCAGTCCGCCGACCCCGCATAGAGCACCGTGCACGCATGTACCGGTGATGGCGGCACGCTGGCTTGCACGATCATGCAAGATACCGGAAGCTCGGGCAAAGACCCCACGATTCCCACTTTGCCGTCCACTTCCGCCGGGCTCATCAAACCGCCTCCCGTGGCGTAGACCGTAATCCACGCGCCGGGCTTCGCCGGATTCTCATCGGAATTGAGCGTGCCGTCCTCATTCTGCGCCACGGCCGCAAATCCGTTGCTCGTAAAAGTTCGCGGTTCGGCACTGCCAACCGGAAACACCAGGGCGTTGCTTTGCGTGGACCCGTTCACCACCGTAACCGTTACGCTGGCCGCCTGCGCCACCTCAAACGGCACGATCGCATTGATCTGCTGGGCTTGCACATAAAGCAATGGTGCGGCCACGCCGTTAAAGTAAACCGTTGTGCCGCCAAGCGAATCGAGCAGTGTGCCGCTCGCATCGAACGACCCTCCCACGGGCGCGCTCGGCCCCAAGCTGCCGCCGAACAGGCTAACAAACTCGCCCGGAATAAGCTGGCTGGCCACGGTGTCGGAAGCCGAGTTGACGGCACCCAGCAGCACAGGCTGCGCCGCGGCGGCCGTGAAACGGGTTACCAGTGCCGCCTCGCGGACGTTCACGATGCTACCATTCGTGTCGACTCCAGTCTCGGTGGATTGCCCAAGCGTGACGGGATTCCCGTTCGCGTCGATGCCTACGTCCAGGCCCCCCGCTCCGGTTGGGAGAAGAGTCGCGTACAACAGCGCGCCGCCGTTTGCATTGAGTCGCGCCAGGAAGGCCGAGCCGTTGGCAAGCGTTCCGGCCGTGCTTGGAAACCCAGCGGTGGCTGTACCGGCGATCGTCAGATTTTCTTGGGCGTCGATCGCCACGCCCCCGACCGTGCCTCCAGGGCCCAGAAAGGTGGAATAGACCAGCGCCGAGCCGTCCGCCCTTAGCTTCGAGACAAAAGCGTTGGACTCGCTCTGTCCCTGAAAGTGCGTGAATAGCGCGCCCGGCGTAGTGGGAAAAATAGTGTTTCCGACGGCGCCGGCGACATACGCATTTCCCGCCGCGTCGATCGCCAGCGCGTCAGCCTGCTCCGCCGGGACGAATGTGGAATAAATCAGGGCAGTCCCCGTGGGATTGAACCTGGCCACCCAGGCGCTACACGGACATGCCGCCTGAAAAGCGTTAACGGTGACTGGGAAGTCCAGGGAATTCGTGATTCCCGCCACGTACGCGTTGCCGGCTGCATCCACGGCAATCGCTGTGCCTGCATCATCGTCGTAGGGGCATAGGAAAGACATGCAGGGAGTGGAAGGGGGAGGACCGCTGCCCCCAATGAATGTCGTGTACAACACCTGGCTGCCGCTGGCATCCAGCTTCAATACGAACGCGTCCTGTTCTCCCTTGCTGACCGTTTGGAAGGCGCCGGGCGTGGCGGCCAGCCCCGTTGAATTGGCGAAGCCGGTAACATACGCGTCGCCTTGTGCATCTACCGCGATGGCGCTCGGCGCGCCCATTCCCAGGGTCCTTTGGTAAACCAGGCTGCCCGCCGGGCTCATTTTGGCCACCACGATGGCGTCCCTGCCGCTTGTTCCCACCACATACACCGCCCCCGACGAGTCGACCGCGACCGCTTGCGCGAGGACAAGCGGAATGCCGATAGAAAACACAATATTGCCGTCCGGATCGAGCCTGGTCACCTGCCCCTGCCCGTTGGAATTGGCGATCACCCATGCGTTGCCGAGACTGTCCACCGCGAGGCGCTTTGCCGATTGCGACTGCAGGATTTGGGTGTAGTGGGGCGCCAGGAATGTAGCAGCTAGCAATAAAGCCCACATATTACGGATGCGCGGCAGTTAAAGGGCCGATTCTTCTCGGTTGCAAGACAACAACTTATCGGGAACTGCGAGCAAAACCTGACCCCACTTGTCACAGGCTCGATCCTATTTGACACAACACGAACAAAACTCGCCCGTTCTCTAACCTGCCTTTCGATCCCTTGCAGGCTCAGACATTAGGGTGCCTGCGCCACGGGCTATCGTGCAATACCGACCTGGTTCATCAGCCAGGCATATTCAAATGCGACTTCGTGCAGTCTGTCATAGCGCCCCGAAGATCCCCCATGCCCCGCTCCCATGTTGCACTTCAGTAGCAGCGGGTTGTGATCGGTCTTCACGCGGCGTAATCGCGCGACATACTTGGTCGGCTCCCAATACATCACCTGGCTGTCGTTCAGGCTGGTAGTGACCAGGATCGCCGGATACGCCCGATTTTCCAGATTGTCGTAGGGGCTGTAGGTTTTCATGTAATCGTAGGCCGCCTTCTCGTTCGGATTGCCCCACTCCAGGTATTCGCCCACGGTCAGGGGCAGGCTGGCGTCCATCATGGTATTCATCACGTCGACGAATGGCACGCCGGCATGCACCGCTCTGAAGAGATCAGGCCGCATGTTGGTCACCGCGCCCATCAGCAGGCCGCCCGCGCTGGCGCCTTCGATCACCAGCCTGTCACGGGACGTCCACTTTTCCTTAATCAAGTATTCGGCGCTATCGATGAAGTCGTAAAACGTGTTTTTCTTCTTCATGAGCATGCCGTCGTCGTGCCAGGTCTCGCCCATTTCATTCCCGCCGCGAATGTGGGCGATGGCGAACGTCATGCCGCGATCGAGCAGGCTGAGGCGGTTGCTGGCGAACGAGGCTTGCATGCCGAGGCCATAGGAACCGTAACCATACAGGAACAGCGGGGCCTTTCCATCACGCTGCATTCCCTTCTTATAAACAACCGATAGCGGAACCCTCACGCCATCGCGCGCCGTTGCCCACAGCCGCTCTGAGACGTACTGCGACGGGTCGTAATGGCCAAGCACTTCCTGTTGTTTGAGGAGCGTCGCCTTGTGCGTGGTCATGTCGAAGTCGAAGACACTCGGAGGCGTGATCATGCTCTGGTAGGTATAACGGAACACGCGGGTGTCGTATTCCGGATTCCTGTCCGGAAATGCGGCATAGACCGGCTCCGGGAAGGGAATCGCGGTCCACTGTCCGGTCTTGAAATCGAGCACGCGCAGGCGGTCCAGGGCCTCGGATTTCTCGTATGCCACCGCGTAGTCCTTGAACAGCGCCACACGTTCCACCAGCACGTCCTTTTGGTGCGGAAGGAATTCCTTCCAGTTCTCGGGCTTGGGATCGGACTCCGGCGCCGTCATCACGTGGTAGTTCTTGGCGTTCTTGTTTGTGCGTATGTAGAACAAGCCTTCGCGATGATCGATCTCATACTTGTGATCGCGTTCGCGCGCCAGGAAAAGTTGGAAGGGCTTGTCGGGCTGGTCGGCGCGCAGGTAGCGGTACTCGGTGGAGTCCGTGGCGCCGATACCGAGTAGGATGAATTTCTTGTCCCGCGTGCGTCGCACGTGGATGGTGTACAGCTCATCCTTCTCGTTATAGATTTGCTCCGGCCGGTTCGATCCCAGCACGTAACGGAACAGCAGGTTGGAGCGCTTGGTCACGGGGTCTTCGGTCGTGTAGAAGATCGTTTTATTGTCCGCGGCCCAGGTGAGCGAAGTCACACGTTCAGCGGAGTCGGGCAGGACTTGTCCCACGCGCAGGTCTTTCACATGAAACTGGTACTGACGGAAGCCGGTGGTATCGGTGGTGTAGGCCAGCAGGTTGCCGTCGTCGCTTACATCGAAAGCGGCCACGCTCAGGAACTTCAGGCCCTTGGCCAGCTCATTCTGGTCGAGGACCACCTCCTCGGGAGCCTCCATACCGCCCTTGCGGCGGCAGCGGATCGGATACTGCTTGCCTTCCTCGGTGCGCGAGTAGTAGTAAAAGCCGCCCTCCCGCTCCGGGACGCTGAGATCGGTCTGTTTGATTCGCCCGAGCATCTCTTTGTAAAGCAAGTCTTCAAAACCCTTCAGGTCTTTGGTCATCGCCGCGGTATAGGCATTTTCAGCTTCGAGGTACTGGATGACCTCCGGATTCTTCTTGTCACGGAGCCAGTAGTAGTCGTCGATAACCGTTTCGCCGTGGCGGGCTTCGCGGTGATCGACGCGTTTGGCCACCGGCGGATCGGGCGGCGTCTGTGCCATGGCTAGACCGCCTATCAGAAGCGCGGTGGCTCCCAGGCTGAGAAATGAAAGGGACATGCAGGCTGCTACGTTCATCGTCAATGCTCCGAGGGCGAATGCCCGACAAGCGGTAGGGTAGCGTGGTGCGCGGGAGCGGCGCAACTGCCCCAAAAATGCGGAACGCCCGGCAGCCCAGTCACATCGCTGCGGAAATAATATTCAATGCGGCGCGCGGCGCAGCCGGGCTTCGCTTTTTGGATGCCTTCAGAACGTGCCGCCCCGCTCGAGCCCTCCGCTAACGGATTTTGCAAGAATAACTTGCGTCGACAACATCAACGGGCGGGGGCTCTCCGGAGGCGCAACCTCTTCGGCGAAGACTCCGCGGAAGCCGGCCCTACGATCTGCGGTTGTAGCGCTGGCGGGCAAGAAGCGACTGCTATATTGTGGTCGAAAAGGAGAGTGCCAGTGGCACAAATAATCCCCCTAGGTTTTGTTACCGCAAGCAGCGCTGCTCTGACGATGAATGTTCCGGCCCCGGCTGGATTTCCTCTGCGCTGCAACAAAGTTCTTGTCCAAGCATTTAAGACAGCCAGCGCCACCGACTATGTCTTCGTCGGATTGAGCGGGCTGAATAAGACGACCGGTGCAAGCGTGATAGCGGTTCTGCAGGCCGGTCAGTCGCTGGTGGTCGGAGACGAGCGAGATTCAAACGTGCTGGATCCCACCGCGCTCGCGTTGGACAGCACATCGGGTACGGCAGTCGTCACGGGCCTGCTATACCAAAGGTAGTCCAACTTCTTTCTGGTTTTTCGGAGACTCATTCCAACATGCGAACGATGGGTTTGTTAGTGCTCGTGTGCGCGCTTGCGCCTTTGGTTGCATCGGCGCAGGTTGTGGTCCAAGGCGGAGCGCCGCCTACGGGAATCCCCGCCGGCGCGTCGATCTGGTATGGGACAGTCGCGCCGGCGAATACTGTCGGGGCAAATGGCGATTTCTATCTCAACACGACCACGTATTGCCTTTATGGACCTAAGGCTGCCGGTGTGTGGCCAGCCGCCTGCGGATCGTCTGTCAGCCAGCTTGGATATGTGGCCGAGAATTTGAATAACAAGGGCATGGCAGGTGGGTACGCGCCGTTGGATGCGAACCAGCTCGTGCCGGCGGCAAATCTGCCCTCCGTCGCCGCGATCAATGGCACCAGCGTGCCGAGTAACAGCGCATCGGATCAGACCGTAGTCACTACGGCGCCCGCAGTGGGAGCGTGGACGACGCTCCCGGCGTGTCCGGACACTGGCGGTAACCATTTGAACTACAGCTTGGTGACGCACGGGTTTTTGTGCGGAACGACCGGGGGGACGGCGGGCAGCGTACAGTTCGGAGGCGTCGGCGCCGGAACAAATGCCAACGCGCTTCTCGTCAGCGGGACTTTGGGCTACGCCGGCGGCGGTCTGATCAATGCGAACCAGCTTGGTGGCGTGTCTCTGGCCAGCCTTCCCACCGGCCTTCTGAAGATTACCGGCGGAACTGGCGTGCCCAGCGCGGCTGCGTCTTCGGACGTGACGGCGACTCTTGGTTTTACGCCCGAGAATCCTGCGAACAAGAATGCCGCCAATGGCTACGCTCCGCTGGACTCCAATGGGCTGCTGCCGTTGGCGAATCTGCCCGCCATCGCCGCGATCAACGGTACCAGCGTGCCCGGCAACAACGCATCCGACCAGACTGTAGTCACTACAGCGCCGACTGTGGGAGCTTGGACGACGCTTCCGTCATGTCCGGACAGTGGCGGAAACCATTTGAACTACAACGTGGCGACACATGGGTTCTTGTGCGGAAACACCGGGGGCGCGGTGGGCAGCGTACAGTTCGGCGGTGTCGGCTCCGGAACAAATAGCAATACGCTTCTTATCAGCGGGAGTCTGGGCTATGCCGCCGCCGGTCTGATCAATGCGAACCAACTCGGCGGCGTGTCTCTGGCGGGACTTGGCACCGGCCTGTTGAAGATTACCAGCGGAACCGGCGTACCCAGCGTGGCCGCATCTTCGGACCTGACGGCAACGCTCGGCTTTACACCCGAGAATACGGCGAACAAGAACGCGCCCAACGGCTACGCGCCGCTTGACTCCAATGCGTTGCTGCCGGCGGCCAATCTACCCGCGTCCGCGATTCAGACGGATGCCTATGGCAATATGATGCCGATCGCTGGAGGCGCGTCTTTTGGCGCCGCGTCGTCTAGTCCGGGTTGTTGGTATTTTGGCGACGCCAATAACGTTCACACGCTGGCCCTGTGCAACCCAACTTCCGGATACACGGGCACGGTCAATCTTTGGGCCACAGCGGGTAGCGCGGGCCAAGCGACCACATCGGACGGCACGGGAAACCTGGGGTGGTCTAGTCTGGACGGTATTTCCGGTACGCTCGCGCCGGCGCAGTTCCCGTCTCCGTTCGGCTTATCATCCAACTGGAATCTCTCATGGTTGCCAACCGCTGCCACATCGGGGTCTCCTACGTTATTCTTACTGACAGGACCGGCACATACCACCCTGGCTAACACCCCGCTCGTCGATATTAACCTGAACCTCAACCGCACAGTACAGTTTGCCGGCGGCAGCTCTTCGTTCAAAGCGAGCGGGCTGGTATTGAGCGCCCCGACTTATACGGTTGCCGCTACACAGACCATCGCTGCGCCGACCACTTTGGTGGTAAGCGGCCCGCCGACGTGCTCCGGCTCCAGTCTTACGTGTCAGACCCCCAAGGGCTTGTGGGTTGAGAGTTCGGCGGTAAGCGCCGCCGGTGCAACCGTATCGACGGCGTATGGGTTTGAAGCGGACCAGCCGAGCGGAGCCACTAACAACTGGGCGGCATACCTGAATGGAGCGACGTGCATTGGGCTTTCCTGTCCGCTTGTGGCGTCGGGCAATACACTCATGGTGTACAATGGCACGGCGACCACTGGTGTAACCACAGGCATATTCCACGCCGGCGCCGGGCAGTCCACTACGCCTGTCCTGTCCGTCCAGAACAACAGCGGCACAGCGGTGTTCAATGTGGACGCCAGCGGGGACGTGACGGCGTCCGGGACTGTCAACGCAACTCAGCTCAACGGCACTTCACTCGCCGGATTGGCGACCGGCATCCTAAAGAACACAACGGGAACCGGAGCGCCGTCTATCGCGGCGGGAAAGGACCTGCCTGCCCCAGGCGGTGGCGGCCCAGTGGGAGGCGTGGCCGCACTCACCTCTAATTCGACGATGATCAACAGCTCGACCGAGGTGTCGGTCATATCGTATACAATCCCAGCCAACACCGTCTCGGCCGGAACAACTTACAGGATTAAGGCGTGGGGGACCTGCACCTCCAGCGCGGCAAATGCGACTAATTTATTAGTCCGTTTCGGGGCAACCGGTACAAGTGCCGATACCGCGATCCTCACGCAGGCCATGACCTCGGCAACGTCCGGCTCGACAGTTCCATTTACCCTGGAGTACGAAGTAACGTTCAGGTCTACTTCCGCCGCTCAGGCTACCGGCTTCCTGTGGAACGGGGGCGCTACAGGAATATCCACGACGGTGCCAAATGCGCCTGCCCCGACAGGCACCAGTGGGTTGGCGACAACCAGCAACGAAGTGTTGCAACTCAGCGGCTATGGGGCTGCAGCCACTACAAGCATCACTTTCTTGAACGCGACCATCGAGCTGGTGAAGATATGAGACGGAGCATCCTCCTTTGGCTGATAGCCATCTTGTTCAGCGGAACTGGGGTTTGCAAGGGCCAGACAGTGCCCAGCGCATACACCGACCTCTATACCGAACTGAATGGAGATCTGGCCGATTTCAGCGCCGGCATCAACGCCGTTTGGAGCGGGTCGACGTATCCCGTGATTTACGCGGGCCAGTTGACCGATGCCAATAGCAACAATGGCCCGAACTTGCTAGTCCCCTCCAGTATGACGCCGATACAGACGCAACTGCTCATGATGAAGGCTGTGGGGCTCAAGGCGGTATCGGTTGAAGTATCCTTCCCGATGCTTTACTCGCCGTTCTTGAGTAACGTCAATACAGGCCTGTGCATTCCGAGCACCTGTCAGGCCAACTTCCAGGCTTTTTACGCCAATGTAGCCGCGGCGATCCGTGCACAGGGCATGAAGGTGATCGTAGAGAGTCAGTCAATGATGCCGAGCGGACTACAGTCCTCCGCGTGGGGTAATTACCTGTCGGCCACATTCTACCCCAGCTTGACTTGGGAGCAATACAAGGCGGCGCGCGCAGCTACCGTGGCCGTGGTTGCCGCGACCATGCAGCCGGACTACTTCGTCTTGCAGGAGGAGCCGGATACCGAGGCGAGCCAATCCGGACAGTCCAGCGCCGGCCAGGTCGCGGGATCCACCTCAATGCTGAATGGCAGTATCGCCGCGGCGCGCGGTGCGGGTGTTTCAGGAATGAAAATCGGGGCCGGGTTTGGTTCCTGGATGCCGGTATATCAAGCATTCGCAAACAGTTTCACCCAGACGGGTTGCAGCGTTCCACAGCCGGGTACCCAGCCGTGTATCAGCGCGCCGCTTGATTTCTTGGATATGCACCTGTTTCCGATCATCGAGAACGCTATCGATTGTTACCCAGGAGTAGCGTGCTCGACGTTCGGATCCGGTCTTACGAACTTCTGGCAGAATGCCCTGGCTGTCGTCAACACGGCAAACGCGGCCGGCATGCACATGACCATGTCTCAGAATTGGTTGCGTAAGGTGCGGGATAGCGAATGGTTCATCTTGCCGGATGGGGGAGATATCGAGGAAGCGCGGGAGGCGTATTCGTTTTGGGCAACCCTGGATCAGAGTTTTTTGCAGATTGTGTACGACCTGGCGAACTACCAGGGCATGTACTGGGTGGCGCCCTTCAACACCCAGAACCTCTCGGCTTACCTCACGTGGAGTTCGGCAAATGCTATTCAAAACGACTGCGGGAGCGGTACGCCACCTTGCGGGACCCTGCCTCCTTCCACGGTATTTTCAGATGTGCAAGCAGCGGCGGCCGCCGAGATAGCGCAGGCCTCATACACCTCGACTGCACTGGCCTGGCACAATCTGATCGCGCCGGGGGATATGACTGCACCATCCCAGCCTGGCGCTCTGCGTGCGACGGCGTTCGCCTCGAGCGTCGGTCTGTATTGGAACCCGTCGACAGACAACGTGGGCGTGGCGGGCTATCAAGTGTGGCGCGGCGGGGTCCAGGTTGCGAGCGTCTTCTCGCCGTCTTTTCAGGATTCCGGCCTCGCTGTAAACGCCTCCTACACCTATCAAGTCAAAGCCTTCGATCTGGCATCCAATGTTTCGCAACCAGCCACGGTTGCCGTTACCCTGCCGCACCCCGCAAGTCTTTCGGTATCCGGCAGAGTCGGCGTAAGCGGGCGCGGCGGAACTATCCAGTGAGCATGAAATGACTGCGCCAAGTTGGATCCGGGTTGGCCAAGTGGGGCAGGTTAGTTAGCAACCTGCGGCGGGTTGCTAACCCGCCTCCGGACACTCGCAAACAGGCCGGTCGGCGTACCCCTGTTACCGGTGGCGGCCGAAGCTGCGTCCGCCCGATGGTGGCCGGAAGCTGGGCCGGGATCCAGGTGAGCGACTAGGGTGGTACCCGGAACTGGGCGTCTTCGATCCGCTGCCGAAGGTGTGCCCGGCGGTACTGTCTCCGCGCTTCAAGCCACCGGTGGCGTACTTAGAGTTGCTGTACCCGCCCGAGCTGCGCACGTAGCGGCTTTCGGAATAGTGCTGCTGCGTGAACGTGCCGTGCGTGCCGTATTTGGGCGCGCTGGCGGATTCGTCGCGACCGTAGTAGGTATGGCCGCTCGACCGCGCGGTGCGATAAGACTCCCATTCATACGACGGAATCGGCTGGTAGCTGCGCCCCCACAGCAGATCGCGCAACAGCGCATACTGCCCGTACCAGATCCAGAAATTCCCGCCATTGCTGTGGTCCCAGTATCCGTATTGGTTGCGCTGCCCCACCGGCGCCATGTAGGCGAATCCCGCTGGCTCCGGCACGTTGTCCGCTTCGGTGTCGTACTTCCCCGCCGCCTTGTGCGCGACGGCCATGCCGATGTTCGCTTCATTGGCTTGGTAGGTGGACTTGGGGATTTCGACCCAGTCGTCCGCGGAATTGGTCGCGCCCTTCGTACCGGCGGCATCCAGTAACTGCGTTTTGACGGTACGGATTTGCTCTTCGTAATCGCGTGTCCCGCCGCTGCGCCGGTCTCGCAGGTCCACCAGGATCTTGTCCCACGAAGTGTACAGTTGGCCCGAGAGAGACTTGATCTCCTCGGTTCGGGCCGGCAACGAAGCTTGGTCGTTGTGGATCGTTTCCGCGGCGGTCAGCAGCCCGGCGTAATCCAGTCCTTCGAGATTCCCGGATTCGGCCTGTCGCCGCATGGCGTCGCTCGATTGCCAGGCTTTCTCCGCGTCGGCGGGAATGGCGCGTAGCGCCGCGAGGCGTGTGTCCAGATCGGCTTTCTTGTCCGGCCAGTCGGCTTCGGCGCGCACAACCACTGCGTCGATGGGAGCGAAATCCACATGCTGCAGCGCCTCATGATCGCTCACCATCTGCTTGAGCTCGGTGGGCAGATTGCGCTTGAGGTCGATCCAGTGCTGCGCGTCCTTCTGGATGGCGGAAGCCTCGTTTAGAGAGGCGGCCCGCAGCGCCCGCTCCTCTTTGAGCAGCTTTTCCGCCTGCTCGCGATCCTGGCGGCGGTTGGCTTTCAGAAGCTTGTCGAGCGCGGCCGCGTCCCGTTGCGCGCCCTCCAACTCCTTGGACGCGATACGGAAGCGGTCCGGGAAGACCGTGTTCATGTCATGCGCCCGGAACAAATCGGGGTCGCTCGCGAGATCTTGCGTGACCTCGTCCTGAGCGCTCTGGAACTGCTTTTGGGTTTGCGGGAGTTGTTGCTCTTCGGCGGCGATATCCGCGCGCACCTGGCGCGGCAGGTTGTCGAACCCGGCGAGCAGGACAACCACGATCATCAAGCTGAGAAAGACGGCTAAAAATCCGAGCCCACGTCGGCTCATGCTGAACTCCTTAGGCGGGACGGAAAACAGTGATATCCGCCGGATTCAATTTGACAGCCACTCCGGCGCTGAACGGTTCACCCTCGCGCTTGCGAATGGAAAGGTAACGCGCACCGCCATCTTCGATGAATTCCCAACCGTAGTAGCCCGTGCCCTGCTGCGCGCCGTCCGGGAAAACGCCCATCTCCTTGCTTCGCTGGTAATACCAGGTCTTGCCGTCGTACTCGAAATTGTCGGCGGTGTTCTGGCGCTCGTCGATCTGCGCGAGGTCGTCCTCAGAGAGGCCCAGGTCTTCGAGCGAGAGCTTTAAGCCTTGCAGGAAGCCGCGCACTTCGAGTTCGTCGTCGTTGCGCACCTCCAGCACGATGCGGCGTTCCCGATGTAAGCCGCTCACCTCGGTCCATTGTTTTTCGCCGGCTTCGCAGCGGCTGCGGCGGTCTATGGTGAAATCGAGATCGTTAAGATTGTCGCCGGCGCCGGAGATCGAGACCACATCGCCTTTGCGCGCGTCCGCCACCGTCAGGCTGGCTAGATCCGGTTTAGGGGCGGCCGGCGCGGAGCCCCGCGGATCCGTGGACGCCGGCTTCTCGAAGAGCTTTTTCAACACCATGAGAAGGAGAACTCCCAGAATGACAACGAGCAATAAGGTGATGGGGCCCATATGGCGCCTCGCGTGGTGCGCAGCTTATGGCTTCCCCGCTTGCCCGATGGTTTTGTCGGCGGGCGCCGGCAAGGCAGTCGGGATACTGGGCGCCTTCAACTGCTGCCGCTCGCGCTTGAGCGCGGCCAGATCGTCATCCACGCTATGGCCGCTGATGGCTGCAAATTGCTTTTCCAGATCGTCGTCCTTGCCGGCCGTAGCCAGTTCATTGAACGCCTGCGCGGTGGCCTCTTCCTTCGAGACCGTCTCTTCAAACCGGTTGAGTGCGGCGAAAGCATTGTCCGCGCTGCCCACGCCCGCCAGGGCCTCGGCCACCTTGCGCTGCGCCTGCGCGGCGTTCTTGCGCGCCACCAGCGTGGTCGCGGTACGCTCGGCCTCGTCTATCTTGTGCTTCAGTTCGAGCACCTGCTGCTTCAGCGTCTCGCTAGTCTGCCGCGACTGATCGACGGAGGCCTGCATGGAGGCGACCTGTTTGTCGCTTTCCGCTTTCCGAGCGAGAGCTTTGCGCGCCAGGTCTTCGTTGCCGGCATCCAAGGCCACGCCCGCGCGGTCTTTCCACTCCTTCGACTGCTGCACGTACTTCTGAAACTCGGCGTCCAGCCGGTTGTAGTTGCTCATCGCCACAGCGGACGCGTTGACGGCCTTGTTTAGCTCGGTCTTCATGTCCGCGACGGTCTGCCGGACGGTGGCATCGAACGTGGCGTCCTCGACGGCGTCCATGCCTTGATTAGCCTGACCGCGGGCAACGCGGCCGGCGCGATTGAAAATGTCCTTCAAAAATGGCATATCTGATTTACCTCCGTTTACGCCGACAGACCGCTTAGAAGCTGGCGCGCAGTCATGACGTCCGCGAGCAGGAAATTTATGCAGGAGAGAATATCGTCCTGATCCTCATGGCCCAGATCCTCGAGTCTGCAGAAGTTGTTGAGCGTGACGGCGACTTTGCCGGCGCCCGCATCGTAGATCTGGAAGTACGAAGTGGAGATGCCGTTATGCGCGTCGAGCATGGTGCGCATGATCTGAGAAGTGATGGCGTCTCGCGACACGGCCGTACAGTTCAGCGACAGAAAGAGAATATCGCCTTCGAGCACGGCCTGGACAGCCACACCGCTTTGGACTTCCTGAATACGCAGGACGCCCGGTGTGGGCTCGGAGACCTGATAGCCCCTTTCAGCCAGGAGCGATTTAATCTGATCGGCATGGATACTTGCGATGGGAGCGGTCATAACGGTCGGAAACACTCCTCTAGAACTACGACTCCCCCGCGGGAAAAGTTCCCCGGGGCCGAAGCCGTTCGTTTTGCTGGTGTTTCAAGGCCAGTATAACCGATGGCGGGGCGCGCGGTAGGTCAGTGCCGCTGTAGGGATGCTCCGACCCGCTACCGTGCAGCGGGCTTGGGGTACCGTCGAGTTGACAGACGAAAGCGTCTGTCCCACTTCGCTGCCGTGGGCTTCAGCCCACGGTTCGGCAGAGCGAGCTGAAGCTCGCTCCAACACGCTGAAGCGTGCGCCACGCGCTCCTACGTGGTAGGAGGGTCGTACAGACTCGGCATCTGCCAACCGCGGTAGCCTTGCGGACCCTCGATGTTCAACACCTGGGTGGCGCCTGCAAATTCGATGCTGTAGCTGTTCGCGTGACTCGCGTTGACGAATACGATGGCGGCGAAGCAGTACATATTGTTATCGGACAGCAATTGGGCGCTTCCCATCGCCGAGGAGAAGACGCCCACATCGATGGCGGGGCTCGACGGCGTAACCGTCAAGTTCGTCTCATCGAAGGTCAACTCCATGCAACGGCTGTTGCCGCTGCCCACTCCCCGCGGCGGCGGCTGCACCCGTGTGTTGCCGTTATCGAAAAGCGTCAGGGGCCCGGCCCCGTTGTTTTCGATGCCCACTTCGTGCTGGTGCGAGAACCAGCACCAGGAATCGTCAAAAACGTTATTGAAATAGAAGTCGCCGTCCGGACCCATGCGCCACAAAATGTTTCCCGTACCCAACCCGCCGCTCTGGACGCCGTTGTTATAGTCGACCTTCATGACCCAGTCCTGGTGCCTGGAGGACCAAACGATGTCTCCCGAGCCGCCGCCGAAAGTGTCATTCGGCCAGTAATAGAGACTGTTGCCATGCAGCCAGTCCTTGGCGTACGTCGATATGCCGGGACCAAGCAGCAGCATCGGCGGACAGCCGGGATCCCCAACCGTGCAGGTTTCCCCCAATACGGCCGGCCGATTGATGTCCAACTGAGGAGGACCGCTGTCGTGCTGAAAGGCGTCAAAATACCACACCACCTGCCAGTCGGCATTCAGGACAATGATCATGTCTCCGACGATATCCACCGGAAGGCCGGAGGTGTCGCCCTGGGTTCCTGGCGGGAAGATTTCTTCAATGTTGGCCAGGACGGCGGTGCAGCCATTGGGCAAAGTTTGGATGGCATCGTGGTGAAACGCGCCCAGACAGGCCGAGCCAACCTGCACCGGGTTGAAAACGTTGCACGGACCTGCATCCGCGGCTCCCAGGGCCAGCAGTTGCTGTTGGATCACGCCCGTATTGGTTTCCTTTACGATGTTGCCCGCGAAGTCGATCTGCCGCAAGAGCTGCTGTCCCTGCGTGGCCGGATTCCAGGCCGGGCCGTCCTGAATCGTGAGCATCGTGCCGTTCGGAAGAGGGCGGGTAAGCAAGTTGTAGTGTGTGCTCGATGCGGGCTGATAGTAGTACCAGATGATCTTGCCGGATAAGTCGGTGGCCGAGGCAAGGTTGGGGATAAATGCTCCAGACTCGATCGTATTGATGAGAATCACGGCGGCGCTTTTGTCCGTCTGCGAGCCGGCCTTGACGTTCACTGTGAAGGAGGGAAACGTAATATCGCTGGGCAGAGCACCGGTCGTGAATGTGAGGGCCGCCCCGTTCGTGATGTTACTGCCCGTACGGGTCTGCGAGTACATCTGGTATTCAGCGCTCGGGTACATGCCGGCGATTTCAAATGTCATGCTCTTGGGAGGATGGCAGCTTAGCCAGTTGGTCGTTACCGGCTTCTGAGCCTGCGGCAGTTTGAAGGCGACGCGCATGGAACTGCCTGTCGCGCAGGAAGGCGCGCTGAACAAAGCCACCAGCGGGTTGGCGGTCGGTACAACTACCGGCGTGCTGCCGCTCACCAACGGAGTGACCAGGTACGCGCCCGATTTCGTGGCGGTTTGGCCGGCGCCGAAATCCTTGACGACCACCTGAATTTGATAGGCGCCTTCGATTCCAGTCGGGGACCAGACGAATGGCTGGGAGGTCCAGATGCCGCCACTGAGCGTGCCTGCGTTGAAGTCCCTTACCAGGGCAAATTTCGAGGAATTAGGAGGAGCTACGTTGAATTGAAATGTGAGCGGTCCGGGATTGCTGTCCGTAGCGGTCACTGTCCAAGTGACAACCGTGCCGATTGCTTGCGGCGCTGCGGGCGTCGCATGGATGGACGTAATCGCAACCGTCGCCGAGGCCGGAGCGCTCAGCGCCGCCAGCGGACAAATTACACCCAGCAGGCCGTTGACTTCCGAGCGCATTAATGGAACGTACAACGCACCGTGCGCGTTGTCAAGCCAACTAGCTGGGCGAAACGCTTGGTACTGTTTGTGGTGGGCGGCGCTGGATCCTGCGACTCGCAATGCCTTGGCGCACGTTCGGAGACCTGCCGGGCGCGCAGTACGCCTGGTACGGGTTCTGGACTACGCCGTGACCGCAGTCCCATTTGCGCGAATGGCGAGCAAAGCTTCAACTCGCCGGGGACCGCCGGCTGAAGCCGGCAGCGGCACGCGGAAGCGTGCGCCACGGATCTGCTAGATCCGCCTGAGTAACAGCGCCGAATTCTTGCTCCCAAACGCAATGCAATTGGCTACCGCATGTTCGATGTCCATGCGCCGGCCGACGTCCGGTATGTAATCCAGGTCACACTCCGGGTCCTGCTCTTCGACATTAATGGTGGGATGCACTACGCCATCCCTCATGGCCAGCAGCGTTGCGGCGATACCCGCCGCGCCGCAGGCCCCCTGCGGATGCCCGATCAGGCTTTTCAGAGCGGACCCCGCCAGCTTGTAGGCGTGGCCGTCGAAAGCCAGCTTCGTGGCGCGCGTCTCAATGCGGTCGTTCAATTCCGTGCCCGTGCCGTGATAGCTGACATACTGTACGTCGTGGGGCGCGATGCCGCCCTCTTCGATCGCTATCTGCATGGTGCGCGCCGGCTCTTCGCCGCACTCCTCCAGGCGCACGCGGTGAAAGGCTTCGCAGGTGGACCCGTATCCGGCCACTTCGCCGTAAATATGGGCACCGCGCGCGCGCGCCCGCTCCAACTCCTCCATGACGAAGAACCAGGCGCCTTCCGCGATGACGAACCCGCCCCGGTCGCGCGAAAACGGCCGTGAAGCCCTTTCCGGCTGGGAGTTCCAGCCCGTGCTCATGATGCGCATCATCATGAAGCCGCGCAGGATCAGCGGGGCGATGGGCGCATCCACGCCGCCCGCCACCATCGCGTCCAGCACGCCTGCCTGTATGTTGCGATAGGCGTAGCCGATGGCGTCCGTGGAAGACGTACAGCCGGTCGAGACCAGATGGCTCATGCCGCGGAAGCCGAACCGCATGGAAATCTCGCTGGCCAGCGTGCCGGGCGTAGAGGTCGGAATCGTGTATACGCTGCACAGCTTCTGTTTGCCGGAATAATAAAGGCGGTACTGCTCCTCGGTGAACTCCTGGCTGGCGCCGCCGGATCCGACGATCACGCCGATCTGCCGGAGTTCGTCGCGCGTCATCGCTCCAGCGTCGATGCCGGCGTCCTCCATGGCTTCCCGTACAGCCGCGGCGCCCAGAGGCACCACCCGCGAGACATGCTGCCGGTCCTTGGGCTCGACGTATTGGAGTTCGTCGAACCCCACGACTTCGCCGGCCACCTGCACGGCGTATCCGCAAGGGTCGAAGCGCGTGATGCGGCGCACACCGCTGATGCCGTTCCGGCTCGCCTCCCAGAACGCCTCTTTCCCGATTCCATTGGGGCTCACGGCCCCAATCCCAGTAATCACTACGCGACGTTTCATTTCGCTAACGTTTTGCCTTTGCCAATAGGACAGTATAGGCTGATTTCATGGCCGATGGTGAGAACAGGCACAACGGACGGCAGGCGTATTGCCTGCTCGCCGGCCTCGAAGCCGGGATCGTCGCCGCTTTGACTCTGCTCGGATGGCTTGCGCTCGCTTCGGCCTGGTATCGCCGTTCCATCTGGACCACGGCCAATATAATGGCCACTACCTTCTATGGCGAAGCGGCCCTGAGCCCCGGATTTACTTCCCGGACGCTGGCCGGGCTGGCGCTCTATCTGGTCCTCTACGGGATCATCGGCGCTTTATTCGGTCTCGCCGTTCCCATCCGCGGCGCCGGTCTCCGGGTGACGCTGATCGGAGTGCTGGTCGGCCTCGGCTGGTATTATCTGGCTTTCGCTTTGCTTTGGCGGGATATCAACCCGCTCATATCACTTTACACCCATAACGGGCCGATGTTGGCGGGCCATGTGCTTTACGGGGGCCTGCTGGGCCGGTTTCCGCGTTATCTGCGCGCTCTGATGCCTGGCGGCGCATTGCCGAATGCCGCCTAAATCCCGGAAACAGGCCCTGCGGGAGTATCTGGCAGCGCGGCCGGTCGCGGCGATAGGCGAAGCCGAGTGGCGCGAATTGTTACGCGAATTGGCGCCCGTCTCGGAAAGCTACCTGCGGGAACTGCTGCGCGATACCGGCCTGCCTTTCGCGCAGCCTTACGCCGGCATCCACCAAAAGTCGTTCGCGGATCTGGAGGGCACGCTGCGCGAGATGCTGGCAGTCTACACGGAGGCCATGCGCGTGGGCGACCGGCAGCGCGCGCGCTATTGCCGGCGCCAGGTGATCGCCGCCAAAGACCGCGCCCGCTTCATCGCGCGCGGTTCTAAGACTTCAGCCGAGAAGCGCGCACAGAAGGACGAGATGGTGCAGTGGATGCTCGTCTGGCTGGAGAACCCAGAGGTGTTTCCCGCCTGGGTCGAGATCCGCAAGCGCTATTCGAGCGTCACCGATTCAACTTGAACGGTCTCGCCATCCAGCGTGCCGGTGACCTTGGCTTTCAGGTCCTTTTCCTTGCTCGTGGCCTTGAGAGCGGCCAAAGCCTTGGCGTTGCCGGCTTCGTCGAACTTCACGAACTTGCCGTCGGCCAGCACCAGGCCGTAGCCGCTTTTGGAGCAGCCGATCGCGCACTTGGTAGTGTGGCTGGCCAGATCCTGGTTCTTGCACATCACGTCGACGAGCGTGCCGTTCCAGGTTTCTGCGAAAGCTGCGGCGGTGAAGAAAAACAGCATCCCTGCAAATCGTTTCATGCGGGGATTATACCGTAAGGCGCACGGCTCAATGGGTGCAGTCTCGGCTGCTGCGTCCATCAATAGTTCAGCAGGTCTTCCAAGGGAACTGTTTCGCCGGCTACTTTTGCCAGTTGTTTGAGAGCGTCATCGTATATTGGCGGCCTCATCGCGGGCGGCGCCTTAACGGCGGGCCGGCGGCCCACTTGCCGGGAGGCTTCCGCGAGGGCCACCGTGGCCATCAGGCGATAGTGATAGGTATATTCGGCGGCCGGAAGCTGCAAATGTGCAACTTCGACCTTGCGGCCCAGCCGTGCTGCGCCGGCCAAAGCGAAGTCGCCTCGGCTCTCGTCGGGAATCACGACAAGTTGGCCTGGCCCTCCCGCGAGATTGATCCGATCGAGCGGCACACCGATTTTCTGCCGCGTGATCACGGTCACGCGAGGGTAGGCATAGGTTGCTTGCGGCGGACACGGAATCAGCAGGATTTCGTTCTTGCCGCGCCGGGCAGCCGCGCGGCCTTCGGAGCGAACCGCGCGTCCGCAGCCAAACCACACCTGGTGGCGATCCTCAATGAATGCCCTTTTCCAGCCCAACCCCGCCGCCGAGCGGATAGTGCTGCCCAGTTCAAAATGGTCGGAGGGCTCACACAAGAGAATGTCGGGACGGCGGCTCCCTGGATCGTTTCGGATTGCCATCGGCCCGGTGCGCGAGCCGCAAAGATAGTACAAGGCGACCGCCGACGCCGCCGATACATTCAGACAGTTGATGCGGCGGGAGTGCATCGGAATCTGTACGCGGTCTGTCGCGAGCGTTGTGAATTCGTGTGAAAGGCCCCGCCGTTCGTTGCCCACCAGCAACGCGAAATCCCGTCCGGGATTGAACCCGTAAACCTCCTTGGCGCCTGGCAGGTTGTCGCACGCAATAATGCGCGAGTGGAGCGCTTGAACCTCGGCGCTCGTGATCGTCGCTAACCCTGAACCGGCAAACGCCTCCGCGTCCGCCAAGCCTTTAGTATCTCGAAAACGGCACGCAGCGCCGAACATTGCCGCGGCATGGACCATGATGACGGCGTTCGCTGGATTCTCAATCGAATCGCCCACCAGCGTAACGTTTGAGTTCATCGATCCCGCCTGCATTTCGCCAATCTGTCGCGTTGCTTTTCCGCGAACCTGGCCGCAAACGCCTCATGGTCGCGCGTCCGAGCGATCCGGACCGGACGCTTGCCCGTATGTTGCTGCAATACATGATGGCCGATTTCATGCAACAGCACTTCCTCCAGCATGAACCGGCGCAGCGTTTCTTCTGGCCAATCCACTATCGTTGCGCCGGCGTCCGGCAACATGGTCAACAACGCTCCCGTTCTTTCGAGGCTCCGGCGCGTCGCCGGCGCGATCAACCCCGGCAGGCGCCAGGGCGGCAGTGGCTGCTCGTAAAGCACGATTCTCCCCGGAGCGCGATACCTTCCGAAAGCCACTGTAGCAGCGCGGCTGGTGGGAGCACGCACCAGTTCGATCGAACGCAATCCGTAAATCGCGAGAGGACCGATCGCGCGAAGCATCTCCAGAATCTCGTGCTTGCCGGCTGGGTGATGGAAACCGGCCCGGGGCGGCTGCACGATGACTCGCGGCCTGGCGGGAAATGCCTCGTTCGACCGCGCGGCCGGCTCCCCGGCGGCGACTGCCTCCTTGAGCATCTTTCCAAGCTGGCGGCGACGGCTGACGTCACCTGCGCCACGTTCTTCGAGTGGCGCAAGCACGCGACGCGCGGCTCGAATGGATCGTGGATCGGTATGCTTGCTGCGCGACACTTCTTGGAGTTTACCTAAGAATCCGACGAGGCGTCGGCCGCGGTCCAGGGGGGACCGCTCCGCCCACGGTAAACTGGAAAAAGTGGAAGAAGAGGTACTCGGCAAGGCATACGACTCCCGGCTGATGCGCAGGCTGCTGGCGTACATGCGCCCTTACCGCAGCTACGTGGCGCTGTCGTTGGTCTTCCTGCTGTTTCAGTCGGTGCTGCAAGTGGCTGGTCCCCTGTTGACCAAGATTGCGGTAGACCGCTATCTCGCGCCCAGTCCGACCCGCATTCCCACGTTCATCGACCCCTATCTGCCCCCAGGCCCCTGGAATGGCCTGGCGGCGGTCGGTATGCTGTATCTCGCCGTCCTGCTGGGCACTTTCGTTTTCGAATTCTTCCAAGTCTACCTGATGCAGTACACCGGCCAACTCGCCATGTTCGATTTGCGCAAGCAGCTCATGGCCCACCTGCAGCAGTTGGACGTCGCCTTCTTCGATCGCAATCCTGTCGGCCGGCTCGTCACGCGCGTCACCACCGACGTGGATGTACTGAACGATCTCTTCGCTTCGGGGTTGGTCACCATCCTCGGCGACGTGCTGGTGCTGGGTTTCATCGTGGCCATCATGTTCCGGCTCAGCCCCGGGCTCACCGGCCTGATGCTAGCGGTGATGCCGCTCGTGATTCTGGTCACGGCGGTCTTCCGGCGCAGCGTCACACAAAGCTACCGCCGCATCCGCATCGCCATCGCCAAGATCAACGCGTACCTGCAGGAGCATGTGACCGGCATCGCGGTGTTGCAGCTTTTCAACCGCGAGGCGAAAAGCCGCCAAGAGTTCGACGGCGTCAACCGCGAGCACATGGATGCGTACAAAGATGCCATCACCGCTTACGGTTGGTTTTACCCCGTGGTGGAGTTCCTGTCGATGCTCGCGCTGGCCGGCATCCTGACCTATGGCGGCTACCGCGTCGAGCGGGGCGCCCTGACGCTGGGCGTGGTGGTCGCGTTCCTGCAATACGGGCTGCGCTTCTTCCGCCCGATACAGGATCTCAGCGAGAAGTACAACATCCTGCAAGGCGCCATGGCATCCGCCGAACGCATTTTCAAGCTGCTGGACACTCCCGCCGAAATCCTGCCGCCAGCGCGCCCGCAGCCGGCTCCGGCCTCCGCGCACATCCAGTTCGATGGCGTGTGGTTCGCCTATAAGGGCGAGGACTGGGTGCTGCGCGACGTGAGCTTCTCCATCGAGCCCGGCGAAACCATTGCCGTGGTCGGCCACACAGGCGCGGGAAAGACCACCCTCATGAGCCTCTTGCTCCGGTTCTATGACGTGCAGAAGGGCGTCATCCGCGTTGGCGGCAGGGATGTGCGCCAGCTCGATCCGCAGGACCTACGCCGCCAGTTCGGCGTCGTCTTGCAGGACCCTTACCTGTTCACCGGCACCCTGGAGGACAACATTCGGCTCGGCACGCATGGCATCGACCGCGCGACCGTCGAGGAAGCCGCCGGGCAGGTCAATCTGCTGGACTTCATTCAGTCGCTGCCCGACGGATTCGAGCACTCCATACGCGAGCGCGGCAGCGGCCTCTCCACCGGCCAGAAGCAGCTCATCAGCTTCGCCCGCGCGCTGGCCCACAATCCGCGCTTTCTGATCCTGGACGAAGCCACTTCGAGCGTGGATACCGAGACTGAGTTCCGCGTGCGCGAGGCGTTGAGCCGCATGGTGGAAGGGCGCACGTCGATCGTCATCGCGCACCGGCTCTCCACCATTCAGCGCGCCGACCGCATTCTGGTGATGCACAAAGGCCGCCTGCGCGAGTCCGGAACGCACCAGCAGCTACTGGCGCTACGCGGCATTTACTGGAAGCTGTATCAGTTGCAGTACAAGGATCAGGAAGTGCCGCAGCCGCGCGCGTGACGCTTAAAACCCCACACATGAACCCTCTGGATGGATCTATGGATTTGGACTGAGGCCGTCCGCGCAGAGACTGCTCGAGTGACTTGTGATCTAGTTGAGATAAGTACACCATTTATGCGAGTGGTCTTCCAATACGTGACCGCAATGCCCAACGTGCATAACAGGAGGGGAAGGTCATGCGCAAATGCACGACCATTGCGGAGGCTTCCGGATCAAATATTTCATTTATTCTTTTTCGCGTCTGAATTATCTGATAGGCCGCTCCGTTTCTCTCGCTAATTTCTGTTTTTTCTTGACACGGCTTGGAATCTGGGGTACACTCATTTCACCAATATTCGCCTCGGAGGTAGTAATGCGTAGGATGACCGTCTGCCCCCCCCCCGGCGGCTGTAGTGTTCCTCTACAGCTTGCTCCTGGGCGCACTTGGCGCTCAAACCACCGCTCCAACGAACACAAACGACGGTTCAGCCTACGGAGGCCCTAGCGTGTCGGTCGGGTCGGTAAGCGTCGAACCGGCGACGCCCGGCGCGCCGCCAACCGGAAGCGTGGTTTGTTACAACAGCGCGAACCAGACTTATGACCCATGTGTCCTGACTGGCCAAT
>JBEKUO010000009.1:0-31943 GCA_049514955.1 Bryobacteraceae bacterium | reverse complement strand
AAGTCACTCCGCGCTTCGGTAAAGTGGTGGAGATCAACCGCGACGATTTCGTGCTGAAGACCGACAAAGACGGAGAGAAGAGCACGCCCTTCGCGCCCAGCCAGATCGCCGGGCGCGGCTCGCTGGTCATCCGGCAGACCGGCGGCGGATCTGGCGCCACCCCGCTGCATGACAACGACGGTCCGATCTGGGGCGGGCTTCCCGGCTCGGGCGATCGTCCGCGCAGGGTGGGCGGCGATGGAGTGGGCAGCGCGGGCGATCCCGAAGCCACACAAGCCAAAGCGCATTCCGGCGCCAGCGAGAAGGAGAATCCGCTGCTGAAAGTGCTCAAAGAGAAGGTGCTGCCCGAAACGAAAACCGATAAACCTGTTTCCGGGCTCCTCTACTTCCCCATGGAAAAGCAGAAGGTCAAGCAGCTCGAGCTGCGCTACGACATGACCGGCGACAAAATCGTGATGCGTTTCCACGAAGAGCGCTGATGCACGTCCCTGAAATCGACACGCCCGCACTTCTGGTGGATCTGGACACGATGGAGCGCAACCTCCAGCGCGTGGCGGATTACACGCAGGCCCACGGACTGCGGTTGCGCCCACACACCAAGACCCACAAATCGCCGAGGATCGGCCGGCGTCAACTGGAACTGGGTGCGGCGGGCCTGACCGTGGCTAAAGTGGGCGAGGCGGAGGTGATGCTGGACGCCGCACCTCGCGACCTGCTAGTCGCCTTCCCCGTGATTGGCCATGCGAAACTCGACCGGCTGATGGCGGTTGCTCGGCGGACGCGTGTCACGGTGTCGCTCGACAGCCTGTGCGCCGCGCAGCAGCTTTCCGCGGCGGCCGTAGCAGCGGGCGCGAATATCGGGGTGCTTGCGGAAACCGATGTGGGCCTGGGGCGCGTGGGCGTTTCGCCGGGCCCCGAACTGCTCGACCTGGCGCGCGGCATCCAAAGGCTCGCGGGCCTATCGCTGGAGGGCATCGCGTTCTATCCGGGCCACATCAAGGACAACGGCCCGCCGGGCAAGGAAGCGATGGCCGCCCTGGGCCGCCTGATCGAGTCAATCTTGGACGGTTTTCGGCGCGCGGGTATCGCCGCGCCCATCGTCAGCGGCGGCTCCACGCCTTCGCTCTTCCACTCCCACGAATTGCCCGGCCTCAACGAGATCCGCCCCGGGACCTACGTCTACAACGATTGGAACACCGTCCAAAGCGGCGGGTGCATGCCCGAAGACTGTGCCGCGACGCTCCTGGTGTCGGTCGTATCCACCGCCCGGCCCGGTCAGATCATCGTGGACGGCGGATCGAAGACGTTTTCCTCCGACCGTCTGGCGGGCTCCGCCGACTCGACTTTCGGTCATGTTCTGGAAGCGCCGGAAGCCGTGTTCCACAAGATGAACGAAGAGCACGGTTACATCGATGTGCGGCAGAGTGGCCGGAAGTTCGAGATCGGAGAACGCCTGCGCATCATCCCCAACCACATTTGCGTGGCTGTGAATCTGCACGAGCGCGTTTACGGAATACGCAACGGAGAGGTGGAAGAAGTGTGGGAGGTGGCCGGGAGAGGCAAGCTGCAATAGCCGCCTTTCCCGCCGCCAGATTACTTCACTTCGCTGACCGTAATGCTGTCGCCGTCCACTTCACCTACCAGGGTGACCTTCTGGCCGGCATGGTCTACGACCTTGTCCTGATTCGCGATGCTGAAGACTTTGCCGTCCGTGGTGACCAGGACCGCTTTGTCGCCTCTCTTGATGCAGGCCTGCGCGCAGCCCGCATGGCCGTCGGCGGCAACTTTGGCGGCGCCCTGCTTCTTCGCGCAGCCGGCATCCGAGATGTATCCGCTCCACTCGGCCGCCATGGCGGTCATAGCCAACGCCAGTAGGAACGTGAAACTCAGTACTAATTTCCGCATTTTAACCCTCCTTGGGTCTGCTTACCCGTCAGACTGACTATACTCTACCTGACGGAACCTGGGCAACCGAGACGGTGTTAATTCGCCCGTCGCCCGCTGGAATGTACGGGGCTTCACTGTTTTCCCAGGATGCGCTCCGTCGACGTCACGCGCCGCGGCGAGAACTGCGCTGCGGCCGCTTTCAGATACGGGCGGAACTCACGCACCCAAT
The DNA here is from genome assembly GCA_049514955.1 of Bryobacteraceae bacterium. Classification (GTDB taxonomy): domain Bacteria; phylum Acidobacteriota; class Terriglobia; order Bryobacterales; family Bryobacteraceae; genus Bog-159. Next base: position 29,827 of record JBEKUO010000009.1, on the reverse strand, counting down.
ACGCCATGTAGCCAGTGCGGCGAATCTCCTCCATTGTGACGCGGTAATGCTCCAGCAGCACCTCCGCCATGATCTGCCCTGTGCGCCGCGCGGCCCCTGTGGCGCAGCGTGAAAGCCACCACAGGTTTTCCGGAATGCGGCTGACCGCCGATAGCGCCATCAACGTCGAGACCTGAAAGATCGGGCGGTCCTGAGCGGCGGCCGTGGCTTTCAATTCTTCCCAGCTTCGCCGAAGCGCTTCGGCGGAAGGCAAATGCGGCGTGGGGATCTTGGCAGCCTCGCGGCGCAATTCCGCCCACTCCTGGCGCAGGCTGGCCACATCCAGAGGCGGAGTATTGGCGGTCTGGGCCAGGCGGCCCGCGGCGCCTTCCAGACCATCCAGCACCTGGTCGATGGTTTCGTAATCGGACCCTTTTTCCAGCAGCCCTTCTTCCTTCAGGCTCTGCGCGATCTCGCGGACGATGCGGCGCCCGGTGCCCGAAAGATCGGCCAGGGCGGCCAGCACCCATACAGGAGAAGCGCGAAAGGTGAGCAGACCGAGGATCTCGATGCCGCTGCCGGCAAACCGGCGCGCGGCGAAGCTATCCGCCAGCTTGCCTTTCGGCGGATAGGCGCCTTCCACCTGCCCCACGTTTTCGATCAGAAAGCGCAGCGTGTTTTCCACCAGCTCGCGGTAAAGACGCGTACGGCGGACCGCTCGCGGCAGCACTACATTGCCCAACTCGCGCAACAGGCCGGCGCTCAGCGCGCTCATCGAGCGCACCACGCGTTCGGGAAGCGACAGGACAAGCATGTGGGGCAGGCGCTTTCGCCTGCCAACCGATTCCTTCATACCTTTTCACTCATCCCGCAATACTTCCAAGGGCTTTTGCCCCAGGATGCGATAACTGGCCAGCCATCCCGCCGCGTTCGCCACCAGCGCAGTCAGCGCAATAGCGGATAGGTCCGCGGCCGGGTCGAAGTGAAAGTCCGCCTTGAGCAGACGCTTCACCACCAGCGCGGCAAAGCCCGTGGCCAGCGCGCTCCCGAGCAGTCCCGCTGCCCCGCCCAGCACCAGAAACTCCATCGAGAAGATTCCGGCCACGCGCCGGCGGGTAGCGCCCAGCGTCTTCAGGATAACCACCTCGCGTATACGGCGGAAGCGCGTGCCCGCCACGCTGGACGCCAGAATGATCGCCCCGGCTACGATGGTAAACGCCGAGACGAAGCGCACCACCAGCGCGATCTGATCCACCACCTGCTGCACGATTTCGAGTACGTCGGCCATGTTGATGACGGTGATGGTCGGCATTTTCTCATACACGGCGCGCTGCACTGCCGCCACATCGCGCGGCTTCACGCGGAGGCTGCCATAGTAGATGGCCGGGAACCCGTCCAGGCTGCCGGGGCTGAAGATGAATTCGAAGCGCGCGTTCATGCGCACTGAATCCGTGCGTTGTATGCAGGCGAGCTTGGTCCGCAGCGTTTTGCCCCAGGCGCTCCATTCGAGCATCATGCCTGCTTTCAGGTGCAGGATGCGGGCGGCTTCTTCGGAGGCGCATACTTGCGGCGCCGATGGATGTTCGTCCCACCACGCGCCGCTCAGTATCTCCGTGGCGCGCGGGCGTGCGGGCGATGTGGTCACCGAACGCGAGCGCAGAAAGCGGCGGCCCCATTCCTGCAAGCCCAGCTTCTCGACGGGCGTGCCATTCACCGAAACCAGCCGTACCTGCACCGCAGCCACGACTTCGGGCGGCGCTTCGATGCCTTTCTGCCCCCGCAACAGGTCCGCCAGCGCCTGCCGCTGCCCGCCGGGAATATCCAGCAGGAAGACGTTCGGCATCCCGGGCGGCGCGTTCTGCATCATCTCGGAGATCATGGAGTGCTGCACCAGATAGACCGTGAGCGTGAACATCACTCCGGTGCCAAGCGTGACCAAAACGGTCTGCGCATGGTTACCCGGACGATAGAGATTCGCGACGCCCTGCCGCAACACCACCGGCAACGCGCGCCCCGTGCCGCGCAGCAGCAGCCGCAAACCTCGCAGCAGGAACCAAGCGACCGCGGCGATCGCCAGCAGGCTCACCAACAGCCCGCCGGCGAAATATGCTCCGATGCGCAGCGAGTCGCGTAGCGTTGTGCCGGCCAGCCAGGCGGCGATCAACCCGATGCCCACCAGGATGGCCCCCGCTGTCAGCAGCGCCCCACGCGAACGGCTCCAGCGCTTCAGCCAATCAGGCCGCGCTTCGCTCATCTCGCGCCGGAAGATGACGGCAGGGCGTATCTCGCGAATGCCTAACAGCGGCGGCAGCGTGAACAGCAGCGTGGTGAGGATGCCGATCGCCAGCCCCTGCGCGGCCGGCACCAGATCGAGTCCCATGCGCGGCTCGATCGGAAAGAAGCGGCTGATCAACGCCGGAAACGCGCGCTGCACCAGCGTGCCGAATGCCACGCCGAGCAAGCCGCCCGCCAGGCCCAACGCCAGCGTCTGCGCCAGGTAGATGCGCAGCACCTGTCCGGACCGCGCGCCCAGGCATTTCAGAATGGCGATGGTGTCCATCTTCTGTTGCAGGTGCGCGTGCATCGCGGTGGCTACGCCCAGTGCCCCCACAATCAGCGCGATCAGGCTGATGAGGCTGAGGAACGTAGTGGAGCGCTCCAGGCCGCGCGTGATGATCGGATGCGTCTCGCGATAATCCGCGATCATGCCCTCGGGGAACGCCCGCTTCAGAATATTGCGCACCTGCTGCACGTCCGGTCCGCCGGGCGACAGGCGAAACAGGTAGCGCTGCGCCGCGCGGCTGCCGATGCCGATAAGCCCGGTGCGGTCCAGGCCGTCGCGGCTGATCACCACGCGCGGGCCCACGTTCAGGCTGCCGGTGATCCGGTCCGGCTCGGAAACCAGCACCGCGGCGATGCGGAAATCCTGGCCGCCGAGCCGCACGTTGTCTCCCACCCGCGCTTTCAGCCGCATGAGCAGGTCGTCGGAAACCGCCGCCGACCGGCTGTCCAGCGCGGCGCGCAGAGTACCCGGCGGGTTCAGCGTTACTTCGCCGTAGAACGGATAGACTGCCGGGTCCACCGCCTTCACCGAGACCAGCACCGGCTCCGGAACCGCGGCCGTGTTGGCCATGGTGAGCGTTTCGGTGATCTCGGTGCGCCGTACGCCCCGCTTGTCGATATCCTCGATCGCCGCAGTCTGTTGGGGAGTAGGCATGGCGAACACGCGCACGGAGATGTCCGCCGCCATTAAGGTGCGCGCCTGGCTCAGCAGCAGGTCGTGGAACGCGCGGCTGAACGAGCGCACGCCGGTGAGAGCGCCCACCCCGACGGCCACCGCCAGGATCACGAACAGGAACTTGGCAGGCGCCGATCGCGCGTCGCGCCAGGCAATCTTAAGGGTGGCTGGTGGCCAGTGGCTGGTGGCTGGTGGATTAGTTTTCATCGGATCCGCCGTGGCGCAGGCACTCCTGCCTGCCGCGCCGGCACTCCTGCCGGTGCAGGCGAGCCCTGCTCGCCAGAGCTCTCATACAATACGCCCGTCCCGCAGCAGAATCCGCCGGTCGGCATTCGCCGAAAGCTCCGGATCGTGCGTCACCAGCACCAGGGTGGTCCCCTCCTGGCGGTTGAGCGAGAGCAGCAGTTCCAGCACCACGCGGCCATTCTCGGAATCCAGGTTTCCGGTCGGCTCATCGGCCAGCAGGATGGGCGGCCGCAGCATGAAAGCACGGGCCAGCGCCACACGCTGCTGCTCGCCGCCGGAAAGCTGCACGGGATAATGATCGCGCCGGGCCCCCAGGCCCACACGCTCCAGCAACTCGCGGGCCCGCTCCGCTCCACCGCCGCCATTGCCCACCAGTTCCATCGGCAGGAGCACGTTCTCCTCCGCCGTCAGCGTCGGGATCAGATGGTACGACTGAAACACGAAACCGATCTTGCGCCCGCGCACCACCGCCAGTTCGTCCTCTTTGAGGCCGGTGATTTCCTGGCCGTCGAGGAAGATGGTGCCGGTAGTAGGTGTGTCCAGGCCGGCCAGCAAACCCAGCAGCGTACTCTTGCCGCTGCCGGACGGTCCCATCACCGCCGCGAACTGCCCGCGCGGGATTTCCAGGTCGATGCCCTTGAGAATGTCTACGCGATGCGTGCCCGTGTCGATCGTTTTGGTGAGGCCATGCGCCTGAATCATGAGAAGCCCGGAGGGTCTACGTTTTATTATGGCATTCAGATGCGTCTCATCAGCCTGTTGGCTGGATTTCTGCTTTTGTGCGCGTGCGGCAACCGCCCGGGCCCGCCGTCCGAGTCGACGCGGAGCACCCCGGCCGAAACCGCGCCGCGCGCTCCATCGGACACCGGGCCGGATACGCGCCCCGTGATCGTCGCCTTTGGCGATAGCCTAACCGCCGGATTCGGCGCGGACCCCGGCAGGAGTTATCCGGATTTTCTACAGCAGGAGTTGGACCGCCGCGGCTACCGTTATCGCGTGGCGAATGCGGGCATCAGCGGCGAAACCACCACCGACGCACTGGCGCGCCTGAGCATGGTGACCGTGCTCAAACCGGTGGTGGTCATCGTGGAGTTCGGAGGCAACGATGGGCTGCGCGGCTTGCCGATTTCGACCACCCGATCGAATCTCGATCAGATCATCGTGGAACTGAAGGCATCCGGAACCGACGTGCTGCTGGCCGGCATGACCTTGCCGCCCAACTATGGCGCCGATTACATCAGCGGGTTCCAGCACGTGTACACCGACCTCGCGGCGAAGCACAAAGTCGCGCTGATCCCATTTCTGCTGGAAGGCGTCGCGGGCACCGGCCGTTATATGCAGCAGGACGGGCTGCACCCGACAGGCGAAGGCAATCGCATCGTAGCGGCGACGGTGATGCGCTATCTGCAGCCGCTGCTGCGAAAGTAGCGTGGGACGGTTCCCTCCACCCAAGAACCGCTCTCTGACGGTCGCGGCTCTGAATAAGGCACACCGCAGCGAACGATAAGGCACACCGCAGCGAACGGAGCCGCGACCGTCAGGGAGCGGACCAGTTTGTAAAGGCCGCTTTACATTCCGGTTAACTTTTGTATGTATCCGTACAGTGTCCCTTATCGTTATCCTGAAGATCATGGGTGATCGTACGGGGCCGCCAGCACAGGCACCAGTGTCGCCGGAGACCGCGCTCGCCGTTCTGGAGAAAATCCTCGCCAGCCGGCACTTCTCGAATGCCCGCCGCCTCAGCGATTTTCTGCGCTTTGTGGTCCGAAAAACTGCCTCCGGGGAAGCTGCGCAGATCAAAGAGTACTCAATCGCGCTGGAGGTTTACGGCCGCCGGCCCGACTACGATCCCAAAGTGGACTGCATCGTCAGGGTGGAAGCCAGCCGCCTGCGGGCCAAGCTCCGCGACTATTACGAAGCGGAGGGCAGCGCCGATCCGATCCGCCTCCAATTGCCGCTGGGCAGCTACGTTCCGGTCTTCGAAGCCGCCCCGGAGCCGGCCGCTGCCGACGCGCCGACGACCACGCGCCGGACGCCGCCCCGCTGGCTGGTTGCGGTCTCGCTCGCCGCCTTTACTACGATGGCAGGCTTGGTTCCGCTCACCAAGCGCGCCGAAAACCCTCGAAATTCGATTGCGGTCCTGCCCTTCGCGAATACCAGCGGCGCGGCCGGTAAGGACTACTTCAGCGACGGGCTTACCGAACAGATCACCAATGAGTTGGGACGGTCCGGGAAACTGCAAGTGGCCGCACGGAGCTCGGCGCAGCAGTTCAAAGATGGCGGCGACGTCCGGCGGATCGGCGAGAAACTTCATGTCGATGTGGTGCTGGAGGGCAGCGTGCGTTTTGCCGGGGATCGCATTCACGTGACCGCCCGGCTGTATGAGACGCATCGCGGCGGCCAGATCTGGTCGAACGAATTCAGCCGCGCCGCGGGTGATGTGCTGGCCTTGCAAGACGAGATTTCGGCGGCCATCGCGCAGGCGCTGCAATTGGGGCCCGGACGCAGCGGCGCGCAACGCGTCGCGCGAGGCTGGACCACCAGTTCCGAAGCGCTCGACCTCTATCTGCAAGCGCGCTATCTGTTCAACAGCCGCAAGCCGGAGAACGTCCGGAAAAGTATGCGGCTCTATGAGGCCGCCTTGCAGAAAGATCCGAAATTTGCGCTGGCCTATGCCGGCCTGGCGGACGCTTACGTGGTGCTGGGCACAAATGAAGAACAGGAATATTCGCAAATGGTGCCGCTGGCCAAGCAGGCCGTGGAGCATGCGCTGGCAATCGAGCCGAACCTGCCCGATGCCCTCCTGACGCGGGCGGCCATCAGCGAGCCCGGCTTTGCGTCTCTGGAGCGCAGCTTCCGGGCGGCGCTGGCCGCGAACCCGAGCAACGCCACCGGCCATCACTGGTTCGGTCTGAACCTGCTGGCGGTAGGACGGTTCTCGGAAGCTGAAGCCGAAATCCGGCAGGCCCAGATCCTGGATCCGCTCTCTCTGCACGTGGGCGCCGACCTCGGCATGGTCTACTATTACAGCGGCCGTTATCAGGAAGCCGTGGAGCAGGCGCGCAAGCTTCTGGCGCTGGATCCCCACCTGTTCCGCGGACTGCTGCTTCTCGCCCAGGGCTATGAGGCGCTCGGCCGTAATGCCGAGGCGGCCGCCATTCTCGAGAACCTGGAAAAGGCCGACAAGCGCGCCTGCGTGCTGGCCGACCTGGGACATTTGTATGCGGCTTCCGGCAGGACCAACCATGCGCGCGAGCTGATCGACGCGCTCGCCCGCATGGCGAAAACTCGGCACGTGTCGCCGCACCAGATAGCGTTGATCCAGGTGGGGCTCGGCGAAAACAACGAGGCGCTTGCCCTGCTCGAGATGAGTTTCGAGCAGCACGATGCCCCGCTGGCCTTCCTCAAAGTAGATCCCCGCTGGGCGCCGCTCCGAGGGGACCCGCGATTCCAGCAACTGCTGCGTGAGCTGGATCTCCAAAATTAGCCAAGAAATTATAAGCCGCAGATGAACGCTGATCAACGCAGATTTCTTTGTTTTCATCCGCGTTGATCAGCGTTCATCTGCGGCTCATAATTCTTCCGGCTCAGCCCCCGTAACCTGAATCTCGACCGTCTTCTCCCCCAAATACTGATGCCGCGCATGCAGCCGTATGACGCCCACCTCCTCCTTGCTGCGTATCCAAACGGCGCCCACGCCGCCGGCGAGTGAGAACGGGTTCTCACCGATAATCTCGCCCGGCCCTTCCACACGCAAGGCAATCGCGCCCGTAGCGAACGGCCTCGCGCCACCGTGCTCATTAGTTACGCGCAGCACCACGCGCGTGGCGTCGATGCCATCGCCCACGAGTTCCAAATCGTCCGGCTCCACATGCAGCTCGCGGTCGTAATCGTTGCCGGGCAGCGTCTTCGAAATCACCTTTTGGCCGCCGATGTAGCCATCGATGCGCAGGTCTCCCCAGTCTTCCAGGCGATCGCTCTTCAGATCCGCGACAAAGGGCGGATGCGGCAGATGCCCATACGTTGCCCGGTCCGGATCGACCTCCTTCAGAAGTGCGTTCTTGAGATAAATCTTCAGATGATCGCAATTGGAAACGATCACCGCGTGGCGTATGCCGCCGCCTTCGGATTGATCGCCCTGCGACCAGTTGAAACACGGCTCGAGTACGATCTCTTCAGCCGGGTCGCACTGCGAGCGATAAAACTGGCCGGCCGGCTTTGCAATGCGGAAGATATCCGCCACTCCGTGATAACAGATCTTGTCGCCCGATCCGAAATTCGCGTGCGTGTTGTAGTCGAACGCGCACCAGCCGATGCCGCCGGCATAGCGATCGTCGGAAGCCAGTTGGTTGTGTACGCGGGCGTGCCGCAGCGCATGCTCCATCACGCGGTCCACGTTATCGTTCTGCTTGGTGGGGAACATGTGGCCGTTGAATTCGGTGTTGAGGTAAAGCGGGTGGTTCGGCTCTCGCAGCGGGAAACCGAAATCGTTCATGGTGAACACATCTTCGAGCAGTTCCGAGTCATACAGGTAGCGGACGCCGCCGGTCTGGCGCGTGTCGTCGAGATCGTGCGCCATCTTGTTGGTGCGCACATAAAAGTCGTGATCGTCCTGCGATTCGTTGATGCGCACGCCCCACAGCACGATGGAAGGATGGTTCCAATCGCGCATGATCATGCGGCGGACATTATCCACGGCCAAGTCCCGCCAGGCCTGATCGCCGATGTGCTGCCAGCCGGGAATCTCCTCGAAGACCAGCAGGCCGGCTTCATCGCAGGCATCCAGAAAATGCGGCGATTGCGGATAGTGCGAGGTGCGCACGATATCGCATTTCAATTCGCGCCGCAAGATCAGCGCGTCGCGGCGCTGTACGCGCGCGGGCATGGCCGCGCCGACATACGGAAACGTCTGGTGCCGGTTCAGGCCGCGGAGCTTGATGTGCTTGCCGTTCAGCATGAATCCTTGCGGTGTGAAGCGCGCCTCGCGGAAGCCGATGCGTGTGGAATATTCATCGACGGCGCGGCCGCCTTTGAGCAGGCGAACGGCCACGGTGTAAAGCTTGGGACGATCGAGATCCCAAAGCTCGATGGGTCCAAGGTTCGTCAAGGTGACCTGCGAGCCGGCGGGGCCCGTGCCCTGGGATAGCAGCCGCGCACCGTCGCGTAGTTGCGCGTGCACGGTGACCTGGCCCTCGATGCTGCCGTAGGCCAGGCAGCTTACTTCTAGTCGCCGGTCGTCACTCAGAACATCCATCGCCTTGGCGCGCACGTTATCGATGTAGAGAGCCTGCGGCACGATGCGCAACGCGACCTCACGATAGATGCCGCCGAAGGTCAGGTAGTCGATATTCTCGCCGAAGGGCGGGATATCGGGCCGCTCGGTGGAATCCACCTGGACGGCGATCACGTTGGGCGAGTCCCATCTCACGTGCGGTGTAAGCTCGAAGGAAAACGGCGTGTAGCCGCCACGATATTCGCCGAGCGCGTGGCCGTTGATAGTGACCGTCGCGGCAGTCATGACGCCGGCAAAATCTACGAAGACGCGGCGGCCTTGAAGCGCGGGTGGCAGCTTGAAATGCCGGCGATAGATCGATACGAACTGGAAATCCTTTTCGTCGAAGCTGTGCCAGGGAAAGATTTGGTTCGAGTGCGGGATGGTGACGCGCTGGAACTTGCTGTCGTCAAAATCCGCGGCGGCGCAGCCCGGAACCGCGCGCCCGCCATAAAGCCAGTTCCGGTTCATGGACAGAGTGTATCGGGGCGAAGCGCCCGGCGGGCGTGTCTGGGCACGGGCCGCCTGCCAGAGGGCCGCGGCGCCGCCCATTCCCGCGCCGGCCTTGATAAATCCTCTTCGGTTGAGCATATCCATCATTAGGAATCTTAGCGCGTCCATCATTAGGAATCTTAGCGCGGCCGGGGGAAGCCGGCTCTAATGGTGTGCGGCCAATCTTGTGCACGAGAGCCAGTTGTCACGGGCCACTGCCCCTGCGGCTCGCGAACTTGCGGCCATCCTTACAGGTATGTCGTGACCCCGGCCGCGCGGAAGCGACGCTGGACCGCGTTGCATGCGGCAGTTACCTACTCGGGTGAACAAAACCCAATAAAGAACCAGCACTGGGCTACGGTTTAGCTCACCGATCGGTTTCATCGGCTTGCGGCCCGAACAGAAGCTCGTTTGCGCAAACTTGCAGGCCGCAAAGCTGAAGAAACCTCTATCGGTCACAACCTTCCGATGATCGCATCTATCTGAAAACAAGAGACGGCCGTCAAACGCGCGGCTGGCGCCCGCTGGCGCCGCGTTACACTAGTCTCGGGTTCGGAAACCGCGGGGACGAGTTCAGCAGCCCGCCCCTTGACTGAGCTTTCGAAACGGGTTCCCAGCACTCGCCGTGGAGCGTTCTGCCGGATATCCGTACAGGTCTTTGAAAATTCTTCAGGTGTCGGCGGCCAGACGACGCGATGCGGTCGTCCCAACGCGAAATGTCCAAACAAGTCGATGTACGTCGATGTACACCATTTATTATCAATACGATAGGGACCTTTGTTCGTCACGCTCGGAACCGCCCCACCAAAAATCAAAAATGCAACGAAATGTAACGGAATGAAACAGCAAGTTATTGGCGGGAAGGCCCCTACCAGTCGGGACGAACTCCTTATTTTTGTTGGCGTTGCGCCTCACTGAGGACCCAACCATTTCCATCCGGATCAAAAAAAGTTAAATACCTTCCCCACGGCGCGGACTCGACCGCCGAAGTGCTCAACCCGCGCGCCTGTAGGGTCTGGAATGCGCCTTCCACGTCTTCGGTGTGTAGCACCAGTCCGGCCACGCCCCCCGGAGGCATATTCTGAAACCAGGTCACCAGCGTAATGTGGGTCGCAGTTCCCGGAATCTCCAGCTCAATCCATCGCGCGTCGGGTCTGAATTCGCTGTCGCGCGCCACGGGAAAGCCCAGCACCTCGCTATAGAACTGCTTGGATTTCTCCTGGTCCTTGACCGGAATGGAAACCAGGGCCAAACCATTGCTCACGGCTCTCTGTGGTGCACTCATTCTCCGCTGTCTCCTTTTGGTGAAGTCACATGCCCTTACGCTCTGTCATGCTGAACCAGTTTCCAGAGTTGTCCTTCATCACCGCTTCGATGCCATAGAAGCGCTCCACCGGCGGTGCCGTGAACTCCACTCCTTTGGCCTTCAGTTCTTCGTAAGTCTTACGGCAATCGGCGGTCTCCAGCACGCCCCCGCAGAAAATCCCCTGTTGCAGAAGGCGGCGCAGATCCGCTGCAGTTTCGGCATTAAAATTGGGCCCGTCGATCTTCATCAAAATGACTGACAACTCCGGCTGGCTCTTGGGGCCTACAGTGAGCCAGCGGAAGCCGTTGTCCATGCCGCTGTCCTGGCGAACCTCAAAGCCGAGCTTGTTGACGTAGAAGTCCCGCGCGGCATCCTGGTCCAGAACATAGATCTGTGTGTACGCGAGTCGCTGAATCATGTGTATCTCCTCGTTGTTCCAGAATACAGAACGCCAAGAAGGTACGCTTCTCGATTCTTGCGATCTTATGAAGTTCCGAGAAAAAATCGCTGGAAGCAGGCCGGAATATAGTACAGAGGCCAGCGCACCCCGAAGCCGCCGAACGTGCGGCGAGCTTCGCTGCGGAAGGCGGCCGGCGACAGTCCCGTCAGAGAGTGGAAGCGGGTGCTGAACGAACCCAGGCTTTCGTAGCCGACCTCAAAGCAAATTTCCGTGACACTGTGATTGCCGGCCAGCAGCAGCTTCTTCGCCTGCGCGATGCGCTGCCGTGTGACGAACTCGTGCGGCGTCTCCTGGAAAGCCTGCGTGAACAGCCGGTTGAAATAGAACGGCGAAAGGCAGGCCTGCTGGGCAGCCTCCGCCAACAGGATGGGGCGGTCGTAATGCGCCGCGAGATAGTCCCGTGCACGGCAGAGCCGGCCCAAGGTGGCGGGATCAAAGGGCCGAACGCCACGCGGGATCGCGATACCGGAAGCTTGCCGCGCTCTCATACGGGATTATAGTATTGTTGCACGGAGCGGTCTGAAGCCGGGTCCTAACCCTGGCCAAGGTAGTCCGTCTACGCTTTGACGCCTTCGATGAGACGGGTGTAACAAGGGTGCGCGGGCAAAATCCCGCAAGGAGAATCAAGGAGAATACACTACATGTCGAGTTGGACAGCTCTGGAACAATTCGGACAGGACCTGCGCTACGGCGCGCGCCTGCTGCGTCGAAGTCCGGCGTTCAGCATCGTAGCGATGCTCACCCTGGCGTTGGGAATCGGAGCGAACACGGCCATCTTCACTGTGGTGAACGCCGTCTTACTGCGGCCCCTACCCTTCCCCGACCCTGATCGCCTGGTGCGGATTTGGGAGTCCAGCCCGCAAGGCTACGACCGCAACGTGGTCAACCCGCACAATTTTCTCGACTGGCGCGATCGCACCCGCAGTTTCCAGCAGATGGCGGCCATCGACGGCTGGACTTCGAATATCGCCGGCGGCGGCGAGCCGCTGGCGGTGAGCGGCATGCGCGTCTCGCCCGAATTCTTCTCCATTCTGGGTGTGCCGCCGCTTATGGGCCGCGGGTTCATTCCCGAAGAGGGAATTCCCGGCCACGATAATAGCGTCATCCTCAGCTTCCGTTTCTGGCAAAACCGTTACGGCGGCGATCGCAGCATCCTCGGACGGAAGATCATGATGAACGGGAGTCCGTCAACGGTCGTCGGCATTATGCCGCCTGGCTTTCACTTCCCCCGTTGGAACGCGGACCTCTTCGTGCCCTTGGCCCTCGATCGCACAGAAGCGCACGACAACGGTCGATGGCTCTCCACAATTGCGCGCCTCAAGCCCGGCGTTAGCCTCCATCAGGCGCAGCAGGACCTGGCCGCCATCGCGAAACAGCTCTCCCAAGAATGGCCCGCGATGAATAAGGATTGGAGCGCCGCCGTGGTGCCCTTCCTCGATGACGTGACCGAGAACGTGCGCCTGCCCCTGCTGATTCTGCTGGCGGCAGTGAGCCTGGTTCTGCTCATCGCCTGCGCGAATGTAGCGAACCTGCTACTGATGCGCGCCAACGGCCGGTCGCGCGAAATCGCCGTACGCGCCGCATTGGGCGCCGGCAGGCGGCGTATTCTGCAACAACTGCTCTCGGAGAGCTTGCTGCTGGCGCTGGCAGGATTTGCCGGAGGACTCGCCGTGGGTTACTGGGGCCTGCGGGCTTTGCTCGCAATGATCCCGGAGAGCGTGCCCCTACCGCGCATGGAATCCATTCATCTCGACTCCGGCGTGTTCTTGTTTGCCTTTGGCATCTCGCTGGCGACGGCCATTCTTTTCGGACTGGTGCCCGCCATACAAGTGTCTCGTCCGCAGCTCCAGGCCGCGCTGCAACAAGGCTCGCAGCGCACCGGCGTGGGAGGCAGCCGCGTCCTCCGGCGGGCGTTTGTGGTCGCCGAGATCGCGCTCGCGCTTGTGCTGCTGACCGGCGCGGGCCTGCTGATGCGCAGTTTTGCGCGGCTGATCTCCGTGGATCCCGGATTCGCAACAGAGCACTTACTGACCATGGAGATGTTCACCGCGCCTGCCAAATACGAAGACAAGCAGAAGAGGTCGCGGTACCTGGAAAACATCTTGACCGAAATCCGTGATGTGCCGGGCGTTCAAGCGGCCGGCTCAACCCATTTCCTCCCGCTTACCGGATTGGTATCGGGTTCCTGCTTTGCACCCGCTCCCGGTCCCCAGCCGGACACATCGTCACCCAGCGCCGACTTCCTGGTGATCAGCCCCGGATACTTCCAGGCCATGGGAACGCCTATGCTGAGCGGCCGCGATGTCGGCGCTCAGGACCGTTTTGCTACGCCCAGCGTGTTGGTCGTCAATCACGCATTTGCCGAGCGTTTCTTTGCGGACCAGAATCCCATCGGTAAGAAGCTCAATGTGTGCTGGACGCTACCCAATCCGGTTGAGATCGTGGGTGTGGTGGCGGACGCCCGTCAAACTGAGTTACAAGTCGCGCCCCACCCGACCATCTTCCTGGCAAATGCGCAATCGCCCATGTACTTCGCGCACCTGGTGGTGCGGACGCGCAACGAGCCACGCCAAATGGCTCACGCAGTCCAGGCGGCAATTCACCGCGTCGATCCCGATCAGGCGGTCTCGCACGTCGAAACCATGGATAACGTCTTCGCCGATTCAGTTTCGCGGCCGAGATTTCAACTCGTGCTGCTGTTGGTATTCGCGGGCATCGCGGTGCTGCTGGCGATCATCGGGGTATACGGCGTGGTGTCCTATTCGGTGACCCAGCGCACGCAAGAAATCGGCATTCGTGTCGCTTTAGGCGCGCGCTCTGGCGATGTGTCGCGCCTGGTGCTGCGTGAAGGTCTGATGCTTGGATTAATGGGAATTGCGATGGGCTTGGCCGCCGCCGTGGCATTTACCCGCGTGTTGCGCAGCCTGTTGTTTGAAGTGACCCCGACCGATCCACTGACGCTCGTCGCCGTGGCCGGCCTGCTGCTGGCGGGCGCGGCTCTCGCGACGCTGTTGCCGGCGCGCCGCGCCTCCCGGGTCGATCCGATGGTGGCTTTGCGTTACGAGTAGTTCTGCTAACTTGGGAGCTATGTCTCCCACGCTTCGAGCACTCTTCTTCGTCGCACTGGTCCTCCCCGTCGCCGGCCAGTTGCCACCCTCGACTACAGCCAAGATCGATGCCGCGGTCGACAAGGCGCTCGCGGATAGTGGAGCTCCCAGCGCCTCCATCGCCGTGGTCAAAGACGGCCGGATTGCTTACGAAAAGGCCTACGGAAAGGCGCGTCTCGATCCCGCCACGCCGGCCCGCCCGGAGATGCGCTACAGCATCGGCTCGGTCAGCAAGCAGTTTATGGCGGCCGCCATCCTGCTGCTGGTCGAGGACGGCAAGCTATCGCTCGACGACCGTGTGGGGCGCTTCCTGCCGGACCTCACACGCGCCAACGAAATCACCATCCGCCAGCTCCTGTCGCACACTTCGGGGTACCAGGATTATTACCCGCTGGATTATGTCGCGCCCTTCATGCAAAAACCTGTGACCGCGGACGAGATCCTCAAAACATGGGCGGGGAAAGCCTTGGATTTCGACCCTGGCACGCGATGGCAGTACAGCAACACCAACTATGTCGCCGCTGGGCGCATCCTGGAGCGCGTGACCGGCATGCCGCTCATGTCGTTCCTGCGATCCCGGATTTTCGGCCCACTGGGGATGACCAGCGTGATCGATCTGGCGGCGGGGTCCCTTGCAGATTCGGACGCGGCAGGCTACACCCGCGTCGGGCTGGGACCGGCCCGCCCGGTTGCGCCCGAAGGCCGCGGCTGGCTCTTCGCGGCCGGAGAACTCGGCATGACCGCGCACGATCTGGCGTTATGGGACATTTCTTTGATCGAACGCAAGCTGCTGAAGGCAGCATCGCTCGATGCGATGATCAACCCGGTCCGCCTCGCCAATGGCGCGCCCACGAATTACGCGTTGGGCGTGGGCGTGTCCGATGCCGACGGACACCCAAGGCTCCAGCACGGCGGCGCGGTTTCGGGCTTCGTCAGCGAGAACACCGTGTGGCCGGACGCGAGGGCGGCGTTGGTAGTCTTCACAAACATGGATGGCTCTGGCGCGCCCGGCTCGATCACCAATGCAATCGCGCCCCTGCTGCTAGCCGAAGCGGAGGACCCGCAGGCGGCCCAGCAACTCGAGCAGGCCCGCCGGATCTTCAGCGGCTTGCAAGAGGGACACATCGACCGCTCGCTGCTGAATCCCGATTGCGACGCCTACTTCACGCCACGGGTATTGTCGGATGCCGCCGCCAGTCTGCAGCCGCTGGGCGCTCCGGAGAGCTTCCGGCAGACCTCGGTGTCGCTGCGCGGCGGCATGACGTACCGCCATTTTCAGATAGGGTTCAAAGGCAAGTCGCTGCACCTGAGCACATTCACAACGGTGGACGGGAAACTGGCGCAGTACTTGATTCAGTGAGGCTATCTGGCGCAGCAGATCTGCGTGGAGATCAGCGACGCCGGCGTCATAGATTGGCTGCTGGCGAAGTAGTTCTTCTGAGACAGGCTACGGTAAACGTCTCCGGCTACCCCGGCTGCCAGGGGGCCTATGGCAGGCCGGCCACCCGTGAGCAGCACCACCACCGCCAGCTTATTCTTGCCGACATCGTTGAAGGAGCCGAACCAGCCCAAGTGCGTGTGGCTGTCGGTGCACGTGCCGGTCTTGCCCGCGATGGGCTCGTCCTGCTGCGCGCGATGCGCCGTGCCGTACTCCACGGCCGCCCGCATTCCCGTCTTCAGTTCCGGAATCAGGCCTTGAATCTCCAGCCGCCGCTTGATGCGCGGCACGAAGGCATCCACTTCCTGCTGCGTGCGTGGGTATTGCAGGTAATAGAGCGTGCCGCCGTTGGCCAGCGCCGACATCAGCGCGGCAAGCTGCAGCGGCGTCTGGGAGATCTCCTCGCCAAAGCTCGTGAGCATGCCCACTCCGCCGTTCTTGGGAGGCTCCGCGGGGAAACGCCCCGCGCTCTCGCCGGGGATGTTCAGTCCGGCCTGCTCGCCGTATCCAAACAGATGCGCATAGTAGCTGACCTTGTCGAATCCCAGCTTGGTGCCCAGCGTGGCGAAGTAAAAGTTGTTGGAGTGCGCCAAGGCCTGCGTGAGATTGTATCCGCCATGCTGGAACAGCTTGCCGTCGGAGCCGACCACTCTTTCCCGGAGGGCTGCCAACGCGACCGAGACTTTAATCGTGGAACAGGGCTGGAATCCGCTGCTCAAGGCTAATTTTTGATTAACAATCGTCAATATACGGCCGGTGTTGGGATCCGCCACCACCACCGATCCGTTGTATGGACCGAGCGCTTCGACGGCCGCCCGGCGCACTTCCAGATCCTCGCCATCCACGTTGTCGCCCACCGTGGAGTCGGCAAAAGTCGGCTCCGTCCACGGTCCGCCGCGGACCACCGGCCCGGGCTCACTGTATGAAGCGCGATGCACCTGCGCATGGCTCGTGGGATGAGCCACCGTATGAGCCACTGTGCTGCGCCGCACTGTTGACGCGTGGTGTACAGCACGGTGGCGCCGCTTCGTTGGGGTCGCCCCCAAAGCAACGCTGGCAACCAGCGAGAATATGATTGCGGAATGCAGAATCCGGGAAAAGTTACCTCGAGACTTTGTCATAGTCCAAACACGAGCGCCCAAGTGGTGAACCCTGGGGGTATTCGCCAGAACCTTTACAGCATTCCGGCCGGAGCAACCGGATAACTAATTGTGCACGCTCCGGCCCGATTCGTCAAGGTACCCTGAGTTCTATTTTAGCTGGGTTTCGGGATTTTCGTCCAATTTTAATCCGGTGCGGGCCTAGGCCGCCGTCCAGCCGCCATCTATCGTTAGTACCGCACCGGTCACGAATTCGGCTTCCGGCGAGCAAAGATACAGCACCATATTGGCGATCTCCTCCGGACGCCCCATGCGCCCCACGGGCTGCCGCTGGCTCAGCTCCGCGCGCACCTTTCCTTTCTCGTGCTTGTGGTACTTCTCCAGATAAGCCTCCACGAAAGGCGTATCCACCGTGCCGGGGCAGACGCAGTTCGCGCGGATCTCGGTTGGATAATCCACCGCCAGTTGCCGCGTCATGGCGATCACCGCGCCCTTTGTGGCGCAATAGGCGAAGCGCTTCTTGACGCCCACCAGACCCGCCACCGATCCAATGTTTACAATCGCGCCCTTGGATGCCAGCAGCAGCGGCATGGCCGCGCGGGTCACCAGGAACATGCCCTGCACGTTGACCCGGAACAGCCGTTCGAAATCGGGTAACTCCGTCTGCTCCACGCTGCCGACCAGGCCTATGCCGGCATTGTTCACCAGGATATCCAGTGCGGCGATTCGGGCGAAAGCGGACTGCACGGCCGCTTCATCGGTAATATCAAGTAGGAGGGCAGACGCACTGGGTAACTCTCGTGACAGGGCTTCGGCCTGGGGCTGGTCGATATCGGCGATGGTCACTTGGGCGCCCGCGGCGGACAAGGCCCGGCAGGTTGCTGCCCCGATGCCGCTTGCACCACCGGTGACCAGGGCCCTGCGTCCGTCCACTCGAAAAGGAAGATGCATCGCTTGAATTTTACCGCCCTCAATGTCCTACAGGACGAGATCGTCCACTGCCAGCGCTGCCCGCGGCTGATCGCGCATTGTACGGAGATCGCCCGCGTGAAGCGGCGCGCCTATCGCGATTGGGAATACTGGGGCAAACCGCTACCCTCGTTCGGCGACCCACGCGCGCAATTGCTGATCATCGGCCTGGCGCCGGCTGCGCATGGCGCCAATCGCACCGGCCGCATGTTCACGGGCGACAGCTCGGGTCACACGCTCTATCGCGTACTGTACCAGACCGGTTTCGCCAGCCAGCCCGATAGCCGCTCGCGCGATGACGGTCTGCGGCTTGTCGACGCCTACATCACCGCCATCGCGCACTGCGCGCCCCCCGCCAACAAGCCCACGCGCGAAGAGATCGCCAACTGCCGCGGCTACCTGGAGCGGGAACTGGACCTGTTGACGAACCTGAAGGTGGTAGTAGCGCTCGGGCGCGTGGCGTTCGACAACTACCTGGGTATTCTACAGAGCCGTGGCCTGATCCGCAGCCGGTCGGCATTCGCCTTCGGCCACGACCGCGAGTTCGAAACCGCGCCCGGCCAGCCCGTGCTGATCAGCTCCTATCATCCCAGCCAGCAGAATACGTCCACCGGCAAGCTGACCGAAGAGATGCTGGTGGCGGTATTCCGGCGGGCCAGAAAGCTGCTGGCGTCAGGGGAGCGGCTCGCGAGTCCAGGTCTGTGAGCGCCCTAACAACGAGAACCCGATGAATCCACGCACGGAGAGCTGGTCGCCGTTCTCCTGCAATCGGAACTTGCAGCGATAGACCGATCCGTTGTCCGGGTCCAGAATGTCGCCTCCGGTGTATTCTTCGCCGTGCTTCACCATTCCGCGCATGATCACCATGCCGATAATGGGCTGGTCTTTGCGCGCGTCCGTGCACTTCTCGCAGACCTTCTTGGCATCCGGTTGCAGCGTCGCTTCGATACGGCCAAACAACTTGCCCTTGTCCTCATAGATCTCGACGATGGATTTCGGCTTACCCGTCTTGTCGTCGATGGTCTTCCAGCGGCCGATCGGCGTCAGTAGTTCGCCCCCGGACGCCCAGACCGCCAGCGTGGCGAGACAAAAGGCAGCACCTGCGCCAATGAGTTTTCGCATTGAGTTTCTCCCGTGCGCACGCGTCAACGGCAGCGCTAATCAAATAGGATTCCACTTCGCAGTATGCGCCTTTTCACTTCCGGCAGCAAGCCCTATTCAGACCTGTAAAGCTGAGATTGCCGGATGTACGGGTTTATATAACGATCCGCATGCCAGCCTCCTCTTACGCGGCGCGATTCTCGGGCGGACTTGACGGTTTCTCCGGAGTCTTGGCCGTCTCGTCAGGCGACTTGCCCGCGCTTCGCAAGTTCACGAATTTGTTTAGCGTGTCGAACCAGAACGGAGCGCCGAGGGACACCGCCAGGATGGTTAGAATCCAACCGGCCACGCGCTCGAACCAGTCCAGGAAGCCCCAACCGTGTACGCCCTTCCATCCGAGTATCTGCCCCAGCAGCGCGCTCTCCGCATCCGTCAACACATCGGAGCCGCCGGAACTATCCTTTGGATTTGCGGGTGAACCGGGATTCGGATTCTCCACGTTCACCGTCGACCGGGGCTGGGCCGCGCGTTCCTTGGCGCTCTCCACCACGGCGCTCCGCAGCACCGGTTCCGTCCAGAGCTGGCGAGCGATTTGCAACGTGTCGGCATTCGTGGCGATGGTGAGCGCGCCCGCCACGACTAATGTCCAGAGCTGGGTTCTTCGCTTATACCAGCCGGAAACGCGATCCATGGTGTCGTCAAACCAGCCCTCGATCGCCCTTTGCGCCTGCTGCAGGTCATTATTCGTGTTCTGGATCAACGCCAGCAGCGTTGTCTTCACATCGCCGTCCGGCAAGTTCTTAATGCCTGTCTCCAGTTGGTCGAAGGTGATGCTCCCAGGCTGCTGGGGTGTGACGAGGTCCATGACGACCTTTGCGAAGCTTCGCGCAGACATGTAGGAAAACTTTCCCTCCCCGCTCGTGCCCTCGTCCATCAGCCCGGTCACGAGAGGGTGCTTGTAGAAGCTACCGAGCAATTCCAGGAGATTCCCGCCATCCGCGCTTTTCGTCAGGGACTGGCCGTCCAACATTTGTTTCAGGCCGCTCGCCAGCAGCTTGCCGCGAGTTTTAAAAACCGCCGCTATCCATTCATTCGCGGTGGTGCAGAATGTCGCGAGAAGCAAGTACAAAAATGCCATGCCAATCGCGACTTCCAAAACGGTCGATCCAAATAGTCCCGTCATATCCACCTCGGCGGCGACAATATCAGGCTGACTATATACCAAAAAATTGGCAAATGGAAGCGGCCAATAAAACTTATTTCCGGTTGCGCACTTCCCCGGCCAGCGTCGCGTCCCAGCGTGCATCTCCTTGCGCCAGATATTTGCCGAGCTTGTCCCAGTCGTCGCGGGTGATACCGTTCAGATCGTATACGACGCGGCCGTTGCGAACCGTTAGCTCGCACGCCAGTTTGCGCGTTCCTTTCATGCGCGCGCCGTACGAATCCACAAAGCCGAAGTGGCCTTCTTCGACCCGCAGGACAGCCACATCCGCGCCAGCGCCCACCGATAAGTTGCCGAGATCTTCGCGCTTGATTTCATGTGCCGGAGTCCACGTCGAGCGCAGGATCACCTCGTCGAGCGGCATCCCCATGTTCAGAAACTTGGACATCACGTTCAGCATGTCTTTCATGCCGGAGTTCATGCTGCCGATGTGCAGGTCGGTGGAGATGGAATCCGGCGCGAAGCCCTGGCGCACGGCGGGCACCGCCTGGCGGAACAGAAAGCTGCCGCCGCCGTGGCCCACGTCGAAGATGATGCCGCGCCGCCGGGCTTCGAAGAGATAGGGCAGAATGCGGCCGTCATCGTCCAGTATGGGGACCCAACCCAGGTAAGTGTGCGTATAGATATCGCCCGGGCGGAGTTTCTTTAACACCAGATCCTGAAATGGACGCTCGGGGCGGAAGACGCCGAAATCCACCATGACGGGGATGTTCGCGAGCGTGCCGGCTTCCACCGCGTGCTCGACCGGCGTCCACTCGGGGCCTGCATAGTGGGCGGTCTTGATGCCGATGATAATGTCCTTGTGCGCGAGGGCCTGGTCGGCGGCGGATTTCGCATCCATGTCGGTCAAGTCCTGCTCGGGAACGCCCGCCATGCCTCTTCCGACGATGTTGAGAAACGCCAGCACGCGGGTCTTGGCGCGATCGATTACGCGGTCCTTGAAGTCCGGAAAGTTGCGCCAGCCGGAGCTGCCCGCGTCCGCCACGGTGGTCACGCCGGAGCGGAAGGTAAAGCCATCCGGGTAGACGCTGTTATCGCCGCAGTAGGCGCCGCGTTGGCCGGTGCCGGCGTAGACGTGCACGTGCATATCGACCAGTCCTGGCGTGACGTATAGGCCGGAGACATCCACCACTTTGGCGGCTTTGGCAGCGGGAATGTTCGCGGCGACTTCGGCGATTTTGCCGCCCGCGATGGCGACGTCTTGTACGGCGCTGATCTTGTTCTTGCCGTCGATGACATGGCCGCCCTTCAGCAGCAGGTCGTAAGATGGTTGCGCAAACATGACGGATGTTAAGAATAAGGCGGGAAGGAACTTCATCCCCCGATTATATCGACCGGCGCAACGGCGCTGGCTCACTTACGCTGCCGCTCAAACTCCCACGCGGTCGAAATAATATCGCGCATCTCCTGATACCGCGGCTCCCATCCAAGCGCGCGGCGCAGTTTATCCGCATTGGCGACCAAGGCCGGCGGGTCTCCTTCGCGCCGGGCGCCGATCACATAGGGCACCTGGCGGCCGGTCGCCTCTTCCACCCCGCGAATCATCTCCAGCACCGAGTGCCCGCTGCCGGTGCCCACGTTGAACTGATCCGACGCCGCGCCTGCCAGCAGCGCCTCAACCGCCAGGATGTGCGCTTCCGCCAGATCGTTCACGTGGATGTAGTCGCGTATGCAAGTGCCGTCCGGCGTGTCGTAATCGGCGCCGAAGACCGTCATGGGCTGTCCGGTCTTCACGGCGCGCAGCATCAGCGGGATAAGGTGCGTTTCGGGATCGTGCTCCTCGCCGAGGCCGCCGGCCGGGTCGGCGCCCGATGCGTTGAAATAACGCAGGCAAACGCTGCGCAGCGAATGGATAAGATCGAACCACTTCAGCATGGTCTCCACCATCGCCTTGGATTGGCCGTACGTATTCACGGGTGCGATAGGGAAGCTTTCGAGAATGGGCGACACGTGCGGAATGCCATAGACCGCGGCCGTCGAGGAGAACACCAGATGACTCACGCCCGCCCGCAGCATGGCCGTGAAGAGCGAGAGCGAGCCACCCACGTTGTTCGAAAAGTAGAGCTCCGGCACGTGCATCGATTCGGCGACGGAGAGATAAGCGGCGAAGTGGATCACCGCATCGTGGCCGCCCAGTACGCCCGCCAGTTCATCGGTCTGCTGCACGTGCAACTGGTGGAAGTCGGGCGATTCCACGTTATGGCGGAAGCCGCGCGAAAGATCGTCCACCACGGTGACCCGATAGCCGTGCTTTAGCAGCAGGCGGACCGTGTGCGCGCCGATATAACCCGCGCCGCCAGTAACCAGGATGCGTCGAATACTCACGCTTCCGATTGTAGTAGGATGGCAGGCCGGGAAGCTATGACGCGCCATGTTGCGACGCTCGTACTGATTTCTCTGCCGCTCGCGGACGCGCGTCGCGCACGCTTCAGCGTGCTGCGGCGAGCTTCAGCTCGCCGAATTTTCGACGCCGTAGCGCGGCGGCTAATGCGCCGGCAGGAGTGCCGGCGGGCAGGCAAAAGTGCCTGCGCCACGCCCTACGAACTTTTTCGTTGACAATACGAATTTGTTCGTAGTATCGTAGTCCTGAGATGCCCCGCACCAATCTTCCCCGCCCTACCCAGGCCGAGCTCGATATCCTGCGCGTGCTATGGGACCGCGGCCCTAGCACCGTCCGCGACGTGCACTCCACCCTGGCCAAGGAACGGGCGATCGGTTACACGACGGTATTGAAGTTCATGCAGATCATGGCGGAGAAAGGCCTCGTCGCGCGGGACGAAACCGAGCGCGCGCACGTCTATAAGGCAAAGGTGGCGCAGGAGCAAACCCAAAGACAACTGGTGCGGCACCTCCTGGAAGGCGCTTTCGGAGGCTCGGCCACCAAGCTGATGATGCAGGCCCTGGCCAGCAAGCCAGCCACCGCCGATGAGATCGCCCAGATGCGCAAAATGCTCGAAGAATTCGACAAACGAAAGGAGCCGCCGCGGTGATATATATCCGAAACATCTTGGCGCAACCCGCTTGCCAGACCCTCGGTTGGGCCTTGCTGCACTTTCTCTGGCAGGGAGCTTTGGCGGCGCTGGCCCTGGCCGGCTGCAACCTGACGTTGCGCAACTCGCCCGCGCGTGTACGATACGCGGTGAGTTGTCTGTTTCTGATTGTGCTTCTGGCGCTGCCGGTCCTCACATTCACTGTCTCGATGGCGCACGCGCCGGACGCGGCCGCCGGCGGAGCGTGGAAGCAAGCCGTGGCAGTGGTTGTGCCACCGGCGAATCGCGCGCCGGCCCGCATCGAGCCGCGCTTACAAGAATCGGTCGCGCCGTTCCTGCCTTGGATTGTGGCGGCGTGGATCAGCGGCGTGATCCTGCTATCGCTGCGGTGGATCGGGGCCTGGACCTGTTTGCGGCGACTGCGGCGCGCGGCTTCGTTCGCGATCCCGCCGGAGTGGGATGCCGCCCTGCGAAACCTGATGCGGCGCGCCGCGGTGTCCGCTCCGGTGCGGCTTTCGATCAACCAGGTCACGCAAAGCCCCTGCGTGATCGGATGGTTGCGGCCCCTGATTCTGATGCCGGCGGCGGCGCTGGCCGGTCTTGACTGGCAGGCCGTCGAAGCCTTGCTGGCGCATGAGCTGGCCCATATCCGCCGCCACGATTACGCCGTCAATCTGCTGCAGACTTTGGTGGACACGCTGCTTTTCTACCATCCCGCGGTCTGGTGGGTGTCGAGGCAGATTCGTATGGAGCGCGAGAACTGCTGCGACGACATCGCCGCGGAGATTTGCGGCGACCGCGTAACATATGCGCGAGCCTTGGTTAACCTGGAAGGGTTCCGCGCCGGCCGTGCCGCATTCGCGCTATCCGCCGCGGGCGGGTCGCTGATAAAAAGGATCCAGCGCCTCTTATCGGGCGCCCCGCAACCGCATAGTCCCGCGTGGCCTTCCGCACTGGCGGGCCTGGCGATCGTGACGTGTATGCTGGCTGGCTTGCACCCGGCCGTGCACGCCAGCGGCGCCGGTCAGCAGCCGAATCCCCAGCAGTCGCAGCCGGCAACCCCGAAGCCGGTGGTGGTTGCCTCAGCTTTGCCGGCTCCGCAGGCATCCCCAGCACCGGAAACGCCGGCCGCCAAGCCCGAAAAGAGCCGCGATTTTCTCACCGGCATGGTCGCGGTGGGGTTTCACAATCTCACAGTGGATCAGTTAATCGAACTCAAGATCCACGGTGTTACTCCCGAGTTTGCGTCCGCGATCAAGCAGGCTGGATTCGCGGACGTTACGCCGGACGAATTGATCCAGTTGCAAATCCATGGAGTCGATCCCGCTCTCATACGGAGCCTGAAAGCCAGCGGTCTTAGTAATCTTTCGATCGACGATCTGGTGAGTCTGAGCATCCACGGTGTCACTCCCGCCTTCATCGCCGAGATGAAGACCGCCGCGTATAGCGGACTCTCCGCGGATGAGTACCGTGAGCTGCGAATTCACGGCGTAGACGCTGCTTTCGTCCGCCACCTCGATGAAAGCGGCTTCCACAAAGTGTCCGTCCAGCAGTTAATCCGGCTGAAGCAGGCCGGCCTTTAGCGAAAGGAGTCTTTCATGAGCGACAAAGCCATCTGGTTGGTAGTCATCGCCTCAGTCCCGCTCTACTTCTTAATGGGTCAGTCACGTTCGGATACGGGCCCGATCACCGGACAATGGACGCTCGAATTGCTTCCAAAAGAGGGCGTGCAGTTTTCGATCCAGCGGCGGTGGGAAGGGCACAATTCGTACAGCTCCTCTTCGGATTACGATCTCGATAACTTCCGTGGGCTGAGCCGTGCCCAGATCGAAGCCAGCGGCCCGGCGAAATTCGACATGTTAGGGGACGCCGGGACGCTGGCCTGCGAGGGAAGCTTTCGGCACGGCGGCGGCTGGGGTACTTTCGTGTTCTCTCCAAACCCGGAATACGTCGCGGCCATGCGCTCGCTCGGTTACGATAACCTCGACAGCGAACGGCTTTTCGAGCTGGCCGTGCACGATGTATCGCGCGCTTACCTGCGGGACCTGGACGCGCTGGGCTACCACCATCTTCCGCTCGACGAAGTGGTCCAACTACGTATACATGGAGTCAGCACCGCTTATATACGGGAGCTGCACGCGCTCGGATACAACCTGCGGCCCGACGATCTGGTTCAGTTGCGCATTCACGGAGTGACTACCGAGTTCGCGACTACCTTGAAGAATTCCGGTTATGGCACGGTGCCCGCCGACGATCTGGTTCAGTTGCGCATCCATGGAGTCACCTCCGAGTACATGAAGGGATTCCACGACATGGGCTACGGGCTCATTCCGGTAAATGACCTGGTCCAACTTCGTATCCATGGAGTTACTCTGGACTTTACGAATCAACTTCGCGGGATGGGTTACGGGCGCGTCGGAGTAGACGATCTGGTACAAATGCACATACACGGCGTGAGCATCGCCTTCCTGCAGGACTTGAAAGCCTGCGGTTACGAGCACGTCCCGGTGTCGGATCTTGTCCAGATGTGCATCCACGGGGTGACGGGCTCGATGATCCGTAAGTTGCAGGCGGCCGGGTACAAGAACCTTTCGACCGATCAACTCGTGCAATTGCGGATCCACGGCGTCGTGGAATGAGCTACCGGCTTCGCGCGCCAGAGCGATAGATCAGAAAGCCGGCCAGATTGCTGGCGATGACGACGCCCGCGATCTTGGCGGCGTAGGCCATGGGGCTGACCACATCTACAATTGGATACACCGCAATCACCAAGGAAACCAGGCTCGACAGAAGACCGCCAATGCAAGCGACTTTGAGCCATGCGGGCAGTCTCTCGCGAAGCGCGGCATTTCCCGCCAGCGGCAGCGCGAACAAGGCGACATAGGCGA
Source organism: Bryobacteraceae bacterium (assembly GCA_049514955.1). Classification (GTDB taxonomy): domain Bacteria; phylum Acidobacteriota; class Terriglobia; order Bryobacterales; family Bryobacteraceae; genus Bog-159. The sequence continues at coordinate 4,019 of JBEKUO010000009.1, read as the reverse complement.
TGGCATAGTGGGCAATAGATGCGGCGCCAAGCAACTGGTTCGCCTCCTGCTCGTGAACTCCCAGCATGCTGGAGAGAATCAGCGCCATGACCAGTGCCGCCACGAACAGGATCGAATTCACCGGTGTCAGCCAGCGTGGGTGAAGCTTGGTGAACCAGCGCGGGACTAAGTGGTCCCATCCCGCGGTCATGGGTAAGCGAGTCAGTCCGGTAAAGATCAGACTGGCGCTGGCTACCGCGCGCGCCATGAGGCAGGCGATAGCCAAGGGCGCCACCCACGACATACTCCCGGTGGTTCCGAATCCCAGTCGCAGCGTTTGCGGAATCGGCCCGATCAGGTCGATCGGCCGATTTCCGACGAACGTCAGCACCGAGCTGGTGCCCAGGATGAACATGAGCGCGATCACGGGAGCGGAGAGCATCACGGACTGCCCGATCGTGCGGGCGGCGTTGCGGCATTCTCCGGCCAGAATCGCGACGTATTCGAACCCGCTCAGCGCGCCGACCGTCATCTGTCCGAATACCGCCAGGCTGAACCAGTTCATTCGCGGCAACTGCCACGGGACCGCTTCATAGCTCGGGATCGTGCCGCGCCACAGCGCCCACAGCGGCAGCCCGAGCAGGATCACGTAAGCTGCCAGGATCATCACACTGCCGGCGTTGTGCAGCCACTTCCCGATATCGAGGCCGCGAACGGCCACTAGCGCGATGGCCACCGTGACGCCTCCCGTGAGCGCCAGGGTCGCAATCTTACTGGACGGCAACCAAGCGGCGGCCGGGCCGATCATATACGACAGGTCCGTGGGCACTACGAAGATGATGGCCCCCACCACGACGACTGCGTAGACCCATAGATTCCATGCGATCAGAAAACCGGCCATCTCGCCGAAGCCGGCCTTCGCCCATTGATAGAGGCCGCCTTCGAGCGGCATCAGCCGGTTCAAATAGATGACGACGGCCGCCAGTGGCAGGTAGTAGAGGACGATTCCCGCCAGCCAGAAGGCGACGTGCGCTCGTCCCAGTTTTGCCGCCACACCTACCCACGTGGATCCGACGACGCAAAGCACCTGCGCCAGGACCAGGTCACCGAGCGATAGTTCCTTTCGCAGCCGCGATTGCTGTGGGGGCTGCGATGACGGCGCGGGCTTCAACGGTCATTGCTCCGCGACAGCTTGGCGATCGCGGCGAGGGCCAGCACGGATAGACCCACGGCGGCGGCGACCTTGGGCAGAGGGTCGGGCACTGGCGGCGGCACAAAGGTGATGCCGGTGGCGTCCGCGCGCGCCGGTTCGATCGAGTAGCGGCCGTGGCGCGGCTTCGGGAAATCGCGCGCCAGGTCCGCCAGGCCAGCCGCAACCGCGGCGCCGGTCATGGGCTTGCCGTGGCCGCAACCGAGCACTGCCGGGCGCAGATCGGCGAGCAGCTCGACGGAGCGGTGCGCCTGCTCCCAATCGTAGGTGAACGGCGCGGGCGGACGCGAGATGCGAGGCTCCAAGGTCAGTATGCCCATCGCAGAATCCAGGTCCATGGTGACGCAGGCATCGCCCGCAAGCAGGATGGATTCGCTCCGGTTAAAGAAGACCACGTGACCAGGCGCGTGTCCGGGAGTGTGATACCAGTCCCAGCCGGGCAGGCCGGGAACCTCGCCTCCCTCCGGCAGGTCGCGCAGCCGCTCGCCGAGATTCACCGTGCCGCTCGGGAAGAAGCGGCTGAGAAATGCCATGGCGCCGCCGGCGGTCGGGTCTTTCGGTGGATAAGTCGACTGGCCCGTGAGATACGGCCGCTCCAGGCGGTGCGCGTAGATGGGCACGTCCCACGCCGCCGCCAGTTCCAACGCCGGGCCGGCATGATCGAAATGACCGTGCGTAAGCAGAATCGCGGCGGGATGCGCATGTGGACCGCAGCGCTGCTCGGCAACGGAACGTATGCGCGCGGCATAGTGCGGCGTCCCGGCATCCACCAGCACCCACGGGCCGCCAGGGCTGCCCACCAGGTAGGCGTTGGCGATGGTGAACCGCAGACACGCGAGCGAGGGAGTTAGTTCTTCAAAGGTCATGTGGCTCCTCGGGCCAGGCGGCCCATACATCCAGGCGGCCCATACATCAGGATACTCTGGGGCGGCTTGGTAAGATAAAGGCTGTCCATGCGATTTGCGCTCTGGTGCTACCCCATCGCTCTGCTGGCGCAGGATCCCTACGTCGTCGCGGGAGATCACTACCACTTGGTTTTTGAGAATGCCTGGGCACGCGCCACGCGTGTCACATATGCGCCTCACGAGAAGTCTCCGGTACACGACCACCCGCCAACGCCAGCCACGGTTTACGTCTATGTCACCGACGGCGGCATGATGCGGTTTACCCACATTACCGGCGAACACGTCGCCGGGCTCACGATCGATCGCCCGCCCGTAAAGGCCGGTGCGATCCGGTTCGCGCATGGCGCAGCGGAAACTCACTCCGTCGAGTACCTGGGCGACAGCCCGACGGAATACGTGACAATCGAGCTGCGCACAGAGCCCCTGGAGCAACCCACGCGCGATGTTCGTCTACCGCCGGTCTCGCTGGACGCCTCGAAATCGGCGATGGTAACTCAGTTCGAAAACGCGCAAGTCCGAATTATACGTGTGATGTGTGCTGCTGGACAGAATTGCCCGGCGTCCGAACATCCGAGCGACCCGGCCGCCGTAGTGACTATGACCGGGCCCCAGCGCGGAGTTGTTCAGTGGTCACCGCCGTCTGCGCAGGGGCCGCTCGAACAGGTCCGCATCGAGCTAAAGACCAAGCCGGTCAGCGGCGATCGTAAGTAAGTCGCGGGTACCATTCGGCGCCGCGGCCCTCCGGCGTAAAGTCGAGCAGGTTCCAGAGCGGCCAGGCCATATCGATATGCCGCTCGTTCTGACCTTTTTCCGGCGGCGCGAACAATAGCTCCGTGCTGTAAGTGTGATAGATTTTGCCGCCGCGCCGCACGAACACGCTGAGTAAGGGCAACTGACCGCCGTCGGACGTCTCGCCATGATAATCGCGGTTGTAAGTGTTGTGCGCCGAGGAGAGCAGGCGCAGGTTATGCCATCCGCGGCCCTGGGCGAATTCACGAAGCCGCCTTATTGGCGACTTTGCCACGACCGCGAGGTTGACGCGCTGCCCAACGTGCGGCGCCGCGCCGTTCAGGCCGTCGAGAAACGATGTGCACATCGGGCACGCCTGCTTCATCTCGGGGCCGAACATGAAGCTGTAGAGCACCAGCGTGTCTAAGCCGTTGCGAAAGAGCTCCGACAGTTTGACAGAATGCGCCGGCTCTTCCTCGAAGACATAGTCTTCCGGAGCCTCTCCGCCGAGCGGCAGCTTGCGCCGCATGCGGGCTACCCGCTCGACCTGTTTGCGGAGGTCGCGCTCGGCTTTGAGCAGCCGGTTTCGGGCGGTGCGATAGCGCTTGCTTTCGCCTGGGAAGTGTACTTTTGAATGCCAGTCCATGGGGTCCTCGTTTGGTGGCTATCTCTACTTTATCCGCTCCCGGAGAACTGGGTTGGCAGGCGGAAGCGCCTGCCCCACCGCGCTTGCAACGTGTTCTACTGGAGGCAGGAGGTCGACATGACGGCCCGTAAGGAAGCCTTACCGGAAAGCGATGTGCATGCGGCGCAGAGGTATCTGGAATCGCTTCTCGATTCCGACGAGCCCCTGTCTCCGGGTGAGAAAGAAGCGATTCAGGACAGCATCGAAGCCATTCGCCGGGGCAAGATGACCCTTGGCGAATTCGAGCGCAAGCATGGGGTTGAGGGCTAGGGTTCATTGCCCGCCTGTGCCGAGCGATTCCCCCAGCCGTTCGAGGTCCGCTTCGTTGTTATAGAAATGCGGCGAGACACGCAGGTTGCCGTGCCGCGCCGTCACCAACACTTTGCGCGCCTGGAGTTGGCGCGCGATCTCGGGTGCGTCCCGGCCCTCGAAGCGCGCGGTGACGATAGGCGAGTCATAGTGGGGACCGCGGTCGGAGAGTAAGTCCGCCCCCGCGCTGCGCAGTACTTCG
>JBEKUO010000008.1:0-33474 GCA_049514955.1 Bryobacteraceae bacterium | reverse complement strand
AAGGCCGTGGGTGGCGGCCTCACCAAGACCCTGACGCTGCTGGTCACCACCCAGATGTAGCCAGCCTTTACCTTCGGCGTGGCGCAGAAGACCCTCACGGTGGGCCAAGGCGTCACAGCGGCAGTCAACGTGACCGTATCCGCTCTGGTGGGCGGGTTTAGTTCGGCGGTGGCGCTGTCCGTGGCGGCGGCCGGCGGTGGCAGCCTGCCCACCGGCCTGAATCCCAGCTTTACACCCACCTTCATTGGGGCGCCCGGCAACGGCACGAGCATCCTGGCATTCAACCCCGACGGCACTTCGACGCCTGGCGCATACCCATTGACCATCACCGCGAGCGGCGGAGGAGTGACGCGAACCGCCGCGCTATCGGTGACCGTCACGCCACCTCCAAGTTTCACTCTGCATGCCGCGGCGTCGACCTTGAACGCTTTGGTAGGAGGCGCGGCCAGTACGCAGATCACATCCACGGTGGTCTACGGCTTCACCTCCACGGTTGCGCTTTCGAGTGGCACATTGCCAGCCGGAGTGATCGCCACTTTCTCATCTTCGAATATCCCCGGGGTCAACGGCAAAAGTACCATCAACGTGCAAGCCACCAGTTCAGCCGTGCCGGGCAGCTATACCATGACGGTCAGCGGCACCGGCGGGGGCGTAACATCCACGGCGACCATCACGCTCAATATTGGCCAGCTCGCGGTAACGCCCCAGAGCACGGCCGTGACCGTTAAGCATGGTAGCAACACGACTATCGTCGTCAACACCAGCGTCACAGGTACCTACAGCGCTTCGGTCGCGCTATCGGTGGCCGGTCTGCCTAGGGGAGTCACCGCCGCGTTTTCACCGGCGACCATTGGCAATCCGACCGCCGGCGCCAGCACCTTGAAGCTGACCGCCGCTTCGTCGGCAGCCATCGGCGCCGGGACGTTCACGATCAATGCCGTAAGCGATGGGCTGACCGAGGGCGTCACCGTGAGCCTGACCGTGCAGTAGGGGAACAATCGCGGGCGGCCGATGGCTTGACGGCTCCGCTCCCCGCGCGCTATACCAGTAGTGTGTCTACGGTAGACGATCCACTGGAGCGGCTCGAATTCCTGCAGGGGACTTTGGAGGTCTTGATCCTGCGCAGCTTGCAGCTTGGACCCAACCACGCCTACGGCGTGACGCAGTTTCTGGAGCGGCAATCCGGCGACGAGTTCGTAGTCGATAACGGCTCGCTTTATCCGGCCCTGCAGCGGCTGCTGCAACGCGGCTGGATCACGGCCCAATGGAAGACTTCTCCCAACGGCCGCCGCGCGAAGTATTACCGGCTCACTCCGCCGGGCCGCAAACAACTGGTGGCCGCCACATCCCGGTGGCAGCGGTTCGTCGAAGCCATGGGCCGTATCCTGGCTCCGGAGGGCTGAACGCCATGCGCGCCTGGTGGTCCAAACTCTATCGCATGCTCGCCGGCCGGCGAGCGCTGGCGGAGGATCTGGAAGCGGAGATCGCGTCCCAACTCGAATTTGAAATCCAGGAAAACCTGGCGCGGGGAATGCCGCCGGAGGAAGCGCGGGCAGCCGCCTGCCGGCACATCGGCAACCTCACCCGGATTCAAGAGCGGGCGCGCGAAGCCTGGAGCTTCCCCGCGCTCGAAACCATCCTGCAAGACGTGCGTTATGGCTTGCGCGGCATACGGCGATCGCCGGCTTTTGCGGCCGTCGTGATTCTGACGCTGGCTTTGGGTATCGGCGCGACCACCGCGATCTTCAGCGTCGTGAACACGGTTCTGTTGCGGCCCCTGCCGTATCCCAGCGCCGAACGCTTGGTTTACCTGGGCGAATCCGATCCGAAGGCCGAAGGGATCAGCGTCACCTGGGTGAATTACCAGCACTGGCGCAACCAGAACCACAGCTTCGAAGAAATGGCCGGTTTCCAAACCGCGCATCTCACCCTGACGGGGCGCGGCGCGGCTCTTTTCACGCGCGCAGGACTGGTGACCAGCGGCTTCTTCAGCCTGGTGGGCGCCAAGCCGCTGCTCGGCCGCGTATTCGGGCCGTCAGAGGACAGGCCCGCCGCGGCACCGACGCTGGTGCTGGGCTTTCAGTTCTGGGCCAGCAAGCTGGGGGCCGATCCGCGCGTGCTGGGCGCCACCCTGGCGCTCGATGGCAAATCTTACGAAGTACTCGGCGTGCTGCCTCCTGGTTTGCACTACTTCTCCCAAGCCATCGATTTCTATCTGCCGATGAGCCAGTTCCAGGGTGAAATTGTCGATCGTACGCAGCACGGATCCATGCGGCTGCTGGCGCGCTTGAAGCCTGGGGTGATACTCAACTCCGCGACCGAGGATTTGGACCTCATCATGCATCGCCTGGCGGAAACCGATCCGGGGCCCGAGAGCAATCATCGCGCCTATGGGCAATTTCTAGCCGAATCGGTGACGGGAGACATCCGACCCACGCTGCTGATCTTGCTGGGCGCGGTCGGCCTCGTGCTGACGATCGCTTGCGCGAACGTGGCCAGCCTGGTGCTGGCGCGAAGCACCGCGCGGGTGCGCGAGATGGCCATTCGGGCCGCTATCGGCGCAGGCCGCCGCCGGCTGATCCGGCAAATGCTGACGGAGAATCTGTTGCTGGCTGCGCTGGGCGGCCTCACCGGCCTGCTGCTGGCGCAGTGGGGCGTGCGGGCCTTGATGGGCATGGGTCCGCGCGAGATCCCCCGCCTCGCGGAAACTACTTTCGATTGGCGGGTGCTGCTGTTTGCGTGCGCCATCACGGCCGCCACGGGATTGTTCACCGGCTTCGCCCCGGTTTGGAAGGCCGGCAGATTGGACTTGGTCTCGGCGCTCAAAGACAGTTCCCGATCGGCGACCGGCGGCAAAGGCGGCCAGGCGTCCCGGAGCGTGCTGGTGGTCGCGGAGATCGCCCTCACGCTGGTGCTCTCATTCGCCGCGGCCCTGCTGATTCGCAGCTTGATCGCCGCGCAGACGGCCAATCCGGGCTTCTCTCCCGAACGCGTGCTGGCGCTGGAACTGGTGCTGCCTTCCGCCAGTTACCGCAGTCCGGAAGCCATCGCGGGTTTTTATGGGCGGCTCAAACAGGATCTGCGCGGCCTGCCCGGCGTCACGGCTGTGGGCGCCGTGGGCTGCCCTCCCTCCGCGGGCGATTGCCGCGACTGGTTCTACTCGATCCTGGACCGGCCCGCGCCACAGCCCGGCGAAGTGCCCATCGCGCTGTTTAACACCGCGGATGCGGAATACTTCGGCGTGTTGGGGATTCCGGTGCGGGAAGGCCGCGCATTCGCCGCGAGCGACCGTCCGAGCGCGCCGCTCGTAGCCATCGTGAACGAAACTTTCGCGCGCAAATGGTGGCCGAAGCAATCGGCGGTAGGCGGCCGCATCAAGTTCGGCGGGCCGTATAGGGAGGGACCCATCTATGAAATCGTGGGAGTGACCGGCAATGTGAGCCAACTGGGTCTGGATACCGAACCGATGCCGGAGGTCTATCTGCCGTTCTCGCAGTCGCCATCGGAAGCCATGGTAGTGATGATGCGCGCCGCGGGCGACCCGGCGTCGCTGGCCCCCGCGGTCCGCCGCCGGGTGGCGGAGATCGATCGCAACCTACCCATCGAAAGCCTGCGGCCTCTGGCGCAAAACATGGCCGCCACGCTGGCGCAACGCCGTTTCAGCACGCTGCTGCTGGCTCTGTTCGCGGGTCTGGCGATGACGCTAGCGGCCGTGGGAATATATGGCCTGCTCAACTATTGGGTGCGCGTACGCGAGGATGAGATCGCCATCCGGTTGGCGCTCGGCGCCTCGCGGCCGGTGATTTTCCGCTGGGCAGGCTGGCAAGCCTTGCGGCTGTCGCTAGCAGGCGCCGCCATCGGCATCCTGGCCGGCTGGTGGGCATCCCGCTGGCTGGAAAGCCTGGTGTTCGGAGTCTCCGCGCACAGTATCCCGACCATGGCGGCAGCCGCGGCCGGGGTGATCGGGATCGCCGCGCTGGCAGCCGCCATTCCCGTGTGGCGCGCCACGCAGGTAGTCGCGGTGGACCGTCTGCATCACGCCTAGACTTGCGGCCGCGGAAAAAGGGCCGCAGGTTGGCAGGCGAAAGCGCCTGCCCTACATGCCTGCATAGCCTCCGGCAGCGGGGGTAGGACAGACGCTTTCGTCTGTCAACACGGGCATGCCGGCGCAACGTAACACTTCGCACCTTCCGCGCGCCTATACTAGGTCATTGCTTCAGGACTCGCGTGCGACCCGGAATTCTATTTTTGGCGCTGCTGTGCTGCCCGCTCCTACAAAGCGGCGAACCCCCCATGCAGCCGGTGACCGTGTGTGAAGTGCTGAAGGATCTGGCGGCCTACGACGGCAAAGTAGTCGCGGTAGTGGGCCGGTTCTCATTCCGCCAGAGCGGACGCTGGCTCGGCGAACAGAAATGCGATCGGAAGCTGGTTACCGGAGATCAGGAATGGCCCAACGCTTTCTGGGTGTCCTACGATCCGGCGTCCGCCCCAAAACCGCCCGCGGTTCTGGCCGTCGATGCCGTGCTCCTCGCTCAAAAACTGCGCGAGGTAAAGCTCGCAACGTCACTTACCAAATTCCGCTTCGGGAGCACGGACTACGATAGTTGGGCCGTGATTTACGGCCGCGTCGAGACGCGCAAGGATCTCGTGACGGTCACCGCGGGCGGGACGCGCAAGAACGGTTTTGGATACGGCGAATCGTCGCCGGCCCGGCTGGTTTGTCACGGCGAGGCCGAGGTAGTCTTCCTCACCGAAGAATCTATGACCCCCGCTTCGCGGTAAACTCCTGCGGACTCCCCTCGCCGCCGTCGCGCGACCGCATGAACTTGATCTCATCGCCGGAAACCGTTCCCTTATAGAGAAATTTCATCGAGTTTCCATTGAATTCCATGGTTTGGCTGAAAGAGATATGGTCGCCGTCGATCTTCCCGTCGGAGATCGGCGTGTCTCCTTGTCGTCCGCTTACAGTGCCGGTCAACGTACCGCCGTCGGCTTTAAGGTTGAAAGTCATTTCGCGTGTTTGGCCGTTCCGGCCGGGCACTTGCGCGGTCCACTTGCCGCTCACATCCGCTGCCAGGGCGGCCACCGCGAGCAAGCCTGCCAGGAAGGTCGTTGTCAAAAGTTTTCGCATGTCAAATGGGCGCTCCCGATATCGTGAATGTTACGCGCCGCCAAGGGTTTACAATGGCTTAACAGGTAACGGCTGGCACGCTCCTGTCGTCGTTGCTTGTTGAGGCGTTTAGACACCTTGCCCAGGCATCACCTTTTTCCCCTTGTGCTGTGGATGGCTGGCGGAGCGCTCTATGCACAGAGCGGTTTCGTCAAGTCCGGGAATCAGCCCATTCCCGGCGCGACCATCGCGGTCACGTCCCTCGGACAGAAATTGGTCACGACTACCGATCAAGATGGCCATTATGTGCTTCCGGAGACGCCCGCGCGCGATTGCTCGATCGAGGTCCGCATGTTCGGCTTTGACCCCGTCACCAAAAAGACGAGCTGCGAGGGAAACGAAAAGTACGACTTCGCATTGCAATTGCAGGAATCGCCCATTACACAGCGGTTGGCTCGCGCGGGGGGAGCGCGTGCAGGAAACGAACTGGAGACGCAACTCCAGAATGAGCTCAGCGCGCCGCCAACCACGCCAGGCGCCGCCCCGCAGGCTGACGGGCAGAACTCCGGCGAAACCTTCATCGTATCGGGGAGCTTGAGCCAGGGATTGACTCCTAACGCACAGCCGGATTTTGGACTGATGTATGCGATGAACGGGCCGGGGATGCCCGGTGGCAACCCATTCGGCGGCGACAATCAGCAGGGCCTCGGCGCCGGTCCCCCCGGTGGCGGCGGACCCGGTGGCGGTGGTCCGGGTGGCGGCGGACCAGGCGGTGGTGGTCGCGGGGGCGGATTCGGAGGCCCCGGGGGAGGATTTCGCGGGCAGGGCGGTCAAAGGAATCGGGGCGCGGGTGGTCCCGGCGCCCAGTTCGGCAACCGCCGGGCGCCAAGCCAAATTCACGGAATGGCGTTCTTCACGCTGGGCAATTCAGTGTTCGATGCGAAGCCGTTTTCCATCACCGGCGAGAGTCTTCCGCAGCCCGCGTATGCCAGCAGCCGCTTTGGCTTTCTGTTGGGCGGACCGTTGCTGATCCCGAAGATCGTCAAATCGCCGAACACGTTTTTCTATTTGAATTACACGGGCACGCGCGCACGTGCGCCCTACTCCGCCGTGGAGACGGTGCCGACCCTGGAAGAGCGGCAAGGAGATTTTTCGCAGACCATGGTAAACGGCAAGCCGGTGCAGCTCAATGGGTTTGCGAATAACATCATTCCGGAAAGCATGCTCAACCCGATCGCCCTGAAGCTTCTGAACTATATTCCAACGCCCAATCAGCCCGGAACGCTGAATAACTATCAATACTTCGCGTCTCCGCCGACCAACACGGACAATCTCGGCGCGCGCGTCATGCGCAACATAGGCAAGAACGACCGCTTGGCGTATCATCTGACCTTCCAGCGCCGCGACGGCGATATCTCGCAGCCGTTCACTTTCCTGGATACGACCAGCGGCTACGGCATACAAACCGACCTGACCTGGACTCATAACTTCACCCCGACCACCATTCTGAGCTCGCGCGTGGATTTCAACCGCAACCGCAACGAAACCACTCCGTACTTCGCGAATGTGGCGACGGACCTCGGCATCGAAGGCACATCGTCGAATCCGCTGGACTACGGCCCGCCTAACCTGAACTTCACGAATTTCGGCGCGCTCAGCGATTCGAACCCGATCCTGACGCGCAACCAGAGCCAGAAACTCACCGAAAGCGTCGTCCTCTCGCGTGGCAAGCACACTCTCACATACGGCTTGCAATACGGCCGCGCCGACCTGAGCACCCAGACACAGCAGAATGGCCGCGGCACCTTTAACTTCAACGGCCAGGCCACCAGCGTGATCGGTTCCAACGGCCTGCCCGTGCAGGGAACGGGCTTCGATTTTGCGGACTTTTTACTGGGGCTGCCGCAATCGGCCTCCATCGAATATGGCAACGCGATGTATTTCAAGCAGAACGTGTGGAACGCCTACGCGGTGGATGATTGGAAGGTGGCTGCGAATCTCACGCTCAACCTGGGCTTCCGCTGGGAGTACTTCTCCCCGTTCACGGAAAACTACGGACAGATGGCGAACCTGGATATCGCGCCTGGCTTCACCAATGTGGCGGTAGTGACTCCCGGCAGCGTGGGCCCTTACTCCGGCGCATTTCCATCGGGCCTGATCAATCCCGATTACCGCAACCTGTCGCCGCGGGTCGGTCTGGCATGGAAGGTGCCTTTCTTCAAACGTTCCACGATCGTCCGGGCAGGCTATGGGGTCTACTACGCCGGACAGTCTTATGTCCCGTTTGCGTTGAAGTTGGCCGAGCAGCCCCCCTTCGCGGTCTCCTACAACGTGAACACCAGTTCGCAAAACGTGCTGACCCTGGAGAAAGGTTTTGTGGCGGTGTCCGAGCAGGACATTACCAACACTTTCGCCGTCGATCGTTATTACCGCACGCCCTACGCGCAAACGTGGAATCTTTCCATCCAGCACGACCTGGGCAAGGGTTTCTTCACGGAAGTAGGATACCTGGGGACGAAAGGCACGCGCCTGGATGTGCTGACGGCTCCCAACCAGGGTCCGCCCGGAACCGGGCAGCCACAGTACCAGGTAGGCACCGCGACCGGATTCGTTTACGATTCCCCGGTGGGCGACTCCATCTACAATGCGCTGCAGACGCACCTGATGCGGCGCTTCCGCGGCGGAATCTCGATGGATGCCCATTACACGTTCTCGAAGTCCATTGACGACGCGTCCAGCTTCGGGGGAGCCGGCGGCACCGTCGCGCAGAACTGGCTGGATCTGGCGGCGGAGCGCGGTGTGTCCAGCTTCAATCGCACTCACGTATTCACCATGACCTGGGTCTACACCTCGCCGTTCGGCAACCCGAATTCACGTTTCGCCGCGAGCGGCTGGGCGGGACGTTGGCTGCGGAACTGGTCGCTCAGCGGCGGCATCACCGCTGAGAGTGGCACGCCATTGACGGCGCGCTTCCTGGGGAACACCACGGCGCTGGCGCAGACCGGCGGAACCGGCAGCGCGCGCGCCGAAGCCACGGGCGAGCCGTTGTCCTCCAGTACGGGATTTTTCAATTTGGACGCCTTTGCCCCGCCGCCGGCCGGCCAGTTCGGCGATGCCGGACGCAATACCATTCCCGGCCCCTCCCTGCTGGTCGTGAATGCCGCCTTCGGCCGCTCGTTCCAGTTCGGCGACACCCGCCGCCGTCTGGAGTTTCGTTTTGAAGCCAACAACGTCTTGAATCAAGTAAGCTATACCAACGTCAACTCGGTGGTGGGCTCGACCCAATACGGGTTGCCCATCTCGGCGGCTGCCATGCGCACCTGCGATGTGGTGATGAGGTTCCGGTTTTGAGATATTTGGCGATCATTACTGCCACACTGCTGGCGAGCCAGTTGAGCTCGCAGCAGGCGAGGTTTTCGACCACGGCGAACGTGGTGGTGGTCAACGTGACCGTGACCAGCCACGATGGCCAAGCCGTGAGGAACTTGACCAAGAGCGATTTTCTGCTCTATGAAGACGGCAAGCTGCAAACGTTGCAGAGCTGCGACCTTCAGAAGCTCGATACCAAGCCGCTGGCGCCTTTGCCGGAAGTGAAAACGCTGCGGACTCGGGATGCCCCCAAGACGGCCCCCATAGCGCCGCCGGAGATCCCGACCACCAAGGCCGAAGACCTGCGCGACCACCGGCTGATCGTAATGCTGTTCGATTTTTCGTCTATGCCGCCGCAAGACCAGATCCGCTCGGTGGACGCCGCCATTAAGTTCCTGAGCACGCAGATGACGACCAGCGATCTGGTATCGATCATGACCTTCGGAACCGATCTGAAAACGGTTCAGGATTTTACCGCGGACCGCGATCTGCTGGTCTCGACGCTGCACGCGTTCCACGTCGGGGAGTCGAGCGAGCTGTCCACCATGGCCGATACAGGCGCAGACGCGCAGGACATCAGCGGATCGTTCGTGGCGGACGAGACTGAGTTCAACATCTTCAATTCCGACCGGAAGCTGGCTGCGCTCGAAGATGCCGCCCGCCGGTTGGCGCATTACCCGCAGAAGAAGGCGCTGGTCTATATCTCCAGCGGCATTCAGAAGACCGGCGTGGACAATCAGTCGCAGCTTCAGGCCACCGTGAATTCCGCCATACGGGCCAACGTGGCGTTCTATCCGATCGACGCGCGCGGTTTGATGGCTACTCCGCCCGGAGGTGACGCCAGCCAGGCGGCTGCGGTTGGAAACAATCTGTACAGCGGTTCCGCGCAGCAATCGCTGATGACCAATTTTCACAACTCGCAGGAGACGCTCGATACGCTGGCCGCGGATACCGGCGGCAAAGCGATGTTGGACTCCAACGATCTAACGCTGGGCATGACCCAGGTGCAGAAGGACATCAGCAGCTATTACATGCTCACTTACGCCACCACCAATGCAGCCGAAGATGGAAAATATCGCCGCATTCAGGTGAAGCTGGCTCCCAAGCTGGCGGATTTGCACGCCAAGCTCGATTACAAGCAGGGCTACTATGCCCCCACTACTTTCGCCAAAATGAGCGGCACGAACAAAGAGGCGCAGCTTCAGGAAGCCATGCAAAGCGACAACCCGGTGACCGATCTGCCGATCGCCGTGGAAGTGGATTACTTCCGGCTGGCGAAAACCAAGTACTTCGTGCCGATCTCCGTCCGTATCCCCGGTTCCGCATTGGCTTTCCGGAACAAAGGCGCTAAAGCCGCCACCGAACTGGACTTCATCGGGGAGATACTCGATGCGCGCGGCCACCAAGCCTCCGTGGTTCGCGATACGATCCCCGTCAAGGTGGCCACCACCACCGCCGGCGAGGTTGGACGAAAGCAGATCCAGTACGATACCGGATTTACGCTGGTGCCCGGCAAATACAAGCTGCGGTTCGTGGCTCGAGAGAACGGCGAGGGGAAAGTAGGCACGTTCGAGTCGACCTTCATCATTCCGGATCTCGGCTCGGGGGCCGCTCTGCGGTTGAGCTCGGTCATTCTCAGCAATCAGGTGCAGGCTTTGAAAGAGCAGATCGCCGGCGCCAGCAACAGCAAAAAGCTGATCGCGGAAGATCCCCTGATCGATGCATCTGGCCAAAAGACGGTGCCGAATGTCACGCGCGTCTTCCGCCCCGGCCAGAAGCTCTTCGTCTACTTCGAACTGTACGATCCCGGCGTCGCCGAGATCCCGGCTGCGAACGCGAATCAGAATCAGGGCTCCAGCCTGACCAGCGTCACCGCCAGCGTGGCTTTCTACCAGGGCGACAAGAAGGTATTTGAGACCCCCGCCGTGCGCGTGAACCGGCTGAACGCTAAGCGGCAAGGCGTGGTGCCGCTCCGCCTGGAGACGCTGTTGAAGAGTCTCCCGGCCGGACAATATGTCTGCCAGGTGAACGTGATCGATCAACTCGGGCACAAGTTCGCCTTCCCGCGGAGTTCCATCGTCGTGCTGGCGGACGAGCCGGCGCCCAAGCCGGCGGCCCCCGCGGATCCGGCGCGCAAGGCCGGGTAAGCGCAAGCACATCAAGACCGGAAACGGGGCCCTCTCGCCAGCTTGAAGGCCTGACAGCCGGCGTTATCCGGACCCAAGCCTGCCTGGATCGGACTGACGCCGGACGGTTCGCTTATTTCCACGAAGGATTGCCGGCACGACGAAATCTATGCCCTCGATTGGGAAGCCCGTAAGCTTTCCGCGTCGGGTAATTCGTGCTCGAATGACGGAATCCGTTTTGCGGAGCTGGGGGCCTTTCCACGCGCTCCGAATTCTTTTGAGTCAGGGCACCTTGCGTTGGTAGACTGCGAGAGGAATCACGGCGCTTACCGATGCCGCAGCTCCGGCCGGATGAACGGCGTAACCCGACAGAACTCAGCCCGTCGATCCAGCTATGACGAGCTTCCAAAATAGGGGAAGGATGCCCGACCTGGAGCGATCCCGCCATACCCACTCAAATGAGACCGTTATCGCAAGTTGCTCGGTATGGAACTTGAGCACGGCGCAATCGGCGCCTGCTTTGAATGGCGCTTACCGGAGCTCGATGCGAAACAGATTGGCGTGCACCGCCGATTTCACGTAGGCGTAAGTGGAAGGGTCTAGCCCGGCTGCGATTCCCCCTTGCTCGACGGTCTTGCTTACCGGAATGGCGAGCGCTTCGGCTTCCTCTCGGGAAGGCGATAACACTACTCAGGCGGTCCGAGTTCAGGCCGAGCAAACCTGGGACCAGGCAAAAGCGATCTCGCAGGGCACACTGGATGCGATCCGCAGTGCGGTGGATCGGCTGGCGAAGATGCCCGGTGGCCGTGTCCTCCTTTTGGCGTCTTCCGGGTTCCTGGCGGAGACACTGGAATTCGAACAAAGCCGGATCGTCGACAGGAGCGTTGGCCGCCAACGTGGTGATCAACGCGCTGGATGCGAAGGGTCTGTTTGCAGACACTCCCGTACGCATGCCCAACCAGTTGCTGAGCGTATCGGCGCTGCCATTTACCACCACGATCTTCGAGGCTCGCACGCAGTTGAGCGCGCTTGAGACGGCGAACACTCCGCTTGTGAATCTGGCGCAGGGTACCGGCGGTCTGTTCTTCCACAACAGCAACGATCTGACCTTGGGCTTCCGGGAACTGGCGGCCGTTCCGGAGGTTACTTATCGGCTGGGCTTTCGGCCCGGCGAGCGTAGCGAAGGCCGCTATCACAGGCTTCAGGTGAAGTTATCAAGACCGGGTGCATACCTGGTGCAGGCGCGGCGAGGCTACTTTGTTCCGGCAAGAGGGACGGAGCCGGCCACCAGCCCGCGACAGAAGCTCGATCGGGAGGTATCGGCGGGCGGTGTGCTGGCAAACTTTCCGGCCCGCATCTAGGTTCAAGAGAGTAAGTCAAGGAGCGGTCAGCCGCTTCTCTTAGTGTCAGTCCACGTAGACTTGAAGCAATTGTCATTCGTCAAACGCGGCGAGCATCGCTTACAGGGCCTCGTCTTCGTCACGGCGCTGCTGGATGAGAAAGGGAACGTGGTGACAGCCAAGGAAGGCCGGATGGATCTCGAGTTAACGGAGGCGACCTTTGCGCGGCTGACCCACACGGGCGTGAATGCCAGACTATCGCTCGAAGCGCCTCCAGGCACTTACCGGTTGCGTGAGGTGGTGCAGGAGGTGGTTCACGGGAAAATATCTGCCTCGAATCAGAATGTCGAGATCCCCAAGTGAAGCCGTAGGATAGCCCTCGTCCGCGGGCTGAACAGGCGTTCAAATCCCATCGCTGCCGTCCCCCACGCAAGCGCGGGCCGCTCAGTCTCGTCTAGTAGTGGCGCTAGTTGCGCTGGAAGGCGAGGGTGATGGGCTTGTGCTCCGGCCTTACGACGCTGACAAGCAACGTGCCATCCGCGGCGAGCGTGTAGCTTTCAACAGTAACCCCGCCGGGTTGTGTAGTCGTCACCTTCAGGACGTCGCGATTCCACCTGGTCTTGCTCTTGAGATCTTTGCCGGTGCGAATCGTGGCGTTGTGCTCGCTGTCGGTGATGTCGCTGTAGAAGACGGTCTCGGTGGCGCCTTCATACACGAAATTGCGAGAGACGGTGATGTTGCCCTGCCGATCGTCGATCGTCACGGTGCCGGTTTGAACTACGCGCTGGCCGGCAAAATCGCTTTTGGCGGGCACTAACGTCCAGGTGCCGTTCAGGGCGCTGTGGTCGCGCGCGAAGGCGGAGAGCGCGAAGAGGAGGGTCGTCAAGACGGCTCCGGTAATTGTGGCAGTTGAATATGTTTTCATGACTTCCTTCTACAGGCTACCCTCTTCGACGGAATTGTATGGTGTGTAACGTTGGTATTGGTAGCGTCGGGATTGTCAGAGCACGTGCGGTACCGTTCAGTGGAAATCCGAGACACAGCCCGCTAACCCCCGGCCCGCCCAACGGCAAGAGCGGCATTTGTGACCTGAGCGCGCGACGTCCGCCCCGAAAGCCGCGTGTAGAATCCGTCACAACGAGTGCAGTATTTGCCCCGCCAGCACAGTCGTCTACCATTCGACTATCACGGTAATCGGCACGATCGCCACCTTCTCCGTCTGACGGGAAGCCAGTAGTGGCCATCCTTACCGGCGTGAATGGAAGCGCCGACGCGAGACGCGCGTCAAACAGGAGCTTCAATAGACGCGGGCGGACTAAAGCTCCGGCTTTCGGGCAAAAATGTAGGCTCTTCGGCTTTGATGCTCCACTTCCGGATAGGGATCCCGCTCGATGACCTCTTCAATGGCCAGCCCTGCCTCCTCAAGATAGCGACGGATTTCCGATGGCGGAAAAAGAAGAAACTCCATTGAGATTGGCTGCCCCCACAATTCATTCTCATGAAGGGCTTCGTCGCCGCAGTGAAATCCGAGTAACAGCAACCCACCCGGTTGCAGTACTCTTTGCAGTTCCCCGAAGACCCGGGTCAGCGATTCCGTTCACGATGGCGTAGAAGGCGGCGATCCCAGCCAGCGCTCCATCCGGAAGGTCCAGAGCTAGCATGTTTCCCTCACGGAACGGAATGCCGGGATTCAGGCTGCGGGCCTGCTCCAGCATGCCGGGAGAGAGATCCAGGCCGAAGACGGTGGCGCCCGCATCGCGCAGATAGCGGGCGACGTGACCAGGTCCGCAACCCATATCGCAGATTTCGCCGAGGCCTCTCACTTCGGCGGCGAAGCGATCGAGCAGTTCGCGGTCGAGCGGCTTGTGCTGAAGTTCGTCGAAAATGCGCCGCGCATACTCCTCCGCAAGCCGATCGTAGCTTTCACGAACCGAGTCGGTGGGTAGGTCGTTCACCTCAAGTACATTCTATCGAGGGCAACCGCGGGACCGTGCAGACCACTCCCTCACGGGCGGGGTTGACAGACGAAAGCGTCTGTCCCACGTCGCTGGTCAAGGCTTTGCAGGTGGTGGGGCAGGCGCTTCCGCCTGCCAACCCCGTTAAACAGAGCGATTTTTTCACGACTCAGGCCGTGGCTCCGGTCACTGCGCGACCAACTCAAAATGGTGGGCCACTGGCTGGGCGGAGGCGCGCTGCAGCGCGACGAGGTCAGCTTCGAGCGCGTCCAGGGCGTCCAGCGCCGGTTGCAGGTGCGCGGCCTGCTCACTGGCCAGCGGGACCTGCACCTGACGCCAACGCGCGAAGTGTACGCCATTGTGCCGCAGCGTCAATTCATGCACGCGCGCGGCCTGCTTGGCCATGGGAGTTGGTAGTGTCGCCAGATTGATGCCAGCGGCCAGATCTTCCTTCGTGAAAGTGCCGGCGGGATCGCCGTCAATTTTCAGGGTATATCGTGCGGCGGCGAGGCCGTTGACGCGGAGCATCTCGCGGTCCAGCGCGTCGACGAAATCGGAAGCGCGCAAGGCCAGCGCCAGCGTGGGATCCTGCGTGTCGAGCGGCATCGGCAGCGCGCGATCCGTCTGGGTCCAGGAGAGCCAGTCGCCCGCTGCGAGGCTGGTCACGTCTGTGTTCTCGGTGTTGACCACGCGCTGGCTTGCGGCATCGATCTCGACGGAAGCGACCGTAGCGGGTGCATTCCAGGCTTTCAGCAGCGCTTCCGCCATCAGCAGGTGGCCGGCCGCGGCGGGATGCACGCGGTCCGGTACGATCTTCGCGGCGGCCGCGGCGTCCAGCTCGTGGGCTTTGTGGAGCGCCGCCACCACGGGCGTGTTCAGATCGGCGACCGTGAGCTTTTCGGCGGCGGCCAGCTCTTTGACGAAAGCGCCGTAACGCACCAGTACGCCGTTATATCCGCCGGCGAACTGGGGCGCGCGGGTGACATCGTCAAACGGCGACGGCTCGAGGACGGTGATGCGGATGCCCGGCAACACGTCTTTCACGCTTTGAACGATGTGCCGGTATCCGGAGGCGTAGGCGTCGAAGATCTGCTGGTCGAAAGCGCGGTAGCTTGCGTCGTTCATGCCCAGCATGATGGTGAGGACGGTGGGTTTGTAGGCCCGCACGTCGCGCTCGAGGCGCAGGTCGATGGGCCCGCCGCTGCCGCCGGTCACGCGGTCGCCGCCCCATCCGGAATGAATGAAAGTCACCGGCAATTGCGGGAAGCGCGTAATCACGTAGGTCTCGACGAAGGTGGTGTAGAGGCGCTGATCGGTGATGGAGTCGCCGTAGAAGACGACGCGGTCGCCTTCTTTGAGATAAAAGCCGGTCTGGGCGAGGGCGGCGGTTGCGCACAGCGCTAGCAGCAGGAAAAGACGAGTGTGATTTCGGAGAGATCGCATGATGCCAAGTGTACTGCGGCGGGGGATGATGCGATGGAGATCGCGCCTCCCCTATAGGGCGGGAAAAATCGGTCGTCAAGGGCTTGGCAGGCGGAAGCGCCTGCCCCACCTCTGCGCCTCGGTAGCGCAGGCGGTGTCGCCTGCGATCCGCGTTTTTTTTCGCGGCTACCGACGGTCACTTGATGACGGCGGTTCGGTAGCGGTCATGCGTCACACAGCAATCATGGAAACGGCGCTAGGCTGGAGTGGATGCTGAAATCTTTGCTCCTCATGATGATCCCACTGGCCCTGTCCGCCCATGACCTGATGCCCGCGCCGGCGAAGCTGCGGGTGGGTGAAGGACGATTGCGTATCGACCAGAATTTCGCTTTCATCCAGTTGAACGGATATCGCGAGCCCAGGCTGGAAGCCGCGGTGGCGCGGCTGGTCGAGCACGTGTCGCGCAAGACGGGGATTCCGATGATCCCCGGCAGAGCGGGCCATGCTCCGGCTCCGGCGCTGATCGTCTATTGCGATCACGCCAGCGCGGCGGTGCAAACGGCCCAGGAGGATGAATCCTACCGCCTGAAGGTCACGCCGCTCGGCGCGCGCCTGGATGCAGCCACTCCGCTCGGCGTGCTGCGCGGCCTGGAGACCTTCCTGCAACTGATCGATCTGGATGCGGGCGGCTTCGGCGTGCCGGCGGTCGAGATCGAGGACCAGCCCCGCTTTCCATGGCGCGGCCTGATGCTGGATGTGGCCCGGCACTGGATCCCGCTCGACGCCGTGCTGCGCACGCTCGACGGCATGGCCGCCGTGAAGCTCAACGTTTTCCACTGGCATCTTTCGGAGAACCAGGGGTTCCGCATCGAGAGCAAGCGCTTTCCGAAGCTGCAGGATCTGGGCTCGGACGGCCAATACTTCACGCAAGAGGAGGTGCGCGAGGTGATCGGCTACGCGCGCCAGCGGGGCATACGGGTGATTCCGGAATTCGACATGCCCGGTCACGCGACGGCCTGGTTCGTGGGCTACCCGGAGCTGGCGAGCGGGCAGGAGCCCTACCAGATCGAGCGGCAATGGGGTGTCTTCGATCCGGCGATGGACCCCACGCGCGAGGAGACTTACGAATTCCTGGATGCGTTTATCGGCGAGATGGCGGCGCTGTTCCCCGACGAATACTTCCACATTGGCGGCGACGAAGTGAACGGCAAGGAGTGGGACGCCAACCCGCGCATACAGGAATTTAAGCGGGCGCACGGCCTGAAGAGCAACGAAGAACTGCAGACGTATTTTACGCGGCGCGTCCAGGAACTGGTCGCCAAGCACGGGAAGAAGATGATCGGCTGGGACGAAATTCTGAGCCCGGATCTGCCGCGCGACATACTCGTGCAATCGTGGCGCGGGCAGAAATCGCTGGCCGACGCGGCGCGGCAGGGCGTCAGCGGAATCCTGTCCCACGGATATTATCTGGATCTGATGTTTTCGGCCGCCTATCACTATGGCATCGATCCGCTGGCGGATGGGGCGGCAGACCTCACGCCCGAACAGCAGCGGCGCGTTCTGGGCGGGGAGGCGTGCGAGTGGGGTGAATTCATCACGCCCGAGTTGGTGGATGCGCGCATATGGCCGCGGCTGGCGGCGATCGCGGAGCGTCTGTGGTCGCCGCGCGAGGTGACGGACGTGGCGGACATGTACCGGCGGCTGGATGTGGTGAGCCGCGATCTGGAATGGCTCGGCCTGACGCATGTTACGGCATACGAGAGGATGCTGAAGCGGCTGGCGGACGGCGGCCCGATAGCGCCGGTGAGAACGCTGGCCGAGGTGGTGGAGCCGGTGAAGGAATACGCGCGCGGCGAGGCCCATGCCTACACCAGCTTCACGCCCCTAAACCGGCTGGTGGACGTGGCGCATCCGGAGAGCGATGCCGCGCGGCGCTTCGGGGCGCTGGTGGATGCCCGCACCGACATGGCGATGATCCGGGAATGGCTGATGCGGTGGCGCGACAACGATGCGCTGCTGGCTCCTGTCCTGGCGCATTCCGCGCTGCTTGCGGAGGATGCCGAGATATCGAAGGACCTTTCGGCGGTGGCTGCGGCGGGTTTGCAGGCGCTCGATTATCTGCAGGCGGCCCAGCATGCGCCGGCGGGTTGGATGGAGCAGCAGATGGCGCTGCTCGATCGCGCGAAGCGGCCCAAAGGGGAACTGCTGCTGAGCGTGGAGCCGGCGGTTCGAAGGCTGATTGAAGCGGCGCGGTAGAGTGGGCGGTAAGGGCGGTTTGAGTGGCCTTGACGGCGGGTGCCCGCAGCCTTATCACCTGTGAATGGACAATATCGGAAGCCATGACGGCTTTACCTTTGGAGGTCGGAGTCAGCAAGTTAAGGTTGAGTGCCAGGACATTTGTGGTCGATCCTATCCGATCTCTCAAGGTGGTTCCTTGTTCCGCTGGCCGCGTAACCTGCTAGGATCGGTTCGTATGCCCTATGGTTTCACCGATGCAGAATGGACCCTGGGAAAGGCTGAAATGACGGAGATTCTGCAGCGTCGTGCGCGTTCGCGAAGCATGATCACTTACAGTGACCTCTCCAAAAACTTGCAGCGCATTCGCATCGAACCTCACGATCCAGCGATGGGCGCGATGCTCGGTCAGATCTCCAAGCAGGAATCCCAAGGCGGGCGCGGAATGCTGTCAGTGATTGTCGTGCACAAGTACGGTGACATGGAGCCGGGAGGGGGCTTCTATGAGTGCGCGATAGATCTTGGTCTTGATGTATCGGACCGTATGGCCTTTTGGGTCAGCGAACTACACAAGGTGCACGGGTACTGGAGCAACAGCTCAAAGCCATAGCGGTTTGATGAATCCGATACCTCAAAGCTCTTCTCCGTGGGTTGTGCGCAAGAAGAACTTGCACTCCTAAGCCATGCATCGCGCACTCGTGGCATAAGCGCGTTCGCCAGATGGATGTCGCTCGGCTATGGGTAAAGTGCTTTCTTGGTCCAGAGTACATCGAGCGTCCACAGATCAATGCCCAGTTCTCGGGCAAGATACTGCAGGTTCTCATTGATCTGATAGTAGCGGTCGCCGCTGCTCGCCTTGAGCGGAATAGTGGGCCACGCGCTGACTGCCTTCATGCCGTGCTCGGAAATGGTGTTCCACACGCCATACTTGTCCGGGTAGGCGACTTGGAGGATTGGGGTCAGGACGCCGCGGTTGAGGTACCGAATCTGGCCAGGGCGGTCGTGCGGCATGAGCCTGTCGAAGCGCTCCTTGATAGACTTGTTCTCGTCGACTAGCAGAGAAAGCGCGTTGCGCAATTTCCCAATGTGATCGGATACAACCAGTCTCGTTCGCTCCAGACTTCTCCAGTGGCGATTGTGCTTGATATGAAGGAAATGTCGGAACTGTTCCTTCGTTAGCACGTGCAGCGTCTCCGGATGAAAGTAACGGCCGAATTCTGTTAACACGTCACACTTTGCGTCCGCGATGCGCTGGCGTTCCATGGCATCAATGTTTTGCCACAGGTTGCGTAACCGTTGAACTGCATGGTCAAGTTCTGGTCGCATTGCTCTCCCTTCCTTCGACCCGACGACGCTTCCGAAAAAGCGGCCCGTAGCACGAGTACCGCCTTTCTTCGAACTGCTGGAAGGCGAGCATACCCTTTACCGGTACCGGCGGATCGTTTTTCCGGCGTCTGCGAAACCTAAATTATAGAACTCTAGACATAGGCGGGCGTGAGCCGGTATATTCCACGCGCGGCGCCAACTAATGCTCGCGCGCCGGAGATCTCGAAAGACCTTTCGGCCGTGGCTGCGGCGGGTCTGCAGGCGCTTTCGCGGGCGGGCGACGAGAAAGACCGGTCAAGCCCTCGGTTCGGTTACGCCGATCCCGTCCCTCGCACCCTTCGGACCCCTTTACACTTTGCGGTGAAAGGACTAGTATTTGGGTTGCCAGGAGAAAAGGAAAAGAATCACATGCCCTCCCGAGAATGTGGCTGCGTTGCGCTCAAGCTCCCGTTCGTGTTTGTGCTCCTCGCCGGTTTCACCTTGTTCGCCGCTTCACCCGCAAGTGCTCAACAACCGACGCCGGTTCTTCCTGGATATTCGGTTTCGCTACTCGTTTCAGGGCTCTCGGGGCCCTCTGGCATCGTTTACAGACCCACCACCAACGATCTGCTCGTATGTGAATCCAACGCAAACAAGGTTTCTAGAATTGAACTAGCCACTGGTCTGGTAAGCCCCTTCGGTCCCGTCGCGACGCCGGAGCACATCGCCGTCGATTCGATGGGCAACGTCTACGTTACGACCGACAATGACGGCGGGCCTGTTACCCTCTTCGACTCCAGTGGACAAACTGTCGCCTCCTTCCCTGTTCCCGGTCACCCCGACGGGCTGGCTCTGGACGCCAATAGCAATCTTTATCTTGCCAATAACGGCACCAAGCTTATCGCCGAGTACGCAGCCGGGAGTTTCATTAATCCAACTACCTTTGCCAGTGGCTTCCAAAGCTTACAAGGAATAACCTTCGATTCGATGGGGCACCTGTTCGCCGAGGACTACATAGCGGGAATTGTCTATTACGTAACGCCGAGTGGAAATACAGTTTGGGCGACCGGCCTTGGCTCTTCCAATGCCGCGATGCTGGACATCGCCTACGATCAATTCTCGGGATCACTCTTGGTTGCCGGTTACACGGATGTAGTCTCGGAGATCCCGTCCATGGGCATCGTGAACACGTTTTCCACCGGTTTTTCGGTTCCCGCCGGGATTGCCATAGATGCCAGCCAAAGCATCTACGTGGCCGAGGTTGCTACCGGCCAAGTGTGGAAGTTTACTGCCGTATCGCAGTCACCGTCAATCAACTCCGGTGGCATAGTAAACGCAGCAAGTTATGCTGCGGCGGTGGCCGCTGGCAGCATCGCTTCGGCGTTCGGCAGCTTCCTCTTGGCTTCTCCGTCCGGCGCCACAACGAATCCGCTCCCCATCAGCCTTGCAGGGCTATCACTGCTGTTCAATGACGGGGTGCAGGCACCATTGTTTTTTGCGTCCGGTGGGCAGGTGAACCTACAGGTGCCGTGGGAACTCGCGGGACAAGCGCAGGCCACCCTGACTGCCACTCTGAACACCGAAAGCAGCGCTGCCCAAACGGTGAGCCTCGCGCCGTTCGCGCCAGCGATCTTCAGTCAGAACGCCGAAGGCTCAGGCCAGGGCGCGATTCTTGACACTGCCTATCAACTGGTCAATGCGTCTAATCCGGCGACGGCTGGGAGTACGTTCATTCAGATCTATTGCACTGGTCTCGGACCGGTGACCAATCAACCGCCAAGCGGTGCTCCGACACCGGACAGCCCGTTTGCCGAAACGCCAACGACTCCCACGGTCAGCATCGGCAACGTGCCGGCGCACGTGTCTTTTTCCGGTCTCGCTCCGGGTTACGTGGGGCTGTACCAAGTGAATGCACAAGTGCCTGCGGGAGCGCCCGGCGGAGCAGCGGTGCCCGTGGTTATCTCGATAGGGGGCGTCATGTCCAACGCCGTCACCATCGCCGTCGGGAACTAGCATGTTCCCCGCCCGGTGTTGGAGCAACCCCAAGACCCAATGGCCATAAAACCTCACAGGGCGACCGCTGGCGCCTCCTTGGCGTCCTTGGCCGAGAGAGGCTGTTGGAGATTTTCCTTCGCACGTTGTGTCGCAATATCGGACACTATCCGGACCATCCCCCTCACAGCCGTGGCATTCCACCGGGGTGCGCCCCAACTAATACTGGCGCGTCGGAGATCTTGAAGGACCCTACAGCGTCCGCTGCGGCGCCAAGCGGCCCAAAGGGGAACTACTGCTGAGCGTGGAACCGCCGATCCGTAAGCTGATCGAAGCGGCGCGATAGGGCGGGAAGTGAGGGCCGTTTGAGCGGCCTAGACGGCAGGTAGTCCGCGGCCTTATCGCCTGTTATGGGTAATATCGGACATGACGAACCTAACCCCTGGCCGGCGGAAGACAGTCAAGCGAAAGGAGTAAATGTTTCGCGCAGCTTTTCGTCGTGAGTCGGTTCGAACCCGGTCTTCTGGCGCGCGCTCTTCAGCGGCGCGAGCCCTGACGTACGGTGCTGCCGATCAGTCCGGCCTGCTCGATTCCATATACTGTAAGAAGCGATGCTTTGCAGCGATCCGCTGCTGGCAGGCATTGTTAAGGAGACTCCAACGCATGTACTGTCAACTAACTCGCAGGTCGCATTGGCGTGGTCACTTACCCGGAATCGGTATCTTTCTGTTCCTCATGGCGGGAGCGGCTTCGGCCGGCGAGTTGAAGCCGCCACGAGTTTTTGGCGCCGGAAGTTTTCCCTACGGAATAGCAGTCGGAGACTTCAACGAGGATGGAAAGTTGGATTTGGCCGTGGCGAACTCCAACCTGCTCTCACAACAGGCGAGCAGCCTCGGCGTATTCCTGGGAAATGGAGACGGCACCTTCCAGCCGATGGTCAGCTACCAGGTGGGCCGGACGCCCCGCGCAGTGGTCGCGGGCGACTTCAACGGCGATGGGCACCTCGATTTGGCCGTGGCGAACCAGGATGGGTTCGTCAGCGTGCTTCTGGGCGACGGGCGCGGCAACTTCCAGAATGCGGTCGATTTCGCGGCAGGTCCAAGTCCGCTGTCCATTGCCGAGGGTGATTTCAATGGCGATGGGCACCTCGATCTGGCCGTGGCTAACTTTGTCGAGAAGGCCACACCGGGGCAGGTCAGCGTTCTGATCGGCAATGGAGATGGTACGTTTCGCCCTCCGGTGCAGTTTGTCGCCGGCGTCGTCCCGCAGGCGATCGCCGTAGGCGATGTCAATGGGGACGGGCGTCCGGATCTGGTAGTGGCCAACGACGGGTACGGTAACATTCCGGGTAAGGTCGGCGTGCTGCTCGGACAAGGGGACGGCACCTTCGGTCCGGTGCAAGAGTATAGCGCCGGAGTCAATCCGTTCTCCATCGCGCTCGGCGACTTCAACGGCGACGGCAATCTGGATGTGGTAGTCACCGATGAAACCCAGCTTCGTGTCGAAGTGCTGCTGAACAACGGCAAAGGCGGCTTCAACGCCGCCGTCCCTTACTCCACCGGTCAAAATCCTTTTTCTGTAGCCGTCGGAGATGTGAATGGCGATGGCGCCCTGGACCTGGTGGTGGCGAATATGGCGGACGGCACCGTCAGCGTGCTGCTCGGCACCGGCAACGGAACCTTCGAGACGGGGACTGCCTACAACACAGGCTTGGGAGTAGCCACTTCCGTATCGCCGCAGGCCGTGGCCTTGGGCGATTTCAACGGCGATCGCCATCCTGACGTAGCCGTCGCCAATGCCACCCTGCCGCGGGGCACCGTCAGCCTGCTGCTTAACACCGGCTCCGTGGCTCTGCTGGTCTCACCAACGGTGCTTAGCTACGTGAGTACGGGCGTGGGCACGTCCAGCCCCCCTGCAACCGTGACCATACGAAATAACACCAAGGTCAGCCTACCGATCGCCGCGATCGCCGTCGCCGGGATGGACAGGAGCGATTTCCTGGAGAGCGACACTTGCTCATCGAGTCTCGCGCCGCAGGCTACCTGCGCGATTAGCGTCACCTTTCATCCAATGCAGAATGGGGATCGCACCGCCATCCTGGTGATCGGCGACGGAGCGCCCGATAGTCCGCAAGAAGTACTTCTCAGGGGCAGCGGGCAGTAAAGTCCTGCGATCTGGCCAGCGTCGCGGCCCGGCAGTTTAAGGAGAGGCCGCAGTTCCCCTGCCTCCGCTCATTCCGGCGAAGCGGCGGTGGTGTAAACTGGTATCGTTCGGGGCCTGGCTGCCGCTCTTCGGCCTGCATTTAGAATCGCCGCTCCAACCGTTCCTTGGCAAATTCACGATCGACCTGCGCCCGCGCCGTCTCGGCATTATTCGGCCTTGGCGGAAAACCATCCCCGCCGCCGAGGCACCCGGCGGCGCGCCGGAGATCTCGAAGGACCTTTCGGCCGTGGCCGCGGCGGGTTTGCAGGCGCTAGATTATTTGCAGGCAGGGTAGCATGCGCCGGCGGGCCGGATGGAACAGCAGATGGCGCTGCTCGATCGCGCCAAGCGGCCCAAAGGGGAATTGCTGCTGAGCGTAGAGCCGCCGATCCGTAAGCTGATCGAAGCGGCGCGATAGAGCGGGCGATATCGGACATGAAGACCTTAGCTCTGGCAGGCAGGGACAGCTCTGAAACGAATTCGCGCCGGGCAAGTTCCCTGAAATCACTCCGGCCGGTGACGTAGGGCAACTATGAGTTTTTCTGCCTCGGCCTGCCGTCGGTGATATTAGGCGGTATTCAGAGTGACCCCGACGGCTAAGGGATCACGACCAGCCGTCGGCCACGCACGTCGCGTTCCCAGGCGCCCTCAATGTCCTTGAGCGGGACCCGCTCGATGTCCACCCGCAGTTTGCCGCGCGCCGCATGGTTCATCACCTGTTGAAGGGCATCAGTGAGGACCTCCTTAGGCGGGATGCCCGCCGTCCCCACGATGGTCAGCGCCGTGCTCCTTAGCACCGCTGCGGGAAGCGTGATGGTTGGCCCTGCGCTCTCGCCCACTTCAACGAGACGCATCTCAGATCCGGCGGCTGCAAATTCCGCGCGTGTGATGGCCGCGAGTAGCACTTCCGTCGGCCGGCCCCACAGGTAGTCGATAATCACGTCGAAACCCTTCTCACCGGCCTCGCGGCGGAAGGCCTCGATCAGATCCTGGTCTGTTTGGTCGAGCCGGATTGTTGCATCCGCACCAAGCTCGTTCAGGGTATTTAACGCTTCTTCGTTTCGTCCAGCGGCCACCACGCGACCCGCGCCCAGCGTCTTGGCTATCTGCACGGCCAACTTACCGGTGACTCCCGTCGCGCCAAGAATCAGGACAGTTTCCCCCGGCGCCAGTCGAGCACGGTGCTTGAGCGAAAGCCACGCGGACACGCCGGGGTTAGGAATCGCTGCGGCGGTCGCGTCATCCAGGTCGTCGGGGACCGGAAAGCACTGCGCAAACCGCACCACGGTTCGCTCAGCCATGGCGCCGTACGGCGGGCGTGGTCCGCCGAAGAACACGCGCCTGCCATCGTCCAGATGTCCAACTCCGTCCGCTCCGCACACCACCGGTAGCTCTCGCGGCCTCGCATAGTGCGAGCCGCTGGCTATCTGCTTATCCACGGGTTTCAAAGCGGCAGCGCGGACGTGTACGATCACTTCACCATCGCCCGGGCTGGGTTCAGGAAATGGTTTAAGCTGAGGTGGCTTCCCGAGAGTATGCAACACGGCGGCATTCATCAGTCGTCTTCCTTCAGGGGGCTGGTTAATTCATTGTACGTTTATCGGGGCGCGTTGCTGCGAGCGAGTTCGGCGGGCTGAGGCTCGCTCCTGCGCTCAAATCGGCAAACCATAGAATGACACGTCTCGCGTCATGCTGTCCGGCTTACCTATAGCTGTCGCTACTTGCTAGTACTGTCTCTGCTGGCTCTGGACCGCAGGAGAGCCTGCGCCGATCGAGCAAAACGAAGCCCCTACCGCCGGGTAGCTGGCTTGCTTGTTTCGGTGCTCGTGCGCGTGGTTCTGCGACGGCGATTAGGCGGAAACTTTGAAGCTTTCGGCAGATTCCCAGGACGGAATCGAAACCGGCAGCCGGCGAATATTCTGCTGCATACGTTGATCCTCGGGGCGAAAAAGAAGCCCCGGGGGAGGCGGTTGGGTGTATACTGAATCGCAACCTAGGTTCCAAATGGATAGGTCCCGATTCACGCACAGAGGAGATTCTAATGGAAAAACACATTCTCACTTGGAGTTATTGGCTGGGTATTGTATGTACCGTGATCGCTTTGGTTCTGCGGCTATTGGGCGCACTTGGGTTATTCCTTCCTCAAGTGGCCAAGTCGACTCCAAGTATCGGGTACATGAGTTTCTATAAGGGAGCGGTTCTGTTTCTAGTGATCGCAGTTGCCACGGCGAGCTACACGTGGGCGCGTAGCCAAAGGTCTTAGTAGCATTGTCGCTGGTGTTCTGGCGATTTGACCTGGCGCCCAGCCTGCATCCGGGTAACGTAGACCGACTCAGTTTTGTTCTGAGCTTGCCGTGAGTAGCTGGAACGAGAACACGGGGATCGCTCGGAAAACCGCGTGCCCCGGGGCGGCTATGGAAGAGCCCATCTCAGATGCAGCGATCCAGGAATACTCGCCCAGTGGCACGCTTTCGAGCAACGTGTTTTTCCGACGTGCTGCCATAAAGTTCGCGCTCACACTTGGCGCGTGTGGGCTAATCTCCGCGGCGAAGCCTCCGGCGCGTTGCCCGGCCTTGTCGAAAGCTATCCGCGCCGCCGAGGCACCCGGCTTCCATGAAGGACATCGGGGATGCCGGCCAGGCAGCAGAAACAGAGAGAATGAAGGCATGTCGCTGAAGGTTCCGGGACGGCTCGTGGCTAACTGCCAAAAGGCGCCCGAGCGCTTGGCATGGCTCGACCGGTTGCCCGATGTCCTACGAAACCTGGAGCGCCGCTGGTCGCTGACCCTCGACGCGCCCTTCGACGGTGAGGACGTAACTTGCGCATGGGTGGCGACGGTGGCGCTTGCCGACGGAACTTCCGCGGTGCTGAAGCTCGGCATGCCTCACATGGAAGGCGCGCATGAACTCCAAGGCCTGCGCTTCTGGAACGGAGACCCAACGGTGCGGCTTCTCGCGGCAGACGACGAGCTTGGGGCGATGCTCCTGGAGCGTTGCGTGCCCGGAACGGCGTTACGCGCGCTGCCGGAGTTAGAGCAGGATCTGTTGATCGCAAAGCTCCTGCGTCGCCTGTGGCGCTCACCGTCAGCACCGCATTCCTTTCGACGTCTGTCGGCTCTGACGGAGCATTGGAGAGACGAAACCCTGGCCAACGCCGAGCATTGGCCGGACAAAGGCCTGGTGCGTGAGGGACTGCGTCTCTTTGAGGAATTGCCGCGCACGGCGCCAAGAGAGGTGCTGCTGGCGACAGATCTGCACGCAGGCAATGTGCTTCGGTCGGAGCGCGAGCCGTGGCTCGTCATCGACCCCAAGCCGTTCGTCGGGGATCCCGCTTACGATGCGACGCAGCACCTATTCAACTGCGCGGCGAGACTGCGCTCGAACGCCGCCGGGACGATCTGCCGCCTCGCGGATCTGCTTGGCGTGGATCCTGAGCGTGTTCGACTTTGGACATTTGCCCGCGCTGCGGCGGAGCCGCGCGACGATTGGAAGCGCGACGGTGCGATGGCGCTCGCGAGAGCCATAATGCCGTAACGATCGAATATTTCTAGGGATGACTGCAAGGCGTCTACCCACGATGAATTTACCCAACGATCTATCCGATCTTCTTCAGGCGATGGTCGCCGATTTCGCCACTATACTCCGCGCGAATCTTGTTGGTATGTACCTATGGGGCTCATTGACCTATGACGCGTTCGACGAGACTTGCAGCGACGTCGATTGCGTCGGCGTAACGCGGCGAGACCTCGACGACCGCGAGTTTTCCGAACTGCAGGAGTGGTTCAAGAACAAGAAGAACCGCTGGGTCGACCGGCTTGACATGCGCTTCGTTATCGACCGGGAATTTCTCGACAAGGCGTCGCGATGCTGCGGCTTCTACCACTACACTGGAAAACTCATCCGGCATGGATCGGACGGGAACCCAATCATCTGGATGAATATTGCCCAGTCCGGCATCACGCTGTGGGGCAAGGACGCCAAGCTCATCGCTCCGCATGTGTCCGACCGATGTTTCAACGACGCGCTCCTGTTGGAACTGAGCTACCTGCAGGAAGACCTTACCTCCAACGCCGGGGATCGATCCGCCAAGGCGTTCATCCATAATGCATACGCCGTCCTCACCGCCTGCCGCATTCTTTTCTCGGCCTATCACAAGGCGCTGGCGTCCAAAGACCAAGCCTGCGGTTGGGCGATGGAAACAGTCCCGCCCATGTGGCGGGCGGTTATTCGTGCCGCTAAAAATAACCGGCTGAAGAATGCCGGCTCGACGACCCCCCGGTTGGAACAGGATGCGATGCGCTTCGTAGGGTTCGTGACCCGTGAGGTCAACCGCATATTGAGACGAACAAGCCAGATTTGATTCTTGTATGGTGTGCCACGCGGAAGAGGGTTGAAATGGTATTCTCAGGTGCCCTCCTTCCCCGTCAAGCCGTCGCTTCCACCGAGGTGCGCCCCCGACTAATACTGGGCGCGCCGGAGATTCTCGAAAGACTTTCGGCCGTGGCCGCGGCGGGTTTGCGGGCGCTCGATTTCTGCAAGGCAGGGCAGCGCGATAGGCGAGGGACAGTTTCGGCGGATTTTCAGGGCGGCGCGCCAGCCATCTAATTTCCAGCGTTCGGCGCTCCGGGTCGCTATTTTGTTAACCTGCTCCCCCTCCGCGCGTAACTAGCCGGTAGAGAGAAATGCCATGACCAGATCAACCCGAACCCGCCACGTCTTGAGAGTTGCCATGCTAGCGCTGTGTGTTGCCACCCTGCCGCCTTCACCAGCGCTGGCGCAGACGGCGAAGGGCACGCCGTCCACCCCGCAGTCTCCCTCCATCCTGACCGTCGAACAGCCTGACGCGCAACGCGCCAAAGACGAGCTAAACTCCCTCCTGGAACACTATCCACCCTCCTTGCACGGCGTTCTGGCGCTCGACCCGAGTCTCCTCGGTAACGAGTCCTATCTTGCGCCATACCCGGCCCTCGTCAGCTTCCTGAACACCCATGCCGAAATCGCGCGCAATCCCGCGTTCTACCTCGGCGAGGGCGCCCTCCCCAACTCTCGTCAGGACCCCGCCTCCCGGATTCTGGACATGTGGCGGGAAGTGCTGGATGGCCTGGGAATTTTCGCCGGCTTCGGCCTGGCCGTGGGCCTGCTCGTCTGGCTCACCCGCACGCTGGTCGACTATAGAAGGTGGAGCCGGCTGGCCAAAGTCCAGACCGACGCCCACACCAAGCTCCTCGATCGCTTTACCGCAAACGAGGATCTGCTCGCCTACATTCAGTCGCCCGCTGGAGCCAAGTTCCTCGAATCTTCGCCCATCTCCCTGGATGCCGCTCCGCGCAGCGTAGGCGCGCCGCTTGGCCGCATTCTCTGGTCCGTGCAAGGCGGCGTTGTGCTGATCGCCGGCGGTATCGGCCTGCACATCGTCGGCGGACGAGTCGCCGATGTCCCCGCCTCCCAGTCGCTGCATGCGCTGGGCGTTATCGGCATCGCGCTCGGCTTGGGCTTCGTGATCTCGGCGATAATCTCATTTGTGATCTCCCAGCGGCTGGGATTGATCGAACCGGCATCTCCCGCGCCTCGCGCCGCGATGCCAGGCGCCCGGTAGTCCGCTATTCCGGGCGGAATCGCGCTCTCCTATGTTTCGTGAGACGGCCTTTACCGATATTCAGAGCGACCGCGCCCTCGATGACGCCTCCGCGGGTTTCATGATGGACGAGGACACATTCCGCGCGTTCTACGAGCGGACCGCGCGCGGATTGTGGGCGTACCTCGCGCGCGT
Organism: Bryobacteraceae bacterium; assembly: GCA_049514955.1. Taxonomy (GTDB): domain Bacteria; phylum Acidobacteriota; class Terriglobia; order Bryobacterales; family Bryobacteraceae; genus Bog-159. The sequence goes on along the minus strand of JBEKUO010000008.1, from coordinate 4,649 downwards.
TACCGGAGACCGTCAACTCGCCGACGACTTGCTGCAGGAAACGTTCTACCGCTTCCTGCGCGCCGCCGCGACCTACGACAGCGAGACGCACCGGCGCAATTCTCTGTATCGCATCGCCACGAATCTGGCGCGGGATGTCCGCCGCCGAAGCCTGGCGCGCGCGGCCTCCATCCCGGTTGGCGACGAGATCGAGCGGGTTCCCTCCGGCCAGGACGCCGGCGCCACCGAGCGCATGGCCGATTTCACGCGCGCCATGGCGCGCCTCAAGCCGCGCGAACGGGCCATTTTATGGCTGGCGTATGCCGAGGGCGCTTCGCACCAGGAGATCGCGGATTCGCTCGGCCTGCGTCCCACCAGCTTGAAGCCCATGTTGTTTCGCGCGCGGCGCAAGCTGGCGGATTTGCTGGGCCACGCGCCCCGCGGAGCGAAATCATGAAGCCCATCGAATGCGAGTTGGAATCCGAGGTCCTGGCCGCCGTTCTCCAGAACCGCTGGCCCGACCGGGCGGATGCCCGCCTGCGCGAACATGTGGCCGCCTGCGCGATCTGCGCCGATGTGGCGGCCATCGCCGGCGCTATTGACAACGCCCGCGAAGAAATGCGCGCGCGCGCCGTGGTCCCCGATTCCGGCCGTGTGTGGTGGCTCGCCCAGATGCGCGCCCGCCGCGAAGCTGCCCAAGCCGCCGGCCGTCCGATCACGGCAGCCCAGGTGATCGCTTTCGCCTGCGCCATGGGCCTGCTCGGCGCCTGCTTCGGGGCCACATCGGCCTGGTTTCAATCGGCCCTGCGCCGGACCGCGTCGAGCCTGGCCGCCTTTAAGTTTCAGGCGCTGGTGCCCGTCGCCGGCGGGTTCGTCGCCGAGCATGGCGCTCTCCTCCTGGGGATGGCTGCCATGCTTCTCGTAGTTCCCGCCGCCGTTTACTTCACGATGTTAAGGGAGTAACACCTGCTCGCGCGCAAATCGCCGAGTGTCGCCGGCAGCAGGAGCCTCTCTCTGCGACGGCGACCTGAGTCAGGCGCTCACAGTTGGGAGTGTCTGACGCGGCGTCGGGTGCCCGCGAGATGCTTCCGTTCGCGTTCCGGAGGCCCACCGATTTAGTCACGGCTTGCACACTACAGTGACAGGTCCGCTTCCTGACGGTCGCGGCTCGGATCGCCACCGCATCCTTTATTCAGAGCCGCGACTCGATTCATTCCGGAAGATCGCGCACTAACGGAACGGGCCTCGCGCAGCGGAACCGTCAAAGAGCGGTTCTTTAGCCCCTCCGACTGGTGCCTTGCCTTCGCCGCCGACGGATGCTTCGAAGATGGATCGGCTAGGAACGGAGCGCGGGAGCGTGCGCCGGCACCCGGAGCGCAAAACACGAGCCCCTGCCTGGCGCGCTCTGGACCGTGATGTTGCCGCCCATCATGTGGCAGAACTTCTGGCTGATCGCCAGCCCCAACCCCGTCCCGCTGTACCTCCGCGTGGCCGATCCGTCCACTTGCGTGAACGGCTGGAACAGCCGCCCCAGGTGCTCTGCCGCGATCCCGATGCCTGTATCCTTCACCCGCACCTCCGTCCATTCGCGGCCCTGTTCCGCCACCCGCTCCACCTGGACCTCCACCTCTCCGTTCTCCGTGAACTTGCAGGCGTTGTTCACCAGGTTCAGCACGCTCTGCCGCAGTTTCTGCAGGTCCGCATAGGCCATGCGCGCATGCTCGCCGCACTCCATCCGCACCACGTTGCCCTGCTGCCGCGCCAGCGGCTGCACCGCGTTGTGCACATCCTGCAAAATGGCCGCCACGTCCACGTTGTCCATCTCCATCTGCACCCTGCCCGCCTCGATCTTGGACAGATCCAGCACGTCGTTGATAATGGCCAGCAGAGCGTGTCCGGAGCGCTCGACCTTGGCCAGGTCGGAGAGTACTTCCGCCTGCTCCGGCCCGATGTAATCCTCCTGCAACATCTGGCTGTAGCCGATGATGGCGTTCAGCGGCGTGCGCAGCTCGTGGCTCATGTTCGCCAGGAAGGTGCTCTTGGCGCGGTTGGCCTCCTCGGCCGCATCCCGCGCCGCCACCAGCTCGGCCTCGATACGTTTCAGCTCGGTCAACTCCTGGGCCACGCACACGTATCCTTCGAGCGATCCCAAGTCGGTGCGCAACTCGGCGGAGGAGAACAGCACCGGGATGCGCCGGCCGCCGCGGGTGCGGTAGATGCGCTCGATGGCGATGCTGTGGGCCGGCACATCCCCCTCTACGATCACCCGGCTGGCGGGCTGGCCGATCAATTGCGCCTCTTGATAGCCCAGCAGACGCAACGCACTGGGGTTCACCCGGCGGATGCGCTGCTCCGCATCCGTCACCAGCAAGGCTTCTCCCATCGACTGCAGGATGTTGTCCACATATTCCTGCGCCTGCTGCCGCGTGATGGCCGCCCCTAGCATGCGGGCCGCCGAGTGGAAGCTGTCTCGCTCGGCTTCGCTCCATATCCGCGCCCCCGCGAAATCGTCGAAGCCCAGCGCCCCGAACCATTGGCCGGCCACTTCCAGCGGAACCAGAATCGACGACCCCGGCTGCCCGCCGCCATCTTCCACCGCGACCACTTCGCCGCGGGCCAGGCGCTCGGCCCGCCCGCCCCATTCTTCGCCGCTCCAGCGCACTTCCGCCTGCCCCGGCGCGCCACTCCGGCACGGAACGCCGGGCGCCGCCCATTCGTACAGCACCGCGCCCGCCAGCCCTTCGGCCGGCCCGGATTTCCGCTCCAGCATGAAGACGCGGCCGACTTCGGCCGCCTGGCCGATCTTGGCCAACACTTCCAGGATCGCCGTCTGCCAGGCGGCGGCGCTCAAAAAGCGCTGCGCCGCGAAACGCACGCTTTCCAGGATGCGGTCGCGCTGCAGCAGCGAATCGGCCATGCTGTTGAACGATTGTGCCAGAGTATCGATCTCCTGCGCGCTGCGTATGTCCGCGCGCGCCGACAGGTCCCCTTCGGCGATCCTGCGCACCATGCTTTGCAGCCGCAGCACCGGCTGGACCAATCGCTGGGCCGCCTCCTCGGCGCGCTTACGTTCCACCACTTCGCGTTGCAGGTTCTCGGTCTGGTTCTCGAACAGAGTCAGGATCATCCCGAACGCCACAAAATACTTCGGCAAATCCCAAACCACATGATCGCCGGGAATATCGATGTGCAGCGCCCCGCAGATTTCGGCTATGGGAAACACCAGCCCCCAGGCCAGAAACGCCAGCGAGGTGAGCAAAACACCGGGCGTAAAGCGCCGGAAATACCGCCAGTAATACCAGCCCGTAACGGCAAAGGCCTCGAACAGGATGAAATCCATTCCGCTCTCCACGTTCGGCGCAACGCGCCAGGCTATCCACGCTCCCGGCACGATCGCCAACGCGATCGGCGCGATCCGGTCTGTGCCGGATTGGAGGGTTGCCAGCATCAGGCCACTGGAGAGCAGAAGAACCGCCAGAATCGCGCGGTAAGGTAAGGGTCCCTGGACTCCGGCTACCATGCACGTCCAATAACCCAGCGCCGGCGTGACGATCCCCAACCAAAACACCATCCGCCGGCGCGTCGTAGTCATTGTCCGGCAGACCGAAAGAAAGAAGGCGCTGGCCGCGAAGATGAGCGTCGCATACGCCAGCCACTCCGCCAGCTTGGCGGGGATCAGCGAGAAACTGGCGAGCAGCATGCCCGCGAAATGGGCGACGATGCTGCACCAGCCGCTCATCCACAGGCGCACGCGCTGCTGGCGATCGCGCGCGTAAATCCAGACGAACAGCGCGACCAGCACGATCATCACCGAGAGAGTCACGACGCGCTGAAATTGTGGAGGCAGACTAGTTCCTCGCCGGCAGACCGGCCGCACCGGAGCGCGCGCCGATCACATCCTATCTATCGGCAGTTTTTTCTGTTCCTTGCAGTGCCGTGGCGCACGCACTCCTGCGTCGCATTCCTGCGTGCCGCATCGACGCTGCTGTGTCGGTCCGTTCCTCTCCCCTCCGCCCTGCGCAAACCTGTCGCGACTGGCCGCGCCCACGAACCCGAAGCCGGCGGAGCTTCAACTGGATCAATGAACGCAAAGGCGTTACAACGAATTTGTCGCCCCTCGGTAGATCGAGCCTTACATTGAAATGATGTTGAAGTGCGTGTCAGGCGAGGGGCCAGCCGCGTTCCCGCCGGTTTTGCGGCACGGGAACTGCGCCGTGGCCCGGACGGTCCTAGGCCGTGGGAACCGCATGCCGTAACCGGCTTCGCACGCCGGCTACGTCGGACCGGGACCGGCTCGAAGGAGGGTGGGGAGGTTGCCGGGCGCCTGCCGTTTGCGGGGCGCCTGACCGAGAATCACCAGCAAATTGTCCTGCTGTTCGGAGAACTCGCTCGTGTTCACTCGATACCCACCGGGCGGTGGCTCTTCGCTTTCGATCGCGCTTCGCTGACTCAGCAAATCTTCGGAGACAATCGCCTGTGCCCAAGCGGGATGTTCGTAGGCGAGTTTCGAGAATAGATCCAGAAGTCCCTCCGGATCGTAGCCGGCTGCCTTCAGGTAACCCAAGGCCTGAGCGTTCGCCCGCTGTTCTTGATTGCGCCTCGGTCCGTTTCCACCCGGAATGCCAAATGGCGAAAGTACACAGGGCGAAACGTACAGCGGAATGCCGGCG
>JBEKUO010000007.1:0-35681 GCA_049514955.1 Bryobacteraceae bacterium | reverse complement strand
TGCGTTCCGTCCACGAGCCGCCGCTGGTGCGCGGCGGAGCGATCTTGCAGACCGTGCCGTTCCCGTTCTTGGAGGGACCCACGCCATAGAAACTACCTGTAGCGTCGAAGGCTGTAATTCCGCATTCCGAATCGAGCGTGGAGAAGTCGTAGACTGGCGTCTTGGTCCATGAGCCGCCAGCCGTAGCCGGTGGCGTCAGCTCAAAAAGGTAGCCGCATCCGCCGGAGCAGGCGCCGCTGCCTCCCGTGCCGGCCGTGCCAAACAACTTGCCGTCGCGCAGCAGCAGTTCACTGGGAATAGCGCCGTCCGTGCCGCCTTGGAACTGCCAGATGATGTTTTCAGTCCATGCGCCGCCGGATTGCGTGGGCGGTGTCAGTTGATAGATCATGCCGCAGCCGGTGAAGACGCCGAACGTGCAGTTGCCACCGCCGCCATAGCCGGTCGTGCCATACACATTACCCGCGCCGTCCAGGACCAGCGGATAACTTTCCGGGTAATACCCGTCGGTCCCGGCTTGGAAAACGTGGAGGACGTTTTCGGTTTGGCCAGCAGCCATAGCGGCGCCGGCGAACACCAGCGCGGCAACCAGAGCTTGTCGCCGCCAGTTCCGGATAATTAACGATGTGAACTCGCCCATAGCCATATCGGACCTCCGTTCGGGCGCCATTGCAAGGCCCAGGCAGTAAAATCCCTGGTCAACGGTACTGGGAGGTATGGCGAATCATACACAATGATACAATCGTCCCCCATGATCACCCGCCGCCACATCCTTTCGGCCCTGGCCGCCGCCCCTTTCGTCAGCCGCATCCCGCGCGCCGGCGCCACCTCTAACTTCGACCCGGATTTCGGCACGGCCACGGACGCCGCGCGCGCTATCCGCTCGGGCGCCATCTCCTCGCGCGAGCTGACCGCCCACGTCTTCGACCGCATACGCAAGTACAACGGCCGCATCAACGCCTTCGTCACGCTGGTCGAGGAGCAGGCCGCCACGCGCGCCCGCGCCGCCGACGAAGCTCTGGCGCAAGGCCATCCCTGCGGGCCGCTGCACGGCCTTCCGATCCTGATGAAGGACGACAAGAAGACCGCCGGCATACGCTCCACCTGCGGCGCCAAGATGTACGCCAACAACATCCCGAAGGAGAATGCCCCCGCGGTCGAGAAGATTCTGCATGCCGGGGCGATCATCGTCGGCAAAACCAACCTGCCCGAGTGGGCTTCCGACATGCAGAGCTACAACGACGTGGCGGGCACCACCAACAATCCCTGGAATCTGGAGCGTACACCGGGCGGGTCCACCGGCGGCGGCGCGGCGGCCCTCGCCTGCGGCATGGGATTCCTCGAACTGGGCAGCGACATCGGCGGATCTATCCGGACGCCTTCTCATTTCTGCGGCGTTTTCGGCCACAAGCCCACCATCGACGTGATCTCGAACGAAGGCTTCGTCGATCCGCCAGGCGGCAATCCGTCGCCGGACCGGCTGTCCGTCAACGGACCGCTGTCGCGCAGCCCGCAGGATCTGCTGCTTGCCATGCGGGTTGCTGGCGGACTCACCGGCGTCGAGCAGATCGCCTACTCCTGGAAGCTGCCGCCGGCGCGGGGCGCACGCCTGCGCGATTATCGCATCGGCTACGTCGTGGACGATCCCTTCTGCCCGGTTACGGCGGACGTCCGTCAGCTCCTGGAGAAGACCATCGACGCGCTCGGAAAGGCCGGCGCGCGGCTCGATCAAGGCTGGCCGGCGGGCATCAAGATCGTCGACTGGTACGGTGCATATTTCACCATGCTCGGCGCGGCCGTGCTGCCTAACGACACGACGCCGCACCGCGCCTGGGGCGAAGCGGTCGGCGGCCAGTACGCCGCACGCCACGTTTGGGGGCAATATTTCCGCGACCACGACGCCTTCCTGATGCCCGTGGACTTCGTCACCGCCTTCCCGCACGACCACAGCCCGAACCTGATGGAGCGCAAGCTCGCCACGACGGCGGGCCCGCGCCCGTACCTCGACCTGCTGAAGTGGATCTTTCACGCCACCCTCAACGGCCATCCCACTACGGTTTGCCCCGTGGGCCGCACGCCGGAAGGCCTGCCCTGTGGGATTCAGATCATGGGGCCATATCTGGAGGACGCCACCCCGATCGACATCGCCGGGCGCATCGCCGAAGTCACCGGCGGCTTCGTCCCGCCGCCGCTCGCGGCTTGACGATGGCCGGGCTACATGCGCCGCAGGGTCCCTTTTGGAGTCCGGATACGTCGTCAATCGCCGCGAAGTGGAACGCCGCAGACCCAAGGGCGTTCTTCACCGAAGGGCCGCTCCCTGTAGGTCCACGGGCGCGTCATCCTCAAGCGCGTAACGCACTCGAATCGCGAGTACCCAGGCTGGTGTTGTTGGCAGGGTCTCGCCGCTTTGTCGAAAGCGGGGCACGGCAAAGCATGCATCTCGAATGACGGTTCTTGCACGTTACGGCCTCCTCATCAACGCGCACATGTCTATACGTCCGCCAGCGCGATATGACTCTCTCGGCACCTCCAGGCGGGCGTCGCCGACGGAGCGCCGCCCGTGCGGCGCCTCGAAGAACCGCTGCCGTGCATCGCCGGACTTGCTCCCATACGTACAGTTTGCCCTTGGCCCCCACACGCGCGGGCTTGGCGTTTCCGTGTACCAGAAGATCGGATCCACCGAGTGATCGGCTTTGGCTGCCGAATTGCACTGCCCCGTGTATGCTCGGAATCGCGAAGCGCCGCTTTTTCACTGCTCCATTCTTGTTGACGCTCCTGCCAACCGCCATATTTTGTCAGTCTGCGGAGCAGAATCCAGAGGCGAGCCGCATCTTTGGCATTATTCCGAACTATCGGACGTTTCCAAGTCTGACGAATTATAAGCCCCTCACCGCAAAAGAGAAGTTCCAGCTCGCTAACCTCGACGTTTCCGATCGGGGAACTTTTGTTCTTGCGGCTGCATTTGCGGGCGAGGGCATGCTGGAGAAATCGAGTCCGTCATTCGGACACGGCATAGAGGGATATTCGCGATACCTCGGAACTTCCTACTGCGATCTGGCGGTGGGGGACTATATGACTGAGGCGATCTTCCCCACGCTGCTTCACCAGGATCCGCGCTACTTCCGGCGCGGCGCAGGCAGCGGATTGTCGCGGCTCGGATACGCGATGGGTCAGATCTTTTGGACCCATACGGACTCGGGTGGCACCCAGTTTAACTTCTCCGAGATTGCCGGCAACGCTACGGCCGTGGCGCTTTCGAACGCTTATTATCCGGACGGCCGGACCGCCGGCCAAAATCTGTCAAGGCTCGGTATTCAAGTTGGCGCCGACATGGCGGGGAATATCCTGAAAGAATTCTGGCCGGACCTGAGGCGGAAATTCTCGCACAAAGCGCCGAGCTTGGAAGTGGCGCGGTAGTGGGCAATCGAGGACTGTGGGTCGTGGCGCTGGGCTAAAGCATGACATCACCCTTCGACCGGCAGGCCGCGCATGGCATTGTTAACGAGTCACTGCACTCGGACTGGTAAGCCACCCGTCCTCTGACGCCAGCCCCTGGGCTTCGACCAGTTCCACAGGCGGCTGCAATAAGCCTCCGGCCAGCGGAATCCACCCCGGAACTGTTGCTTGCGAGATTCTCGAAAGACTACCACAGCGATTCGGTCGGCGGAAGTCTTCGATAATGGTAGTTTGTCCGCCCCTTTCATCAAACCGCCGCGCAGCGCCTGGGACCGTTGGATCGGCCCGGAAACGCTGATCTCGCAGGTTCGCGGCACGGCGCCATTCCTCGAACCGCGGCTGCCCGCCACCGAAGCAGGCCGACTCATCGAACTCGGCCACTCGCCCGACGGCTTCCTCCGCATCCTCGCCAATTGGGAGAATATCCTGCGCCCCAGCCTCAACCCCGAAGAGCAATTGCAGGACTACTTCGCCTTCTGCCTGGCATGCCACCATGCAACCGTCGCCACATTTGTGCCCACAGATGTCGATACCAAGATTCGCGGCATCGTCTGGCGCGAATCGCGCGACCCCGAGGTACTGCGGCCGATGCTGCGCCTGGCCCTCGCCTCGCGCGCCTGGATTGAAGACGGCATCTCCATCCGGGCCATCCGCGGCGTTAGCGGCCACCACGGCGAACAGTGGAGCGTCATCGCGGCCGGCCTGGGCCACCTGCTCGAACTGGGCGATACCGTTTCCGCCGCAGAAGCGCAGGCCGCCATCGAAGCCGAAATCGATCGCGAACAGGCGGTCTTCGACGAGGTTGCCGCTGAACGGGGCGCCGAACTCGACCTGTTGCGCCTCTCTATGACCCTGGCGCACAATCGTGGCGATCTAACTCAAGGCATGGGTTTCTGGAGGCGCACGCCGCTCACCGCGCCGGTCATGGACCATCTCTCCGAGCGCGGCCGCTTCTCACTCGCCGTTCGCGTCTATCAGCACACCGGACTCTCGGCCGAAGGCCACCGGCACTATCCCCTGCGTGCGGTGAAGGCGCTGCGCCGCTCGCCGGCCACGCTGCTGCCGCTATGCCCGTTTCTGGATGAGTGGGGCGGCGTGGTGGCGCAGCTCGGCGAGAGCCACGAAGTGCTGGCGGCCTTGGTGGGCGGATGCCAGAAGGTACAGGGGCAGCAAGGTTATTACCGCGCGATCGCCGGCATGCGCACCGCCTCCTCAAGCGCTTTCGAACGCGCGGCCGAGCGCATGCCCAACGCCGCCCAGCGGCTGCTCCGCGACGCGGAACTGCGCAAGCTCATCGACGTGCCCCGCGTTTCCTTTGAATCCATGATGCGCAAGCGCGCCCGCAACGCCTTGGCGATGTTCGGCGTAAAGAGCTGACGCCCACGCGCCATCGGATACACTCGACAAATGCTCCTCTGCCCCGTTCGTGGCTGCCACCTGGCACTGGTGCGCGAGGAGCGGCGCCTGTTTTGCCCGCGCGGACATTCGTTCGACGTCGCGCGTAGCGGATACATCAACCTGCTTCAACCGCAGGACCGGCGATCGAAACAGCCGGGCGACACGCCGGCTGCCATCGCCGGGCGGCGGCGATTGCACGATCGCGGCGTGACCGAGCCGCCGCTGCACGCGATCGCGGAGATGATGGCTGCATCGCCAAGCGACATCGTCCTCGATATCGGCTGCGGTGAAGGTTTCTACCTGGGCACCCTTGCCCGGCAGACCGGCTTCGACGCGCACGGCGTCGATATCTCGATTCCGGCCGTGGACGCGGCGGCGCGGCGCTACCCCGGATGCGAGTGGATCGTGGCCAATGCCGATCGCTTCGTGCCCTACGCCGGCCGCTCGTTCTCGATCGTCATGTCGATCACGGCGCGGTTGAACGCCAGCGAATTCCGGCGTGTCCTGCGCGACGGCGGACACCTGCTGATCGCCCTTCCCGCGCCTGAGGATCTTATCGAGCTGCGCGGTGCGGGCCGGGACCGCGTGGCCCGAACCATCGAGACATTCAGGGAAGGCTTCACGCTCGTCGATCGGCGTCGCGTCACGACCGCGGCCGATCTCGACGCGGCCGCCGTTCACGACGTCCTGCACTCGATTTATCGGCCCATGCGATCGCAGCCAGCCGAAGCGATGCGAGTGACGTTCAGTCTGGACCTGCTCCTGTTTCGGCGGGTGGGGCAGGCGCTTCCGCCTGCCAACTCTCTTTAGCCGCAGGTGGGGCAGGCGCACGGGAAACCGCTCCCAGCCAAGCAAAACTCCGGAAGCCCTCGGGCTGGCGCCGCGTATACCGGCAGCCATCACCCAGACGGTCGAACGCCCGCCGAAAAGGCTCGACCCGTTTCCGAAACGGCAGCTTGTGTTTACCCCAAGCCCTATGGTATTGTCGATCTCTATCCTGAGAAATTTACCATGGCATACGTAATAGCAGAACCCTGCATCGGAACCAAAGACACGGCCTGCGTGGACGCCTGCCCGGTGGATTGCATCCACCCCAAAAAGGATGAGCCGAACCACGCCGAGGCGGAAATGCTGTATATCGACCCCGTCGAATGCATCGACTGTGGCGCGTGCGTACCGGTTTGCCCCGTTTCGGCGATTTTCGCGCTGGACGATCTGCCGGAGAAGTGGTCGGAGTTCACTCCGAAAAACGCGGCATACTACGGCCGGTAGGTGGCGCTGGTGGTGTCGGTCTCCCAGACCTGCACTTGTCCCACCCTTACGGGAGTGCTCTGCCCAAGCCCGCCGCTGATCTCGTCGTAAAAGTACTTGGCCATATTTTCGGCCGAAGGGTTCAGCACGTCGAAGGGCGCCAGATCGTTCAGGAACTGGTGATCCAGCCGCTCCACCACCTGCATGATCAGCTTCTTCACCTGCACGAAATCGACCAGCAGCCCGATGTCGTCCAGCTCCGGACCGTTCAGCGTCACTTGTACGCGGTAATTATGGCCATGCACGTTCTCGCACTTGCCGCGATAATTGCGCAGCGAGTGGCCGGCCGCAAACGTCTCTTCGACGGAAACTTCAAACATTGAAAAAATTCTCCACGTCGGTGATTTTGGTGGTGAATCCGTAATCCGGCAGGCTGTCGAAAAACACCTGGCCGTAGCGCTGCTTGGTCACACGGTTGTCCAGCAGCACCAGCACTCCGCGGTCCGAGCGGCTGCGGATCAGCCTCCCGAAACCCTGCTTCAGTGCGATGGCCGCCTGCGGCACTTGGTAATCGTAGAACGGATTGCCGCCCTCGTTGCGCACCTTCTGCACCCGCGCATCCACAATGGGATCGCTGGGCACCGCGAACGGCAGCCGGTCGATGATCACGCAGCTCAACTGATCGCCGGGCACGTCCACGCCCTGCCAGAAAGACGACGTCGCGAACAACACGCAATTCGGCGTCGCGCGGAATTCTTCCAGCAGCGCGCTGCGCGGCCCGGTGCCCTGCAACAGCGTCGGATAATCGATGGCCAGCGAGATGCGGTCGTGCATCAGCCGCATCTGCTGATAACTGGTGAACAGCACGAAGGCCCTTCCGCGGCTCAATTTCAACAGTACGGTCACCTCGTCGGAGGCTTCTTTGCTGAAGGAGGGATTGCGCGGATCGGGCAGATGTTGCGGCACGTAAAGCAGCGCCTGCTTCCGATACTGGAAGTGGCCGGGCACCACCAGCGTCCGCGCCTGCGCGACTCCCAGGCGCTTTTTGACGAAGTCGAAGCCGCCCGCCACGGCTAAAGTGGCCGAGGTCAGGATCGTCGTATCCACCTTGTCGAAGAGCCGCTCGGCAAGCAGCGGCGCGACATCGATGGGCGTGGCCTGCAGAAAGACGCCGCGCCCCCGGCGCTCCACCCAATAGACGTAAGCCGGATCGTCGCTTTCCAGCACGAAGCGCAGGGCCAGCCCGAGTTCCACCGTGCGGCGCTGCAGCGGATTGACTTCCTCCGGCGGATTCTTCAGCAGCTTCAAGTGCGAGCCGATCAATTCGAGCGCGGATAGCAGGTGCTGGTAGGGCTCTTCATGCTGCTCCAGGAATGCGGCCCTGCCGGTGAATGCGCCGCGCCCATCGGCGGCCGGCAACATCGAAAACAGGTAGTTGGCGATCTCTTCGAAGCGGTCCAGGATGCGATCCAGCTCCGCGGAACCAAATTGCTTGGCCCGGGCCACGGCCGAGACGTCCCGCCACAATTCCTGGAACCGGTAATTGCTGACCTGCACGCCGAAATACTGACCCGCCACATCTTCGATTTCATGCGCCTCGTCGAACACCACCGCGTGATATTCCGGCAGGATGCCGCCTTCGTAATCCTCGTCCTTGAGCGCCAGGTCGGCGAAGAAGAGATGATGATTGACGATGATGATGTCGCTTTCCTGAGCGCGCCGGTGCATCAGCGTGAGGAAGCAGCGTTCGAACTGCTTGCACTTTTGAGCGGTGCAGAGATCGCGCCGCGCGTCCAGCTTGGCCCACGCCGCGCTCGATTCCGGCAGCTTCTTGATTTCCGCGCGGTCGCCGATCTCCGTGGTCTGCTCCCACGCCTGTATCACCTGAAAATCGGCGACCTCCTCGAGCCCGGTCAGCACGGCCTCGCGGTCGGCATCGTAGATCTTTTGGCGGCAGGCGTAATTGTTGCGGCCTTTCATGTAGCAGACGCGCAGAGGCCGCGGGAAGTGCTGCTGCAGGAACGGAACGTCCTTGAAGAAAAGCTGCTCCTGGAGGTTCTTGGTGCCGGTGGAAACCACGATGCGCTTGCCGGAGAGAATCGCCGGAACCAGGTAGGCGAGCGTTTTGCCGGTGCCCGTCCCAGCTTCCACGATCAGGTGCTTGCGATCCGCCAGCGCCGATTCCACAGCTTCCGCCATGGCCAACTGCCCGGGGCGGTATTCGTAGTTCGGATGCCATTTCGACAGCGTGCCGTGCCGCGAAAAGAACTGATGCACGCTGGCTGGCGCTTTGACCTGGGTGGACATCGCGGGGACTATCACGATTGTAACGCGGCGAGTGCGGTATTCTCTGAGCAAAGGAGCGTTATGCCGCGCTCATTGGGACTCATCGTTGCCGTGTCGCTAGGCTGCCTTCAGGCCCCCGCCCAGCAGAAGCAGGCTCTGGCGGAGGATGTCTTCAAGAACATCCAGATGTTCAAGGGCAAGCCGGCGGCGCGCGTGATCCCCGCCATGGATGCGCTCACGGGCCTGCTGGGTGTCCAGTGCACCTACTGCCACGTGGCGCGCGAATGGGATAAGGACGACAAGCCGCAGAAACAAACTGCGCGGAAAATGTTCGAAATGATCGGTTATCTCAACGATACGCATTTCGGCGGCGAGAACAAGATCTCCTGCTGGACCTGCCATCGCGGGCACGGCACGCCGCCCAAGTTGCCGCCTGACCCGCAGCGTCTGGAACAGGCCAGGATGATGATCGCGATTGCCCCGGCGGATGAAGCGAAACCTGCCGAGCAGGTCTTCCATAAAATTCATGCGTTGACCGGCGTTCCCGCCAACCAGCTTCCGGGGATCATGGCATATTTCAGCCGGGCTTTAGGCGTGGAATGCACGCACTGCCACGTGGCCGGACAGTGGGAACAGGATACGCCTGCCAAGCAGACGGCGCGCAAGATGCTCTCCATGGTGGATGCCACCGTCAAGAAGTTTTACGGCGGCTCTGGTCCACTGGGCTGTCCCGACTGTCATCAGGGCAACGTGAAGCCGCAGCTTCTACCGTGAGCCGGGCGTTTGCGCCTGGAGCTAAGTACATGCGTTCGCAATTACAGTTGCGTATTTGGGCACCGCTTGCTGACGCGCGCGGCTCTGATTGCCCGGCCGTCAGGGAGTGGTCTTCCCAACATACGAGACCGTATTCAAGAAATCGTGTACTAAGCGACCAGCCGCGCGAAATGCGACCCTGGCTTCACCATGGTCTGGTTCCGCTCCGGCCCCGTGGAGATGCAACCCACCTCCACGCCGCTCTGCTTCTCGAGGAACTCGAGGTAGCCGCGCGCGCGCGCCGGCAGTTCGTCGTACGAGGAAACCCCGAATGTGGAGACCTGCCATCCCGGAAGGCACTCGTACACCGGTTCGAGCGCCGTCATCTCTTTGATGGTGGCGGGCATCCCGCCCAATTCCTTCCCGCCGCACCGGTAGCCCACGCAAACCGGGATCTTCTCCATTTCGTCGAGAACATCCAGCTTGGTCACCACCAGGCTGTCGAAGCCGTTGATCATGGCCGAATAGCGCGCCAGCGGCACGTCGAACCATCCGCAGCGCCGCGGACGCCCGGTGACCGACCCGAATTCGTTTCCGCGGTTGCGGATCTGGTCGCCCCAGGAATCCAGCGCTTCGGTGGGAAACGGCCCGCCTCCCACCCGCGTGATGTAGGCCTTGGACACCCCGATCACGCTGTGAATGCGCGTCGGCGGCACTCCCGTGCCCGTGCAAGCGCCCCCCGCTGCGGCGCTCGAAGACGTCACGAACGGGTAGGTGCCATGATCGATATCCAGCATGGTGCCCTGTGCGCCCTCGAACATGACGCTCCGGCCGGCGGCGATGGCGTCGTTCAGTAGCCTGGCAGTGTCGCAAACCATCGGGCGTATCCGCTCCGCCAGCCTCTCGTACTCGGCGCGCACGCCTTTTTCGTCGAGCCCCTCGTCAAGGCCCAGCACCCGCGCAGCGGCCAGATGTTCCGCCACCAGCGTATCGAAGAGCGGCTCGAATATCTCGCGGTCCACCAGGTCGCCCATCCGAATGCCGCGCCGGCCGATCTTGTCTTCGTAGCAGGGACCGATGCCGCGCGAGGTGGTTCCGATCGACACACGCCCCGGCCGGGCTTCCGCCAACTTCTCCATCAAGCGGTGCGTGGGCAGCAGAACCTGCGCGCGATTGCTGATGAAGAGGTGGCCGTCCACCGGCAGACCCGCCGCTTCCAGCATTTCGATTTCGCTCAGCAGCGCCGCCGGATCGACCACCAGGCCGTTGCCGATCACCGACGTCTTGCCGGGACGCAGGATTCCGCTGGGAATCAGCTTCAACACGAACTTCCGATCGCCGATGCGCACGGTGTGCCCGGCGTTATGCCCGCCCTGGTAGCGGGCTACGATGTCGAAGCGCTCGGAGAAAAGGTCGACCACCTTCCCCTTGCCTTCATCGCCCCATTGCGCGCCCAGGATGATTACGTTGCTCATGGCCAAACCCATTCATTCTACCGCATGTGATAATCTGGCCCTTTATGGAACTCTCAGAAGTCTACCTGAAGCTCGGGGAGGGCGGATTTGGACAACTGATTCGAAGCATCTCCATCGGCAAGCTCAAAACCTACCAACTCTACGACGCGTTCAAGGCCAGCGGGCGCCTGACCAAGCTCAACACCGAAATTCTGGACAAGCACATTCCCGGATTCTGGGCGCGCCTGGGGGAGCACGACGAGCAGTTCGCGAAAGACCTGGCGCAAACCGTGCTAGTATCGCACCTGGACATGATTGCGGCCGTCCTCGACTTCCTGGGCGTCCCCCACGAAGGCGGCTTCTTCAACAAGGACGTGAACGCGAAGAGCTATTTGACGGAAGGTTGGGCGGAGCGGACGTTCGAGAGATTTAGCACCGTTTATCCGGCTCCAGTTTTGCTATTTTATATAAATCACCTGTCCTGGGAACTGACGGACCAAGCCGAGCCGTTTGTGCCGGCTTCGGCGGCCTGAAGCGCCGCTCGACGTTCGGTTGCCATCGTGCACAGGGAAACAGTACAATCAGGTGCACTGTGAGCTTGTTTCTGTGTTTTGTCGAAGCCGCGCCGGTGCGTCGAGGAACACAAGTGGGGAGCTTCCGAGAGAGTGGAGAAAGAGCAACTCCTTGCGGCACAACCAGATCGGAACCGCGCGCTGGCGGTGATCCGGGAATTGGGCCGGCAGGCAGTTGTGTGGCTTTAGTGGGGCAGGTTCCGGCCCCCTGCAAAATCGGGTGCGCGATATCGCCCAGTCCGGCACTGGGATGAGGGGTGGTTGCCTAATATTATGAGTCACTGCGAATTTCATTACTCTTACCTTTTGCCCCAAAAACCGGGCATCCTTCCGTTCGACGAAACGATCACCAAGTCCTGCCGGCGCTGCGGGGCGATTTTCACAACCAAATCGCGCATACGCAAGCGCTGCGACGCTTGCCAGGAGGTCGTGGCCTACGAAAAACAGCAGAAGGCCAACGCCCGCCTCAAGGCGCGGCGGGCAGCCAAGCGGGCCATGTTGCACGGGTGATGCCGCGCGGGTGATTTGTCCGCCCAATGGCTTCCGCCCGGACGAACTGGCCGTTCTGCGCGGCCTGAAGACGCCTCAGAAGATCCAGTCCTTCCTCGATAGCGGCATCGGCTATAACAAAGAACCGCAAGGCCCCACGTGTCGCTCTCCCCGCCTGGTCCTCCGCGACCGCTTGGCGCATTGCCTGGAAGGCGCGCTGTTCGCCGCGGCGGCGCTCCGCGTACACGGCTTCCCGCCCCTGCTGCTCGACCTCGAAGCGGTGCGCGATGACGATCATGTGCTGGCGCTGTTCCGCCAGCGCGGCCATTGGGGCGCCATAGCCAAGTCCAACTACTCTGGCCTGCGTTTCCGCGAGCCGGTCTACCGCACCCTTCGCGAATTGGCCATGTCCTACTTTGAGCACTACTACAATCTCTCCGGCCAGAAGACCCTACGCACGTATTCGCGCCCCGTGCAGTTGCGCCGCTTCGACCACATGCACTGGATGACGGCGGCCGACGACCTTTGGGCGATACCGGAATATCTGACCGCAATCCCGCATACGCCTCTATTGACCGCCGAAATGGTGCGCCGCCTGAACCGCGTAGATGCGCGCCTGCAAGCCGCCGGCCGTGTAGGGCAGGTTGTCAACCTGCAGCCGATTGTTAATCGGCCCTAAGGAAAGTATCATCACAAAGTGAAGACTTCGCGGATACTGCTTTCATCGATCATTCTGATCGCCGTCCTGGTGGCGGCCTACCTGTTCTCTCCCCCCTTCCGCCTATTGGCGCTAGTAGTAGCCGGACACAGCCCCAATTGCCCCATGTCGCACGCCGTCCGATGCAATTCCAACGTGGTCGAAAAAACTCGCATCAAGGACCGCATCCTGGCCGCCAGCCACCTAGTGAAGGAAGAGAGCGGCCTCGAACTGTGGGACACGCCCAAAGGCCAATATTGGATTCCCAAGGGCAACCGCTACGTGCTGCCGTTCAACCTGGCGGAAATGGAACAGCACATCTACGGCTCCGGCGAGCATTTCATCCACACCGGCGACATCGTGCTGGATTGCGGCGCGAGCGACGGCGATTTCACGCGGCAAGCCCTCCAATCCGGCGCGCAAACCGTCGTCGCCATCGAAATCTCGCCCTCCAGCGCGGAGTGCATCCGCCGCAACACAGCTTCGGAAATGGCCGCCGGGCGCGTGATCGTTTATCCGAAAGGCGTGTGGGACAAGGACGACACCATGACGCTGAACGTGGACGATACCAACTTCGCAGCCAACAGCGTGGTGATGCACTCGGAGTCCTCCCATCCAAGCGTGCAGGTGCAGTTGACCACCATCGACGAACTGGTGGCCGAGCTGAAGTTGCCGCGCGTGGATTTCATCAAGATGGATATCGAAGGCGCCGAAGTGCCGGCGCTGGCCGGCGCCCGCGAAACCATCGCCCGCTTCAAGCCGCGGCTAGCCATCGCTACCGAACACAAGCCCGACGACGAGTACACCATTCCGGCGGCCGTGCGCAAGATACGCGCCGATTATCGGATGGAGTGCGGCCCCTGCCTGGAAGCCAAAGGTCACGTGCGGCCGGACGTGCTGTACTTCTATTGACGCGCTTTTACAACATTTCACTTGAAATTAAGGCAAGACTGTCCTTATACTGGAGATTAGGGAGTCATGAGAACTGCTGGCGCATGTGCGATGGTTCTGCTGCTGTTGAGCGCCGTCGCGTTCTGTTCACTGATCGCCTGCCCGCTCGCGGCGGCTGCAAATGACTCCTGCTGCCATAAGCCACAATCCCATTCGGGGCCGCCCTGCCACTCGAAGGCGGTGCAGCATTGCCCGTACCTGGTGCTCGAAAACGGTAAGACGACGCCCATCGCGACTTACGCGGTGTCGGTGCATATCCAGCCGGTTACCCCGGCCTTCAATCTTCGAGACACTCACCCAATAGTCCGGACGGAATTTCGCCTTCCAGATTCCGAGGGACTATTCCTGCGCAACCGGGTTCTCCTGATCTAAATCCAAAGCTCCCCGCGCGCGGTCTGGCAATGCAGAATCGCATTGCCAGTGTCACTGGTTGAATTAAGAACTCACAAAAGGAGAACGATCATGAAGAAGATCACGATTAGTGTGCTTAGCGCGGTGGCTCTAGTGCTGCTTACGCTCGCGCCATTGACGGCGCTATCGACCGGCAACTGCTGCAACGGGCAGTCTTGCTGCCACGGTCAAGCATGCTGCCATAAGAAGTAGGCAGGTCGAAGGGGCGGGCCGCAGGGCCTGCCCCTCGGCCAGCGATCAGATCGCCATTCCCGCGGCAAGCTGCCCTCAGAGGAGAGCTTATATTGGTGGCGATTGATCGCGCTCAGCACATTACAAACTGCCTCACCAAAGGCGGCGCACCGCGGTCGCGCAACGGATCGCTTGGCGCTCGAACTCGAAAATCTCGGGCACGCATGACCGGTGCAACGATGAAATCAGCGTCCGGGAGGTCGAGCGGATAGGGATTTGAGGCAGCTCGGAGCGGCGCGTGGAAAAACTATACTGATATAGAAGGTGCAGGCATTTGGCTTATGGTGTATAAAGAAGTTCTTCCCGTCCTTCAGGGCTGGAGAGAGAGACGCCGCCTTGTACGGATACAAAGACGCGGGCACGATTACGACGGCATAGTAACGGAGGTCTCGGGGGACACCGGCAGGTTGGAGCTTTCCACTGCCCCACCTGGCGGAGGCAAGAAAACGCTGGTCTTCGAATTCGGTGGCGCTGATGATTTCCAGATCATCCCGGAACCAGAAGTCGGCAAAGACTGGGACGAAGGTTTTATGGTGTACCTGCAAGCTGGCGACTGGTTGACCCTTCGAAAATGGAAGACGTAAAAGGTCACGCTCGCATGCCGACGAGCAG
This sequence comes from Bryobacteraceae bacterium, assembly GCA_049514955.1. Taxonomy (GTDB): domain Bacteria; phylum Acidobacteriota; class Terriglobia; order Bryobacterales; family Bryobacteraceae; genus Bog-159. The sequence continues at coordinate 21,123 of JBEKUO010000007.1, read as the reverse complement.
AATTCCTCCGTTCGCCCCAGCCGCTATCTTGGCGACTTTCGCGCTGGTTGCCGCTGCCAGCGCCCAGCAGGAAGCTGGGACAACGGAGCCCAAAGGCCAGCCACCAACAGCGACGTGGCTATTCAGGACCGATCTGGAATGCCAGTGGAGTATCGATGGCGAATCCAAAGGAGTGCTCCATCCCGATGATCGGGTTCGCGTGACCCTGGCACTGGGGGAGCACCTTATCGAAGCGGTCCCGACATCCGGAGGACCCCACTGGGAGCAGGTAATCAATGTCAAGGAGCCAAAAACTCAGGTGTTTACAATTCCGCTGTTGGCGACTAAGACCGAGGCAGATGGAAATTCGAAGGCGGAAGAGCTTGCCCGGGCAAGGGCCGCTTTGCGCACACTCGCTGACAACATCGAAGCGTGCGCAGAGGAGGCCCTTTGCAAACCCGGCGACACGGGTGCCGTTGGACAGATGATAGGATGCGGCGGCCCCAGATCGGAAAAACAGCCGCTCGACAGCTCGAAGATACATTTCAGCCGCCCGACGAACGTGGTCTGGGATTTCACTCCAAGTAAAGGCTTGCCGCCTCCATACACTGGCTACATAGAATTCTCAATTTCCATGTATTATAGAGCACCGCTCGAGAACTTTCTACGCTTTCGGCACGCCAATCCCGGATTGTCGATGTTGTCGATTTCGCCGACGTCTGACGGAGTAGCCTACATTCCTACGCTCAACAAAATTAACGCTGACTCACCAAAACGCTTTAGGTATGATTTTGACCTGGGCCCCGAGGGCCTTGTGTTTAGAAAGAAGGTACGAAGGTCCTCTCCCGATGCGCCATGGGAACGGGAAGAGATCGGGTACTCATGCGGGGATAACGCGGTAAGAAAAGCGGCGATCGCCTCGGACAAGGCCAAGTGACCCCGGCACCACTTGTGAAGCCGAAATACGATACGAATAGTGAATTTCGTCCTCCTGTCTTCTCTCAATTGGCACCGCGGATCTGCGGCACCACCGTTTAATGACCGGTGGGATGGGCCCCCAGAAGTAATGCCAGACAAGCCTTCCCTCCGGTTGCTAAAACGCTGCGATGTCCCCAGCCAAAATTCGGCTCCGGCGGCGAGCGGCGCATGGCTCAGCAGCCGAACGCGAAAATCACGGTCTTTATGACCGGCGCGACGATGATATCAGCGCTGGGGAATCCGAAGGAATAGGTTTGATATCATTGTAAGACGTGGATCACGCCGAGACAGTTGCGCAACGTCTTCTTGAACGCGTTATTGGCGCGCGCATGGAGTACCACCCAGACCAGAGCAATGGCGAGCACGACTTCGACCTGCGCTACCCAGATGGCCATGTGTCCGCCGTGGAGGTGACATCCTCCGTTAATAGAACCCTGGAAGAAACACACTACGCAATTAACGACAAGAAAAAGGGTGGCCCAGAAATCAAAACCCGCCTCTGCAAGAACAGTTGGCACATCTTCCCGTCCCCGGACGCTAATATAAAGCGGCTTCGAAAGGAAGGCGACAAGTATCTTGCGGCCGTCGAGTCCGCTGGCATCGAGGACTTTTGGGGACCGACAGACTGCCGTCCGAGCGTTGAAGCCATTTACGGCGATCTCGGGGTGACAAAGGGCTTAGTCAACCGTGGATCGAGCCCGGGATACATCGTGATGGCGCTGCCGGGGGGAGGAGGCGCTTTTGGAAGAAGCTCGGTCGTCGAGGCCGCCGAGCAGGAAGCCTTCAAACTGGACAACCGAAAAAAGCTTGGTGCCGCAGGCGGAGGCGAGCGCCACTTGGCAATCTACGCTTATGTGCTTAGCCGGTCTTGGGTCGCGCTGGTAGACTTTGCCCCCGAACCGGACATACCACATCTTCCACCGGAGATCACCGACATCTGGGTGCTCAGCGAAGCTTACGGGGAGCACGAATACGTTGTGTGGCGGGCCAGCGCTTCGTTGCCGTGGAAAAAGCTGAAACTCACTCTTAACATTTGAACCACACCTGACGCACGTCTAGCCCGCGAGCCCTCCGGAGTTGACGTTGGCGGACACCAGCACATTGGTATCCAGAACCAGACGGATCATTTGGAACGGCGCTTAGCCGATGTAGCCTTTCGCTCTTTTCGCACCGCTGCCACAATCTTGTTGATCTGGCTGAGGTTGAGCTTGTTGGCTCCCGTTCGTTTGGCCGTGGTCTGCATAGCGCGCAATTCCTGAGGGGCCGGAGCAAACGTGTCGATGTAGTCCCTCATGCTCATGATGACCACGCTCGGCTCCCCCCGGCGGCCAACCACGAACCGCTCGTTTCTCTGGGTGGCCCGCTTGATGATCTGCCCGAATTGAGTGCGGGCCGTTAAGGCCGAAACCATGTTCGTCATATCGTTCGCCGAATTGATTAATCAGTTCACTGTGATTATATCAGGACCGGCGTATGCGCTCGGGCCGTCCTGCCCAATGAGATCGCCGTACAATTGAAGTTCAGGGCCGGCCCAAAGTGCAAACCATCTTCCACGTAGACATGGACGCCTTCTTCGTCTCCGTCGAAGAACTGTTCGACCCCTCGCTCAAAGGCAAAGCCGTGGTTGTAGGCGGCCGCCCGAACGAGCGTGGCGTAGTCTCCGCCGCATCCTACGAAGCCCGCAAGTTCGGCGTGCATTCCGCCATGCCGCTGCGCACCGCCGCCCGCCTGTGCCCGCACGCCATCTTCGTGGACGGCCACCCGCCGCGCTATCGCGAATGCTCCGACCGCGTCCACGAGGTGCTGAACCACTTCTCGCCGCTGGTCGAAATGGCTTCCATCGACGAAGCCTACCTCGATATGACCGGCACCGAGCGCCTGCACGGCCCACCCCTGCGCGCGGCCCACGCCCTGCACCAGGCCATGAAGGCCGAAACGCGCCTCAACTGCTCCATCGGCATCGCCACCTCGCGACTGGTGGCCAAGGTGGCCTCCGATCAAGCCAAGCCCAACGGCGTGCTGTGGATCGTTCCAGGCAGCGAAGCCGCGTTCCTCGCGCCTCTGGACGTGCGCAAGATCCCCGGAGTCGGCGCCGTCACCGAAAGGAACCTGCACGTGCTGGCCATACGCAAGGTCGGCGACCTGGCGCGCCTGGACGACGCGTTCCTGGAAAAGCGCTTCGGTAAATGGGGGCTGGCCTTGGCCGGAAAAGCGCGCGGCCTCGATGCGGGCGGCTGGTTCGATACCGAGATCGGCGAGTCGTCCGCCGCCAAGTCCGTCAGCCACGAGCACACCTACAACGAAGATACCGCCGACCTGCCGGTCCTCGAATCCACGCTTGCCCGGCTCTCCGAAATGGTGGGCCGCCGCTTGCGCGAGTATGGCCTCCACGCGCGCACTCTGCAGCTCAAGCTACGTTATTCGGATTTCTCCACCATCACGCGCGCGCATTCCATCGAGCGCCCCACGCAAATCGACACCGAGATCTTCGACCACATCCGCACGCTGTTCCATAAGAACTGGAAGCCCGGCGCGCGCGTGCGCCTGTTGGGCGTACACGCCTCCTCGTTTGAAGAAGTGTACGATCAGTTGGACCTGCTGGATGGCGGCAAGCACTAGCGCTGGGAACAAGCCCTGGCCGCAGCCGATCGCCTCCGCGACAAGTACGGCGACGCGGCTGTCTCGCTGGCGGCTGGAATGAAAGGCGGCTTCCGGGAGCGTGTACAAGAGAATCCGGCGCGCAAAACGCGCGGGTGAGCGAAGGCTTTTTTAGGCGAGCAATGCTCGCGGGACGGCGAACTGGAGTTCGCCGCGGCACGCTAAAGCGTGCGCCACGCCACGCTGCTAGCTCCCCAGCAATTCCTGCAGCTTGGCGCCCAGCGTTTCCAGCTTGAATGGCTTCGGCAGCAGCGAGTGGCCCTTCTCCACCACATAATGCTGCACGACGTGCGTGCTGTCGTAACCGGATATGAACAGCACCTTCAACCCGGGCTGCATCACCGTGAGTTTGTCCGCCAGCATGGGCCCGCTCATTCCGGGCGCGACGACATCGGTGATCAACAGGTCGATCGGCCGGTTTTTCTCAAACAGCGTGATGGCATGCGCGCCCGAGTCCGCTGTCAGAACCCTGTAGCCGTGATGCGAAACCATCGCGCCCACCAGCTTGCGAACCTCGGGTTCATCGTCCACCACCAGGATGGTCTTCTTGCCTCCCGCAGACGGCATGACACTGGATTCTAATCAAAAAGCGCCGCCGCCGGCAATATCGGACATTTTGGTATTGTACTGCTGCGTACTACCGGTACACAGTAAACTGAGAGGTATCCGATGCCGGCGCGCATACACATTATCGGCGGGGGTCTGGCGGGTTCCGAGGCTGCCTGGCAGATCGCGGAAGCTGGTGTGGCTGCCGTGCTGTACGAGATGCGGCCGGTGCGGCCCACCGCGGCCCATCAAACGGACCGTCTGGCGGAATTGGTTTGCAGCAATTCGCTCAAGTCCGAGCAGGAAAGCTCCGCACCGTGGCTCCTCAAACAGGAGCTGCGCCGGCTGGGCTCGCTCGTCCTGCGCGCTGCCGTGAAGGCCCGCGTTCCCGGAGGCCACGCCCTCACCGTGGATCGCGACGTTTTCTCCGAGGAAGTCACGCGTGCGATCGGCGCGCATCCCCGGATTGAAGTCCGCCGTGAGGAGGTCTGCCAGGTGCCTTCCGACGGCATCACGATCATCGCCAGCGGTCCACTGACCAGCGACGCGCTAGCCGCCGAGATCGGCCGGCTCACGGGCTCCAGCCGCCTGTTTTTTTACGACAGCATCAGCCCGATCGTGGAAGCGGATTCGGTCGATCAAAGCATCGCCTTCTGGGCGTCGCGCTATGACAAGTCGCTCGACGGCACCGGCGACTACCTCAATTGCCCCTTCGACCGCCCACAGTACGACGCGTTTGTCGACGCGCTGCTGGCCGCCGAAAGCGTCTCCTCGCACATCCCCGACGAGGTTCCTTATTTCGAAGCCTGCCTGCCCATCGAGGAACTGGCGCGCCGCGGCCGCGATACGCTGCGCTTCGGGCCTATGAAGCCCATGGGCCTGATCGATCCGCGCACCGGCCGCCGCCCTTGGGCCGCAGTGCAGCTCCGCCAGGAGAACCTGCGGGCCGATAGCTTCAACCTGGTGGGCTTCCAGAACCATCTGAAATTCGGCGAGCAGGCCCGCATCCTGCGCCTGATCCCGGGCCTCGAGAAAGCGGAATTCCTCCGCTACGGCCAGATTCACCGCAATACCTACATCAACGCGCCCGCGCTGCTGATGCCCACGCTGCAATTGCGCGCGCGGCCGGAAATCCTGTTTGCTGGCCAGATTTCGGGCGTTGAAGGCTACGTGGAAGCGATCGCTACGGGGCTGATGGCGGGCCTGCATGCTGCGGACCTGGCTTCCGGCGTCGAGCCTCGCCCATTCCCGCGCGAAACCGCGCTGGGGTCGCTCTGCCATTACATATCGGGTGCCGATCCGCGGAACTATCAACCGGCGAATATCACGTTTGATCTGCTGCCGCAGCTCGATGAATCCACCCGTCAGCGGCTGCGGCACGATAAGCGCGCCCGCCACGCCGAAGTGTGCCGCCGCGCGATCGAAGCGTTGGACCAACACTTGGGCGCCGCGGCCCACGAGGCCCCGGCGCATGTCTGAACTGGAACTCGAAATTGGGCGCTTCCTCAAGCACGCCCGCCACGCCGCAGTGTGCCACCGCGCGATCGCAGCGTTGGACCGGCACCTGGGCATCGCCGCCCACGAGGCCGCCGCGCATGCCTGAACTCGAACTCGCGCTCTTCCTTAAGCAGCCCCGCCACGCGGAAGTGTGCCGCCGCGCGATCGCCGCATTGGACCAACATCTGGGCATCGCGGCTCACGAGGCCCCGGCGCATGTCTGAGCTCGAACTCGAAATCGGGCGCTTCCTCGAAGAGCTTGCCCGCAAGCAAGTCTCGCTGCACACGCTGCAGGCGTACGCCTCGGATCTGCGGCAGTTTCTGGAGTACTTCACACCGCCGGACGGCCAGCCTCCCCCAGTCGCCCAGTTCCAGGTGCTGGAGATTCGCGAATGGCTGGCGGATCTTTACAGCCGCAGACTGAACGTGCTCTCCATCCGGCGCAAACTGGCTGCGGTGCGCGGCTTGTTCCGCTTTCTGTCGCGCGACGGGGGCATCCCGGTGAACCCTGCGCGACTGGTGCGCACGCCCAAGGCCCCCAAGAGCCTGCCGGACGTGATGACCGCCGAGCAGGTCAACGTCCTCGTCGATGCGGTCGGCGCGGATCAGTTCGAGCGCCCGCACCCTTCCCGCGACCGGGCCCTCTTCGAGTTTCTCTATGGCTGCGGCATTCGCGTGAGCGAGCTGGTGGGGCTGAATCTGGAGGATATCGATCGCACCGAACGGTGGATACGCGTGCGCGGCAAGGGGAAAAAGGAGCGGCAAGTGCCTTTCGCCTCCAAGGCCGCCGAAGCCCTTGATCGCTACCTCGCCGAGCGCCAGCCCGCCCCTCAGGAGCGCGCCGTATTTCTGAACCATCGCGGGCGGCGCATCACTACCCGCGGTGTCAGCGGCATCGTCAAGCTCTACGGGATCCTGGTGAGCGGCGATTCCTCCATTCACCCGCACGGCTTCCGCCACGCCTACGCCACCCACCTGCTGGCCGATGGCGCAGACCTGCGCGCCATTCAGGAGCTGCTCGGTCACGCGCGCCTATCCACGACGCAGAAGTACACCCAGGTATCGCTGACCGATTTGATGCAGGTCTATGACCGCGCCCACCCCAAGGCGTGACGGGGCGTCCCAGTTTGGGCCCGTGACGCCACCAGCATCGCAAACTATCGATGCGCAGTGGTGGGCAGGCGGTTTCGCCCGACTTCCTGAGTTTCGGCGAATGCTTGCCGCTGGCTGCTAGCGTCTACGGCGCCACAAAGGCTGCGCTCCTTTCACTTACCCGGACTCTCTCCGGCGCACTGATCTCGCGCGGTATCCGCGTGAACGCCGTCAGCCCTGGCCCAATCTCGACACCCCTCTACGGAAAGCTCGGCTTGTTTGAAGCCGATCTCCAATCGGTGGCCGCGTCCATTCAGAGCCAGGTCCCTGCCGGGCGCTTCGGAAAGCCCAGCGAGATTGCGCATGCGATTGTATTTCTGGCATCCGACGAATCTGCATTCACGGTGGGCAGCGAACTTCTGATCGATGGCGGGATGGGTAATCTCTGACCTCAACCGTAGGGTGCAATGAAAGCCCTTCGCCTGGCCGATCCCGCGCAGCAGCCTGTACTTCGTCGAGACGGACATTCCTCAACCGAAGCGATCGACGGCAAACCTAAAGTGGAACACAGCCTAAACCGGCACCTGGAAGCCATCGCCGACCAATAGCTCCGCGCGATCAGGGCTAACGTTGCCCGCCTAATCGAAATCGCGCCTCACCGGGAAGTCGACGATGATGGCCCGGCCGTCGGTGAGGGCCTTGACCGAATGGCGGGCATTACCGGGCACGATCGCAACCAGGCCCGCACGGGCAATCTGGGCGACGCCGTCGATGGTCACTTCAAGCTCACCCTCGATCACCTCGTAGACTTCCTCTTGCGGATGGAAGTGCTCGTGAATGGACGCGCCGCGCACAAAGTCGTAGTGCGCGAATGTCATGCTCGGCGAGTGGAAATAGCGTCCGTGCCAGCCCGGCAAGCGCTCGATGACCTTGAGGCTGCTGGTGTCGACAAAGGGCATAAGGCTTCCTCTGGAAGCATCCTAACACGGCCGCTAGCGCTTCCCCAGCCGCTTCCTCAACATGGACGTTGCCTCCCTGTGACACTTCAGGCACAACGTCCGCATGTTGGCCAGATCGCATTCGCCTCCGCCTTCGGCCACCGGGACAATATGGTCGGCATCCCATAGATGGCGGCGATGGCCCCAGTCCTTTTCGAACTGGCGGCGGGCAGCGTAGTCGAGCTTGCGCTTCTCCTTGCGCAGAGCTTCGGTATCGACGCCGCACTGTGCGCAGACGCCACGGTCGCGCAGGAATACCTGCTCGCGCAAGTAGCCCGGATCGGTGCGCAGCTTCCATTCGTGCACGCACTGCGGGGAGCAGAATGTGAAGCGGCCTTTGGGAACCTCGGCGCGGCACCAGCGGCAGGGCTGCGGTCCGCGGTACACCCGCCGATCGACCCACCCACCCGGCTTGGCGCGCTGCGTGCTCACAAGCGCAGATCGTAGCCCTGCGCGTGCATCCCATCGATCAGGCGCGCGCGGATCTCGCCCACTTCTTCGGAGGAAAGCGTACGCTCCGGCGAGCCGACCGTCAACCGGAACGACACGCTCTTGGTTCCCTCGGCCAGCGGAGGACCGGCATACTGGCGTTGATATTCGATCGATTGCAGCAACTCTCCGGCGAGCGCCACGAGCTTGTCCTGCAGGTCGCCTACCAGTTCACGTTCGCCGGCCACCACGGAAAGATCGAAGGCGCTCGAAGGATACCGGCGGATCGGCGTGTAGCGCTGTTCCTTAGGAGCGACTTCCTGCATGCGCGGGAGATCCAGATCCAGCATGGCTGTGCGACCCTCGCCCAGCGACGGGTGCAACTCGAAGAGCCGGCCCACCACAGCACCGCGCCAGTGGATCTCCGACGCGCGCGCCGGATGCTCGTACGGCTTCGCCGCGGCAGGGCGCGCCTCTGCGCCGGGCATCAGGCACTGCGCCGTGCGTTTCATCTCGAACAGACCTGCTACGCCGTCGCCATTCTTGTTATAGATCGCAGCGGCCAAGTGCGGGATTTCGCGCGGCAGGCCTTGGGGCTGCCGGTGGATCTCGCGGCCGATTTCGAACAGGCGGAATGCGTCCATGTGCTTGCTGTTCTCCAGCACGTTGCTGCGCAACTCCGGCAGCAGCGACATCCGCAGCAGCGACTGATCCGGCGCGATGGGATTGGCCACGGTGACGTGCTCGGACGGGTCCATTCCGAAGCTACGCGCGTCCGCCTCGGTCACAAACGAGTAGTTGTAGACTTCGGTGAAGCCCTGGTCCACGAGAACCGCGCGTACCCGGCGATGGAAGGCGCGCTCTTCATTAGCGGGCGGCACAGTGGTTAAGACGGCAGGCGGCCGCGGCTCGATGGAATCGTACCCGATCATGCGGCCGACCTCTTCCACGAGGTCGTCCTTCACGGCGATATCCTTGGTGGCGCGCCACGAGGGCACCGCCACGGAAAACACGCGCGGAGCCTGACTGGAGACTTCAAACGCCAGGCGCTCCAGGATATCGCGCACATCTTCGGGACTGACGTCTTTGCCGAGCTTGCGCACCAGCCAGTCCATCGGCAGCAGGATCGGCGAGGGTGGCGCGATCGGCTTGCGCTGGTCCGCCAGGCCGCCCACCAGGCGGATGCCGGGCGACAATTCCTGGAGCAATTCGACGGCCCGTGCGAGGCCGCGCACGGTATTGGCGGGGTCCTGCGATTTTTCGAAGCGCATGGAAGCGTCGGTGCGCAGCTTCAGGGACGCGGAGGTGCGGCGCACGCTCGAGGCATTGAAGCACGCGCTTTCGAGCACGATGCGAGTGGTTCCTCCGACGATGGCGCTGTCCATGCCGCCAATCACGCCGGCCAGGGCCACCGCACCCTTGGCATCGGCGATAACCAGGTTCGCAGGGTTGAGCGTGAAATCCTGCTCGTTCAACGCCAGGAAGTATTCGCCTTCGCGTGCGCGCCGCACGAAGATGGTATCGCCGTGGAGCAGGTCACGATCGAAGGCGTGCATGGGCTGCGCTAACTCGGACATGACGAAGTTGGTCATGTCCACGATGTTGTTAATCGGATTCAGGCCGATCGCCGTGAGCCGGTATTGCAGCCACAGCGGCGAGGGCCGTATGGTGACGTTGTCGAAAGCTAGCGCGCTGTATCGCGGGCAGAGATCGAGGTCTTCGATGCCGACCCCTATGGGTGCGGGCGCTTGCGGCACCAGGTCCGGCTTGACCGGATCGCTCAATGGCTGCCGCAGAATGGCGGCCACTTCACGAGCCATTCCGAAGTGGCCCCACAGGTCCGGGCGATGTGTGATGGACTTGTTGTCGATCTCGATGATGTTGTCCGGCGCGCAGCCTGGCAGAGGCCCGCCGACGTCGAACTCACCGGCGAGTTCAACGATGCCGGCGGCGTCGCGGTTCAGGCCCAGTTCGGCGCCGCTGGCCAGCATGCCGTCGCTTTCGACACCGTTGATAATCTTTTTGCCGATGGGCACGTAGACGCTGACGATGCCAGGCCGGCAGTTGGGGGCGCCGCATACGACCACTCTGTCTCCATAGCGCCCGGTTTGGACTATGGCCTTCACGTTGTGACTCTCGGGGATGGGTTCGACGGATACGACGCGCGCGGCGACGGCTTGGGCAAGCAACTCGCCGGTTTCTTCGATACCTTCGCACTCGGCGGTGCGCATCGTGATCAGCCGCTCGAGTTGGCGCGCCAGGGTGTCGAGCGCTGGGACGTGTTCGCGAATCCAGTTGTATGAGAACTTCAAGCAAAAAATCCTTTGCGTCGACAAGAGTGTCGACGCGGCAGGCAGGAGTGCCTGCGCCACGTCAAAACTGATTTAGAAAACGGAGATCGCCGCCTTGCAGCAGGCGGATGTCGTCAATGCCATATCTCATCATCGCCAGACGCGTCAGTCCCAGCCCGAAGGCGAAGCCGTTCCACTCCTCCGGATCGATGCCGCTCATACGCAGCACGTTGGGATTCACCAGCCCGCACGGCAGCAGCTCCACCCACCCGCTCTGCTTGCAAACCGCACAACCCGGGCCGCCGCAGATCAGGCATTGTATGTCCAACTCGAAGCCGGGTTCGACGAAGGGAAAGTAGCCCGGCCGCAAACGCACGGTCACTTCGCGCTTGAAGATGGCGGTGAGCAGCGTTTTCATGAAGTAGATGAGATGGGCCACCGAAACATCGCGGTCCACCATCATGCCTTCGAGTTGATAGAACGTGTGTTCGTGCGAGGCGTCCACATTCTCGTTGCGGAAGGCGCGTCCGGGCGCGATCATGCGCAGGGGCGGCCCCAGGCGCTCCATGCCGCGCACCTGGACCGGCGAAGTATGGGTGCGCAGCAGGTTGCCGTCGGTGAGCCAAAAGGTATCCTGCATGTCGCGCGCCGGATGGTCGGCCGGGATGTTCAATGCGTCGAAATTGTAGTATTCGGTTTCGACCTCCGGTCCATCGAGAACCGCGAAACCGAGCGACGTAAAGAGATCTTCGATTTCGGTTTGGATCTGGGTGATGGGATGCAGATGGCCCATTGGTGGGCCTGGCGCCGGCAGCGTCAGATCCACCCATTCGGCATCCAGGCGGGCTGCCAGCGCGGCGTCGGCGAATTGCCGCTGCCTGGATTCCAAGGCCGCTTCGATGTTCTGCTTGGCGGCATTGAGCAGCTTGCCAATGCCGGCGCGCCCCTCTGGCGCGATCTTGCCCATCTCTTTGCTGATCTGCGCCAGCGAACCCTTGCGGCCAAGCACTTCGACGCGCACCGCTTCCAGATCCTGCGGCGAACAGGCGGCGTGAATGCGGGCCAGCGCGCCGGATTCGAGGTCCGACAATTGTCTTTCGAGCATCGCGTGGAAGCTTCTATTCTAGCGTGGGTTTGGTTTAGCGCGGCCGCCGGCTATGCCGGCTTGGCCTCGCCGCCGATGGCCGCGGCAGAACTCGACTTGTCCTTCACTTCCGGCGCGATCGGGTCGCGCACATCGTAGAATTGGACGCGGCAGTAGCGGCAGTGGTACAAGTCCGCGCCGAAAATACGTTGCGCCAGGTTGAGGGCGCCTTTGTACATCGGATCGATGCGGTCGGGCGTGGCCAGCCGCGTGAGCCTATAGGTGCCGCACATCGGACACCGTGGGTAATCGCCCAGGTACAGTGCGTACCAGCGCGGCTCGGGCTTTCGCGTATGGCACTGTCCACACTCGTACATCGCCACGTACAGGAACTTCTCCGCGAAGGTCCGGTGTACGCGCCGCAACTTCCCGCGGCAAGTCGGGCAATGGAACACGTTATTTGTTTTATACAACAATTGCGCGGACAACTCAACCCGCGTGACAATAGAAGTTAGCCTTCCGATCTCCCGAACAGTATTATTATGCTCGACCGAATCTCTGTGCACGGTGCGCGCCAGCACAATTTGAAAAACATCGACGTGGAGATTCCACGCAACACCTTCACCGTAATCACCGGCCTGAGCGGCTCGGGCAAGTCGTCTCTGGCTTTCGATACGATCTACGCCGAAGGCCAGCGGCGCTACGTGGAGACGCTCTCCACCTACGCGCGGCAATTCCTGGATCAGATGGAACGGCCCGACGTGGATTCCATCGAGGGCCTGAGTCCCGCAATCTCCATCGAGCAGAAGACCACCAGCCGCAGCCCGCGATCCACGGTGGGCACCATCACCGAGATCTACGACTACCTGCGGCTGCTGTACTCCTCGATCGGTACGCCGCACTGCCCACTGTGCGGCAACCCGATCTCGCGGCAGACCACCGAGCAGATCCTGCAGCACGTGCTGGCGCTGCGTCCGGACGACCGGATCATGGTGCTGGCCCCGGTAGTGCGCGGGCGCAAGGGTGAGTATAAAAAGGACCTGGAGAAACTCGCGCGGCAGGGCTTCGTGCGGGCGCGCATCGACGGCATCCTGCGTTCGCTCGACGAGGAGATCACGCTCGATCGCCGCCGGAACCACACCATCGAGGTGGTCGTCGACCGGCTGCTGGTGAAGCCGGGCATCGAGAAGCGCCTGGAAGCTTCCATCGAAACAGCCACCAAGCTGGCCGGCGGCGTGGTGCTGATCGCGGTGGTGAACGGTGAAGAACGGCTCTACTCGCAGAAACTGGCATGCACGGAGTGTGGCACCAGCGTCCCGCAGCTTGAGCCGCGCTCGTTTTCGTTCAACAGCCCTTACGGCGCTTGCGAAGAATGCACCGGGCTGGGCAACAAGTGGGCGTTCGATCCCGGCAAAGTGATCGTGGATTTCTCGCGCCCGTTGTTGGAGGGCGGCCTGGGGCCGGGCGCGGGATCGGCGTACATGCGGCACCGCCTGGCCGAGGCGGCCAAGGAGCTGCGGATCGACCTGGCCAAGCCATTCGATCAATTCCCGAAGAAGGCGCAGACCACGCTCCTCGAAGGCAGCAACGGATTTCCAGGCATTCTCAAACTCCTGCAACACACCTACGAAGAATCGTCGGAAGACTATCGCGAGTGGCTCACCGAGTACATGTCGCCGGTAGTATGCCCGGCCTGCCACGGCAAGCGGCTGCGGCCTTCCAGCCTAGCTGTGCGCGTGAAGAATTTCTCGATCGCCGAGTTCACCACGATGCCGATTGCCCGGGCGCTGATGACGGTGCGCAACTGGGAATTCAACGAACGCGAGATGCAGATCGCTGCGCGCATCCTGGATGAAATCCGCCGGCGGCTGGAGTTTCTCTCGGCGGTGGGCCTGGATTATTTGAGCCTGGAACGCTCCGCGGCGACGCTTTCCGGCGGCGAGGCGCAACGCATACGGCTGGCCACGCAGATCGGCTCCAAGCTGCGCGGGGTGCTCTACGTGCTAGACGAGCCTTCCATCGGGCTGCATCCCCGCGATAATGGCCGGCTGCTGGAGACTCTCGCGCAGCTTCGCGATATGGGCAACACGGTGCTGGTGGTGGAGCACGATGCGGAGACGATTCACCGGGCGGACTATGTGATCGACCTCGGGCCGGGAGCGGGGCGGCTGGGCGGCGATCTGGTTGCAGCCGGTACGCCGAAGGGCATCGCAGAAAACGCCGGCTCGTTGACCGGGCAATACCTTTCAGGCGCCTTGACGATTCCGATGCCGGCCGTGCGACGCTCCTCGAACGGGAAGAAGCTGGCGATTATCGGTGCGGCCGAGCACAACCTGAAGAACATCGATGTGGAGATTCCGTTGGGCCTGCTGACGGTGGTGACGGGCGTTTCCGGCAGCGGAAAATCCACGCTGGTGAACGAGATCCTGTATCGCGCGCTGGCGCAGCAGATTTACGGGTCGCGCGAAAACCCCGGCAAGTTTGCGGCGATCAAGGGCATGAATCTTCTGGATAAGGTGATTCGCATCGATCAATCGCCCATAGGCCGCACGCCGCGCTCCAACCCCGCCACTTACACGGGCCTGTTCACGCCCATTCGCGATCTCTACGCCATGCTGCCGGAATCCCGCGAGCGGGGCTACCGTCCGGGGCGGTTCAGCTTCAACGTGAAGGGCGGCCGTTGCGAGGCCTGCCAGGGCGACGGGCTGAAGCGAATCGAGATGAGCTTTCTGCCCGACGTGTACGTCACTTGCGACGTGTGCCGCGGGCGGCGGTACAATCACGAGACGCTGCAGGTGAAGTACAAGGGACAGTCGATCGCCGACCTGCTGGACAAGACCGTGGAGGAGGCGCTCGGCCTGATGGAGAACATTCCGCAGATCCGGCCGAAGCTGCAGACGCTGAACGACGTGGGGCTCGGGTACATCCACCTGGGTCAATCGTCCACCACGCTTTCGGGCGGCGAAGCGCAGCGCATCAAGCTGGCCAAGGAGCTGAGCCGGCGGCAGACCGGGCGCACGTTTTATGTGCTGGACGAGCCCACCACAGGATTGCACTTCGACGATGTGCGCAAGCTGCTCGACGTTCTGCAGAGGCTGGTGGATCTGGGAAACACCGTGGTGGTGATCGAGCACAACCTGGATGTGATCAAGACCGCCGACTGGATTATCGACCTGGGGCCGGATGGCGGCGAATACGGCGGGCGGCTGGTGGCGGCGGGCACGCCGGAGCAAGTGGCGAAGTCGAAGAAGAGTTACACGGCGGAGGCGCTGCGCAAGGTGATATGAGAGGCGGGGACAGGGCGACGCGGCGACGCGGCGACACGGCGACACGGCGATTGGGGGACGCGGGGGGCGGAGCGGGCGAGCGGGCGATGGGGCGAGGGGGCGATAGGGCGACGCGGCGACGCGGCGACACGGCGACACGGCGATGCGGCGGAGGGCCGTCTACGTTATGAGCAAATACTCCGCGCGGCCGATCGATTTTTCCAATCTGAAGACCGTTCCTTTGCACGCTCGCGGTGGCAAGGTGCGGATGGCGGATTTCGCAGCGCCATACCAAAAGGACGCGGGGCTGGCAGGGTGGCTGGACTCCCTGCCACACATTCTGGCGGGCGACTCGCTTCGCTCGGTGGTTGCAGCCCTGGTCGCCGCGCGTGCGCAGAAGCGCGCCATCATCTGGGGCTTGGGCGGGCACGTGATCAAGTGCGGCTTGGCCCCCGTCCTGGTGGACCTGATGCGCCGCGGTTACGCCACCGCCTTCGCTATGAACGGGGCGACTGCCATTCACGATTTCGAGATTGCGTTGGCGGGGCAGACGAGCGAGGATGTGGAAGCTGTCCTGCCCGACGGGCGCTTCGGCGCCGCTGAGGAGACCGGGCGCGAGATGAATCAGGCTATCGCGGCCGGCGACCGCGACTCACTGGGAATTGGAGAAGCGCTGGGGCGGCGCCTCGACCAGATCGCCGATCCGGCCTTCGCACCGGCGAGCCTTCTGCTCCAGGCTTGGCGCGCCGCGACGCCTGTGACCGTGCATGTGGCGGTGGGAACCGACACGCCGCACATGCATCCGGCGGTGGACGCGGCGGCCATCGGCAGCGCCACGCATCGCGATTTCCGCCTGCTGTGCTCGCTCGCGACCGGACTCCATGAGGGCGGCGTCTATCTGAACGTAGGCTCCGCGGTGATATTGCCGGAGGTTTTTCTGAAGGCCGTTTCGGCGATGCGCAACCTGGGTCATCCGCTCGCCGGCTTCACGACCGTGAACCTGGACTTCCTGCAGCACTATCGCCCGAAGGTCAACGTAGTGGAGCGGCCGCACGCCAAATCGGGCGGCGCGGGATACGCACTTACGGGGCACCATGAGTTGCTGGTGCCGCTGCTGGCCGCCTGCCTGATCGAAAAGGAGCCATGAGCCCGGAACCGCCGCCGCCGGATCTTACGGCGCCGCCAGAACCTTCGCCGCTGGAGCCTTTGCTTCCGGAGCCTTCCCTGCCGGAACTTCCGCCGGAGATTCCTCCGCCGGAGCGCTATCCGTTCTGGGGTTATTTGGATTTGGCCGCGTTCGTCGCCATCGCGCTTTTCGCGTTGATCGCCGACCAGTTGTTGGTGAGCGCATTCCTCTCGGTCGTGCACGTTAAGCCCCTCTACGTGGCGCTGCCGGCGCAATTTTTGCTGTACGGTTTCCTGCTCCTGATGCTCTCCGTGATCTTTCGCCGATACTACGGCCGGCCGTTCTGGCAATCGCTGCGCTGGGTGCCCGCGGGTGTCAGCACCTCGTTTCTGGCGGCCAGCGGAGTTGTGGTCGCATTTGTAGTGATGTTGGCCAGCGTGCTGCTGAGGACCCCGGATATCAACAGCCCCATGAAGGAATTGCTATCGGACAAGGCATCTGTGATGCTGCTCGCGGTGTTTGGGACCACGCTTGCGCCGTTGTGCGAGGAACTGCTGTTTCGCGGATTTCTGCAGCCGTTGTTGGTGCGTTCGCTGGGCGCCGCGGCGGGAGTTCTGCTCGCTGCAGCGGCGTTCGGCCTGATGCATTTGCCGGAGTACGGCTACTCGTGGCGCCACGGCCTCATGATCACCCTGGCAGGCGCGTCCTTCGGTTGGATGCGCCTCCGCACCGGATCGACCAAAGCAGCCGTCCTCATGCACGCGGCTTACAATTTCGTGTTCTTCATGCTGCTGGCTGTGCAGCAGGCTGCATCGCACGGGAGATGAATATGCCAACCTCGCCCAAGATCGCTCTCGTGACCGGCGCAGGCAGCGGCATAGGCCGCGCGGTCAGCCTTGCCCTACAGGCCGCGGGATGTTCCGTAGTGCTGGCCGGGCGCCGCGCTGCGGAACTTGAGAAGACTGCCGCGGCCGCACAACCTTCCGGTGGCGAGATGCTCGCCGTGCCCACCGACGTCGGCCAACCGGATTCGGTGCGCGCACTGTTCGCGCGTACCACGGAAGTTTTCGGCCGGTTGGACGTGCTCTTCAACAACGCCGGCATCGGCGCACCTGGCATCCCGATGGAAGACCTCAGCTACGAACAGTGGAGCGCGGTCGTGGCCGTTAATCTGACGGGAGCGTTCCTCTGCGCGCAGGAAGCCATCAAGATCATGAAGGCGCAGGTTCCGCGCGGCGGGCGCATCATCAACAATGGATCGATTTCGGCGCATGTGCCACGGCCCAACTCGGCCCCTTATACGGCCACGAAGCACGCCATTACCGGGCTCACCAAGTGCATTTCGCTCGACGGCCGCAAGCACGACATCGCCTGTGGCCAGATCGACATTGGCAACGCCGCTACGGAGATGACCCGGCGCATGGCGTCCGGAGTGCCCCAGGCGAACGGCACTAAGATGGCGGAGCCTTCGATGGACGTGCGGCACGTGGCCGATGCCGTCCTCTATATGGCGAATCTGCCGTTGGACGCCAATGTCCAGTTTATGACCGTGATGGCCACCAATATGCCGTTTGTTGGACGCGGGTGAGTTTCGAAGATTTTGTGCGCCGGCAGGAGTCCCGGCGCGGCAGGCACGAGTGCCTGCGCCACGACGGCTTATGACAGATTTTCATGCGACACCTGAGTTCGCGCAGTCCATGACCGCAGCGGATCCTCTGACCGCCTTTCGGGAGCGCTTCTATTTCTCTAAGTCGGCCGATGGCGCCGAATGCACTTATCTCTGCGGACACTCTCTGGGACTGCAACCAAAGACTGCACGCGCGTATATCGAGCAGGAGATGAAGGTCTGGGAACTGCTTGGTGTGGCGGGCCATTTCCACGCGCGCCAGCCGTGGGTGACGTACTCGAAGCTGCTGACCGAACAAACAGCCCGGCTGGTGGGTGCTCTGCCTTCGGAAGTTGTGGTCATGAACTCGCTCACCGTGAATCTCCATCTCATGATGGTCTCTTTCTACCGGCCGGCACGCGAACGCCACAAGATTGTGATCGAAGAGAATGCCTTCCCTTCGGATCAGTATGCCGTCAAGTCACAGATCCGGTTTCATGGATATGATCCGGCGGAGTCACTCATCGCCGTGGCGGGAGAAGAAGAGCTACAGGCTGTGCTCGACCAGCAAGGCGAGTCCGTCGCGCTCATCCTTCTGGGCGGCGTGAATTACTCTTCCGGACGCGCGTACGATCTCGCCGGAGTCACACGGGCGGGCCACGAAAGAGGGTGCGTGGTAGGCTTCGACCTGGCTCACGCAGCCGGAAATCTGCCTTTGAAGCTACACGATTGGGACGCCGACTTCGCGGTTTGGTGCACTTACAAGTATCTCAATGGCGGTCCGGGAAGCATCGCCGGCTGCTTCGTGCATGAATGCCACGCGCGCGAGGATCTGCCGCGGTTCGCCGGATGGTGGGGCCATGATCCGGAGACTCGCTTTCGTATGGGACCCGAGTTTCACGCCACGCCCGGCGCAGAAGGGTGGCAAGTGAGCAACCCGTCTATCGTGTCGCTGGCCTCCCTGCGGGCGGCAATGGACGTCATGGATGAAGCCGGCATGGAACGGTTGCGGGCCAAGAGCGTACTGTTGACCGGCTACCTGGAATTCCTGCTGGGGCGATATGCCGATCGCGGGTTTTCCATCATCACGCCAAGCGATCCAGAGCGCCGGGGAGCACAGCTCTCGATCCGGGTTGGCCGCAACGTGCCCGCTGTCTGCGAACGGCTCGCCGCGGATGGCGTCGTTTGCGACTGGCGAGAGCCGGATATTCTGAGAGTCGCGCCGGCGCCACTGTATAACTCGTTCCCGGACGTTTACCGGTTCGTTGAAAGGTTTGCTGCGGCGCTCGCCTGAAGCAACTGTCCGCGCACCCGATTCCGGTAGCGACGTGCTTGTTCGAGGATCCGCCGGTACTCCTCGATGTCCACGTCGCGCTCGCAACACGCGATCATCAGCGCTCCGTCATCCTTGAAGTTTCCGTCCCACTCGATTACCTGCTCGCCAGTCCACTCCGGCGCGTACTGTTGCATCTTTTCGTCGGGCATGCGGTCGAAGTAGGCGCGCAGATTGATGCTGGTCTCGTCCGGATTTTCGTCTACCCACGGCTCCTGCTCAAAATTCCAGATTGGCTGTTCCATGTTATTCCTTGTTGGCCTGGCCTTCCACTAACTCGATAGTAATATGATCCGGCCCCTCGATGAATCCATCATCCATTACTTTGACGCCGTCGGTGCGGAGACGCTTCAGCGTTTCCCTTAAGTTATCGACGCTGAAGGCCAAGTGGTCGACCACGCGGCCTTTCGTGGATGCGAAGGCGGCGCGGTTTTTCCACAGGTCAGGCATCGCATCCCGCGCATACTCGACTGGAAAGATGATGATGTTGACGTTGTCCATTGTGAGCGATGCGACAGGATCGACGTGGACTCCGCGGTATACGCGCCCTGTGCGCTGCCCTATGTATCCGGTTACGCCGAAGTACTTCTTGTACCACTGGCCGGCTGCGATGGGGTCTTCACTCAGCAGATGCACGTGTCCGAAGTGGTGGTGGGCGGCGGTGTTCATCTCAATCAATGCGTGATCGGGGCCATCGACATAGGCAAAGTAGAAGCTTCCGGCCGGCTTGCCCACCAGGTCGCTGATGTCCGTCATCGGCGTCTGGAACTTAGTGCCGGAATCGAGCTGCTTCTGATACGCGGCGGGCATGTCTTCCGCGCCCCAGCCGAAGTGCCAGATGGCGGACACGATATCGGACGGCGGCGCTTCCTTCACCTTGTTGAACAGAATCCACGACTTTTGCGCCCACACCGCATCGGTCTGGCCGGCGAATTTGGCTTTCTCGCAATCGAACTTGTGAGTGTAGAACTCGATGGCCGCGGCGGGGTCGGTGGCGTTCAGATGTATGTGGTGGAAGTGGGCTTTGGGGAGCTCTTGGGCGGCTGCTGCCGCGACGATCGCGAGCGACATTAGTATTCGCATAAGTCACTGTGCACTGTGTAAGTCTTGACGGCTTTCTTGGGACCTTCCGCGTTGTGGCAATCGAGGCAGATTGGGCCGCTCAGCACCAGGCGATGTTTGGATGACGAACGGTCGTGGATTTTGTGGCAACTAATGCAACTCACGTCGCTTCCTGCGGAGACCACGTCGCGGGCGTTGCGGACGATATGCCGGTCGCCGGAATTCAGATTCTGATCGGCGGCCTTGGCGAAGTCAACCTGGAAATCTTCAAACAGGTTGTCACCGGCGACGAAGTTATCGGGATAAGGCAGGCCGCTGGTTTTCGACTTGCCTTCGCGCAGATGGCATTGGCCGCAGATGGAAACAATCTGCTTCGGATCGCGGGAGTGTTTCTTTGAGAACCAGACTAGTGAGGTGTCGGTCCCATGGTTTTCCGGGGCTACGCCATGGCAGGTGTAGCAATCGAGCGAGGACGTGGAGAAACTGTGAGTCTGCGGATCGACAGCCGTCGCGTGACAGCCGGCGCAGCGCAGGGCAAAGGCTTCCTTGTCCCAGGTCTTGTTGTCGCGTGACAGCAGGTCGAACTTTCCATAGCCGTTTGGTTTCAGCCCGCGATGGGGCGGATGGGCGCCTAGGATATCTGTCACATCTGGAGGAAGTGGGTCGGTCGTCTCCCGCGGGTGCACTGTTCTGGCATGCGGGTTTTCCTGCCACGTGTCCGCCACTCTTAGTCGATGGCAGAAGAGGCATTCGTCGCCTGTGACGTATTTGGGGATGGGCTGGCCGGCGTGCGATTGGGCTGACAAGCTCGCGGCTAGCAGTGCGCCGGCAAGAGTGCCGGCGGGCAGGCAGGAGTGCCTGCGCCACGGGCTCCTTAGGCACACCGGGCGGAAAGGCATGAGGCTAGGGTAAGTGACTAGTCGTCGGCGCGCACCCACCCGAAGGCCTCGTTCGACCGTTCGCCGCCGTGACCCACATATGCGGTCTTCAGACGCGAGAGCGCGTCGGCCGGCAGCGGATTGCGCTTGGCATCCATGTCGACCTTGTAGATCTTCGCTGCATTGAGCCCGAAGATCTTGGCTTTGTCTTCCTTGGTAATCTTGCTATAGCCGAACTTCTCGCAGATTTCGTCGCTGATCTGGAATCGCTTGAATGCGTCGATGACCCATTGCGGCGAG